>JBLHOC010000042.1:0-20703 GCA_047620825.1 Bacteroidia bacterium | reverse complement strand
AAAAAGGTATAAAATCCCATGTATCGCTCCCCAAACCAAGAAGGTGTAATTCGCCCCATGCCAAAAACCACTGATGATAAACACAGCTAATATGTTTACTACCCAACGGAGTATTGTAACCTTATTGCCACCTAAGGGTATGTAAACGTAATCGCGAAACCAGAACGAGAGTGAAATATGCCATCTGTTCCAAAACTCACCAATGCTAGTACTGAAATAAGGGGTTTTAAAATTATCTATAAGTTTTATTCCAAGACACAAGGCTGCACCTTGTGCGATTAAAGAGTAGCCAGCAAAGTCAGTGTAAATCTGCAAACCAAATGCAAAAGTGCCAAACCAAGTACTCCATCCGTTATACTGTTCTGGATGTTCGTATATCGAATCTACCAAAGGAGCGAGGTTATCGGCAATGCACATTTTAATAAAAAACCCATACAGCATTAACCTAAAGGCCATTTGAAATTGGCGGTAGGTAGCTTCATGTTTTTCCTTTAGTTGTGGCATTAACCTGGAGAAACGTTCTATTGGTCCAGCAACCAATTGGGGGAAGAAGGTTACGAATAGGGCAAAATGTCCAAAATGAGTTTCGGGCTCAATTCTTCTAGCATACACATCCAAACTATAACTGAGTGTTTGAAAAGTATAAAACGAGATGCCTACCGGAATTGTAAAATAAATGCCTTGCAGTATAAAGCCCAAGAAAGGGTGGTCAACCGAGTAGATATTTGCAATCATAGGATCGACAAATGGCATAAATAGTCCAAGGTATTTAAAGACGAACAACAGGCCTAGATTTGCCGTTAAACTGATGCTTAACAAAACCTTTCGTCGCCAGACTTGCTGTGCTTTGTGCATCTGTTTAGCAACAATAAAGTCCACAATAGTCGAGAAGAGAATCAAGCTTAAAAACTCAATTTTCCAGGAACCGTAAAACACATAACTTGCTGTCAATAAAAGGAACCATCGAAATTTCTGAGGCAGCAGATAGTACAGTATAATAACCGCCGGTAAAAAAATCAGAAAGGCAATGGAGTTAAATAGCAAAGTGTTTTTTGTTATTTGCAAAAATATTTAAATCGTTCATGATAAGGCACGTCCTTTTAATATTTGCTGCTTTCGGGTTTTTTATGGGGAATTCATGTTCTGCCCAAATAAAGGATAGTGTCCGAACAGCATTAGGATATAAACCTCATTTCGTTTTTGGCATTAATAGTAAAATATCTTCTGTTTCAGGTGATCCAAGTAGAACGATGAGATTGTTTGCTGGGCTGGATTACAATAAAAAACTACGATTCGAATTGGCACTAAATTATATGCCCAATGTGGCAGTTGATAATCGAATCAATGATAAAACAGACACCACTATAACCACCAATCAAATGGTGTATTGGGGGTTACAAACCGAGTACACATTTTACCGGAAGAATCGTTGGAAATTAAGTTACCCTGTTCAACTAGGCTGGGGTGTAAACCAATACACGCAACGTATTAACAGGGATTTAAAAGAAAACACGAATAAAATGGTTGTGCCATTAGAAATAGGAGCAAACGCCATCTATTATTTCTATGATTGGGTTGGAATAAAGGCCGGAATGGGTGTTAGAATGAGTTTTGGGACGTCATTCTCAACGCTTAGCGGACCATATTACAACATCGGAATCGCATTTTATGCAGGGGAATTGTATAAAACTGTGAAGGCTAAACTGAAGTAAATTTATTTCGGGGTATCAGCCGTTTCTTTGTTATGTTCCTCCAGCATCATTTCAACTATTTTTCCTACGTTTTCAGCTGGCGGATTTTTGTACTTGATCGTTTTGTGTTGATCTAGCAAAAACACTTCAGGTGTTTTTACCTGATTGTAGTCCTTTTTGTAAGTAGAGTTATTATGCGCATCAACTAGGTTTAGCCATGTGAGCTTATTTTCTCTAATATATTTTTTCCAGCCTGTAACGTCGCTTCCAGTGTATACGGCGTAAATCTCAACACCCTTATCATGCAAACTGTCATACATCTGCTTCAGTTTAGGAATTTCTTCTTTACAATGACCACAGGTATGTGACCAAAAAACCACGATGGTAACGGGATATTTAATTTTATAAAGTTCAACGCTTCGCAAATAGGTTGTATCCACCAACTTCATGTTTGGTGCAATGCTACCACACTGTATATTTTTTGCCTTTTTAATATAATCAGTCATGTTCGCAATCGTTGTTGAATCAGCCCATTCACATTTACCCTTTAGGTAATAGTTTTTTGCAATGTGATACAACACCTTATCCATGCAAATCCGCTCAGACTCTTCGTGATGGTTGGTATTCCACCACACCACATATTTAAACATGTCCATGGCACCTCCTGCTTCAATCCTAGATAACAAGTCGTCAATAGCAAGTATTAACGTGTCAGGGTCTTGGAGGACAACCTTGGTAATGTAATACTCTAATTTGCCTTGAAAGATCGGGGTACGTAACAAACCATCATCTGATAAGTCAAAACTATCCCAAAAGTGTTTTTTGTAATATGCGTAAGCCTTACCAGTTTTGTCACCTTTTAAATCTTCTGGAATCTCAATTTCTAGTATAGGTTTAAACAGCTTAGCTGTGAATGTATTTGGGTAGTTTGCAATGATTTCCTTCCGTTTTACATCAATTTCATTATCTAATGCTTCAACCTCTTCCTTGATGCGTTGCTTGCAACTGTCATCAACACAGGCTCTATAATCTTTTATTAAAGCCCGTTTTTTAGATCCGGGAGCTACCGAAAACTTATCAAACTCAATAAACAATTGGTTGTCCAATGAACCGGTGGATGATTTTTTAAGAGGGGATAACGTTGTATCGAATTCAATGGTAAAGTCTTGGTCGTCATTCGGGACGATGAGTTCTAAATATGATTTTTGAGGCAGCACAAGGATGTAGACCCCGTTTAATAGTTTGCCTTCACCTTGGTATTTAACATAACCTTGATTGTCTACAGCGGCAGTATCGATTACTTTGTTTTTATCGGCATAATAGTGCGCCAAAATGCATTCATCACCTGCACTAAGCCCATTGACTTTAAAACGGATGTCGTATTGTGCATTTGCTGATGAAATACCAATCAACAAAGTAAGGATGGTCGCTTGTATAAATCTCATACCGATATAAGGGCTAATTCTAATTTTTATTGTTTTGGTGCTGTAATCGTTTGGTTGTATTCCTTAAGCATAATTTCTGCAATTCGACCCACATTATCTGCAGGCGGATTTTTAAATCGAATCACCTTGTTATGGTCGAGCATGTATACTTGTGGTGTAGATATAATGTTGTAGTCTTCCCTATAAGTAGCCTCATTAAAGGCATCCATTACATTGAGCCAATTTAAATCGTTAGCTCTGATATATTCCTTCCAACCTTCCCAATCTGCCTGAGTGTATACAGAGTACACTTCAACGCCAAGAACTTTCATGCTGTCATACATGAGTTTCAACTTTGGAATTTCCTTTTTACAGTGACCACATTCATGATCCCAAAAAACCACAACCGTAACTGGAGCTGAAATTTTATGCAGTTCGTAGCTACGTGCAAAAGTGGTGTCTTGTAATTTCATGTCAGGTGCAACGACACCGCAACGTGTGGGGCCAATTTTACCAGCATGTTCGCACATTTTTGCAACAAGCGTAGAGTCTGCCCAAAAACATTTACCTGCACAGTAATACGACTTAGCCATGTGATGCAATACTTTATCCATACACATCATTTTAGACTCTTCATGATGATTGGTGTTCCACCATATCACGTATTTGTACAATTCCATTGCGCCACCCTTATCAATTCGTGTAAGGAGCTCATCAATGGCTGGAATCAGTGTATCAGGTTGCTGTACAACAAGTTTTCCGAAGTAGTATTCTAGTTTGCCTTTAAAAACAGGCGTACGCAACATGCCATCATCCGTCAAATCAATGTTGTCCCAATAGTGGGCTTTGAAATAGTCATACTGCTTGCCTGTTGTATCACCTTTAAGGGATTCAGGAACCTTAACGACCATCACGGCCTTCAATAATTTTGAAGTGAAGGTGGATGCATAAGTTTCGATCAGTTCTAATCTTTTGGCGTCAACCTCGGCGTCAACAATTTTAATTTTAGCCCTAGTCTCTTCTTTACATGCGTCAGTTTCACACGTCGGAAAGAATTCAATTAATTCTCTTTTTCGTTTTCCAGGACTTATGGCAAACTTGTCAAATTCAAAAAACACCTGATTGTCTATTGATCCTTCTGCCGACTTGCTCAATGAGGATAAACTTGTATCAAGGGTAATGTGGAATTCTTGATCGTCATTCGGAACGATAAATTCCATAAATGTCTTTTTTGGTAAAACGATAATGTAAACGCCGTTCAGCAATTTTTCAACACCTCGAAAAATGACATCACCATTTGGGTTTACTATCGAGGTGTCAACGATTCTGTTTTGATCTGCATAGTAATGTGCTATAATGCACTCATCACCTGGTTGTAATCCGTTCACCGTAAATGTGATGTTGTGTTGGGCTTTTACCCCTAATCCAACAATTAACAACAGTAAGGTGGTTTTTATGAATCTCATATATTGAAGTGTTCAAGTTTGTACAAAAATAAGCTCTATAATGTTTTAAGTTTGCTACAAAGACTATGCCTAAGGATAAAAGGTTGCACGGAGATGATAAATCAAATTCATTTTTCGAATTGGTGTATCAAGTGGTGGAACTTATTCCCCATGGAAGTGTTACCTCATACGGTGCGATAGCAAAGTATCTAGGCACTGCAAAGTCCAGTCGAATGGTTGGTTGGGCGTTAAATGCTTTAAACAATACACAACATCAAATACCGGCTCATCGAGTTGTTAATAAGCAAGGCCTCTTAACAGGCAAAGCACATTTTAGGGGAATACCGATGGAGCAGTTACTTTCTGATGAGGGTGTGGTTATAGTTGAAAATCAAATACAGCAACTTGCCACGGTTTATTGGGACCCGAATATTGCATTAGATTTGGGGTAGAAGTTGTGCTAAATGTGTTCGGTATTGAAACACTATATCATTTAGTCTTTGTCCTGAATCAAACGAAACGATTTAGCAATTTTTTCAAGGACGGGTTGGTATTTTGTCCTTCTTGACTTCAATGTCCATGATAACATTAAATACAAATCGTCATCCCCTTCGTAAAAGGTATAATAGTAGGTGATGGGAACATCTATGTCTTCAACCTTGGCGTCAAATTCAATAATTCTTGCAGGCAAACCATTAATTTTAACAGATTTTTGAACTACATCAGATGTAATGTCAAGCTCTTCTATGATAGATTCATATTGAATTTTAACGTAATTGTCTAAAACGCTTAGCGCGTCATCGTAGTAGTCAATTTCTTGATAGCCATCCTTAAATTCAGATAAAGACTCGTCAACAACAACAGTATATAACTCTTTAAATAGGCTTTGGTATTGCAAAGAGGCATCTTCACTTAGGTTGGAGGCTTCTGACATAAAACTGGGTAAAGCCACTTGGTATTGATCATTGATGTTGACCAAGTCGAATTGCATTTTTTCTACATCGTTTCCAGGTAATTTATCGCATGCTGATAAAATGGCACATATGCCAATAATTAAAAGTTTGATTTGGATACGCATGAAGGGAAATGGTTTATTTCAACTTACGTTTGACCTCAACCTCAGTATAACATTCGATGATATCATTTAATCGGATGTCATTGTAATTCTTGATTTGCATACCACATTCAAAGCCACGATTTACTTCTTTAACATCATCTTTAAATCGTTTTAATGCCGCTAACATACCTGAGTATACAACTACACCATCTCGGATAAGTCTAACCTTATTATCGCGCTGTATCTTACCATCGGTAATCATACAACCTGCGACTGTACCCACTTTAGTGATCTTAAATACTTCTCTAATCTCAGCGTTACCAGTAATCTTTTCTTCAAATTCTGGAGCAAGCATACCTTCCATTGCAGACTTAATTTCTTCTATGGCCTTGTAAATAACAGAATATAATCGGATATCGATTTCTTCAGCTTCAGCTAGTTTCCTAGCAGAGGCTGCTGGTCGTACTTGGAAACCAATTATAATCGCATCAGAGGCACTTGCCAACAACACATCAGATTCGGTAATTTGACCAACTGATTTATGGATAACGTTTACTTGAATTTCTTCGGTAGATAACTTCAATAACGAATCAGAAAGGGCTTCCGAAGAACCATCCACATCCGCTTTAACAATTACTTTTAGCTCTTTAAAGTTACCAACTGCAAGTCGTCTACCAATCTCATCCAATGTGATGTGCTTGGTTGTTCTAATACCTTGCTCTCTTTGTAACTGTGCTCTTCTGTTTGCTACGTCCTTGGCATCTTGTTCAGATTCAAAGACTTGAAAAAGATCTCCAGCCGTAGGCGCAGAGGTAAACCCTAATATGTTAACAGGGGTTGACGGGTTAGCGACCTTAACGGGCTGCATTCGCTCATTAAACATAGCTCTTACACGACAAAAGTGATGTCCAGCAACCAATGGATCTCCAATGTTTAAAGTTCCTTCTTGTACAAGTATGGATGCTAATACACCACGACCTTTGTCAAGTCGTGCTTCCATTACAGAACCTTTAGCTCGTTTATTTGGGTTTGCTTTTAGTTCTAGTAATTCTGCTTCTAGCAACACCTTTTCTAGGAGCTCGTCAATGTTTGTTCCTTTTTTAGCAGATATTTCTTGGGCTTGATATTTACCACCCCATTCCTCAACAAGAATATTCATCGCTGAAAGTTCTTCCCGAATTCTATCTGGGTTTGACACTTCACGGTCAATCTTGTTGAACGCGAAAATGATTGGTACATCAGCTGCTTGAGCGTGACTGATTGCCTCTTTTGTTTGAGGCATTACATTGTCATCTGCCGCAATAACGATGATAGCAATGTCAGTTACTTTCGCACCCCTTGCTCTCATCGCAGTAAACGCTTCGTGACCAGGAGTATCCACAAAAGTGATACGCTTTTTATTTTTTAACTCTACTTCGTAAGCTGCAACGTGCTGTGTGATACCACCGGCTTCACCTGCAATTACGTTTGTATTTCTAATGTAATCCAGTAAAGATGTTTTACCATGATCAACGTGACCCATTATGGTCACAATTGGTGGACGCTCAAGTAAATCTTCAGGGCTGTCAACTTCTTCATCACCAAACTCAACTTGTTCTTCAGCATCGACGAATTCAACTTCAAATCCAAATTCATCTGCCACCATTTTGATGGTTTCTGCATCCAAACGTTGGTTGATGGAAACCATCATACCTAATGAGAAATAAGCTGTGATAATTTCATTCACCGAAACATCCATTAGAGCAGCCATTTCATTGGCTGTAACGAATTCAGTGATCTTAATTACCTTACTCTGAAGTTCCTGTTTGATTATTTCCTCTTCACGGACGGTTCTATGATCATCACGTTTTTGACGTCTTAGTTTTTGACGAGAAGGACCTTTAGATCCTTTATTACCTCCAAGTTTGGCAAGTGTTGCCTTGATTTTATCTTGGATTTCCTTTTCTGTGATTTCATCTTTCGCATCCGTTTTACCTGGAGTTTTGTTAAACCGACCTTTGTTTGGTATGCCTCTGTCGGTAGGTTTAACTGGACCAGCTTTAATGGTACGTTTTCTCTTTTTGCGTTGATTGTCTTCAGGTTTTCCACCACTACTAGCCACTTTCTTTGGCTTAGGCTCTGGTAATTTAATTTTCCCCTTAATGGTTAACCCACCTAATTTTTCGTACTTAGGTTTTACTATTTCTGGGCCAGCATCTGACTTAACAACTTCAACCTCTGGTACTTTTACTTCGGCTTTAACTTCTTTCGTTTCGGCAGTAGGTTCAGTTACAACTGGTTTAACCTCTGGTGTAACAACTTCTACCTTTGGCTCAGCCACTGGAGCCACTACTTTAGGTTTTTCTTCGGGTTTAACTGGAGTTTTCTTGGCTGGTTTATCTAATGATATTTTGCCTAACACTTTGAACCCAGGAAGTTCAGTTTTGGTTACTATAGGTTCCGCGACTTTTTTAACTTCTTCCTTTTTTACCTCTTCTACAGGGGGTGTTATTGGTGTTTCAGTCTTAACTGGTTCAACAGGTTTAACCGATTCTACGGGTTTAACTGGTGCAACAACTGATTCAATCGGTGCAACTGGTTCTGTTGGTGCCGTTGGTGTTTCTGTTTTAGCAACTGGAGCTTCTTTCTTTACAGGTTCTGGCTCTTTAACTGGCTCAGTTGTGGTTGATGGTCTGCTTAACCCAGTATCTTTAATTAAAACGACGTCTTGAGCTTCGTCTTCCGTCTTTTTCTTTTTAGAAACAGGGTTTTTAGTGTTCGCTGTTAACGTTTCGTCTTGGCGACGAACGTTAATTTCCAACGCTTGAGACTCCTCTTTAGCCTGCTTGTCTGAACGGTATTTTTGTTCAAGAACATCATACATCTCCTGGCCGATTTTAGCCGTCATTTTCATGTCTACCTCAAACCCTTCTTGGTTGAGATATTCAATCAAACTTTTCCAGCTAACATTGAGCTCTGCTGCAACTTTTGAAATTCTGTGCGTACTTCCAGCCATTAATGTGTTACTTTTTAATTACCGTTGAACTGTCACAAATATCATGTAGCGAACGTGAACTGACCATATGTATGATCCGCGTTACTTCATGTTATGTGTGCCGTTGTTCATCTTTTTTATTTTCTAATTGATGCTTCGTTTTTAATCGAACTCAGCTTCAAATATTTTCTTTATTTCATTGACCGTTTCTAATTCAAGTTCCGTTCTCCGAACCAAATCATCCACGTCCATTTCTAATACACTTTTAGCTGTATCTAAACCAACAGCCTTCAATTCGTCAATGATCCACTCATCAATTTCATCAGTGAATTCGTCTAAGTCAACATCAACATCATCCGCTTCAATATTTTCTCGATATACATCGATATTATATCCCACCAATTTACCAGCAAGCTTGATATTATACCCACCTTTACCAATGGCAAGTGACACTTGGTCGCTAGGCAAATATACATCAGCACGCTTTTCTTCCTCATCCAAAACAGTACTTGAGACCTTTGCTGGACTCAAAGCACGTTGTATATAAAGTTGAGTATTGGATGTAAAATTAATTACATCAATGTTTTCATTTCTTAGTTCTCTAACAATTCCATGAATACGTGATCCTTTCATGCCAACACAAGCGCCGACTGGATCAACTCTATCATCATAACTTTCAACAGCAACTTTTGCTCGCTCTCCTGGCTCTCTAACAACATTTTTGATTGTTATTAAACCATCAAGTATTTCTGGAACTTCCAGTTCAAATAGTCTCTCTAGGAAGATTGGCGCTGTTCTAGATAAAATGATTCGTGGATTGTTGTTCTGCATTTCAACACGCAATACAACAGCTCTTACGCTATCACCTTTCTTAAAGAAATCACGGCCGATCATGTCTGTTTTTGGAAGAATTAATTCGTTGCCTTCATCATCCAAAACCATCAACTCACGTTTCCATATTTGGTAAACTTCACCGGAAACGATTTCTCCAACTCTATCTTTATATTTCTTATATAGTTCGTCTTTTTCAAGTTCAAGAATACGAGACAGTAGGGTTTGTCGTGCTGCTAAAATGGCTCTACGACCGAAATCATGTAATTTGATTTCTTCAATGGCATCTTCACCTATTTCGTAATCCTCTTCTAAAAGTTTAGCTTCTTCTATATTTATGTCATGATTTTCATCCTCCACCTCGTCCATATCAACGATTTTTCGGTTTCGGTATATTTCCAAATCACCTTGATCCGTATTAATGATAATATCAAAATTTGAATCATCACCGTACTTTTTTCGGAGCATGCTGCGAAATACATCTTCCATTACGGCCATCATTGTGGCCCGGTCTATATTTTTGAATTCTTTGAATTCCGCAAACGATTCTACTAGTCCTAAAGTCATATGCTTTTATTTAAAGGATAATACTACAGTTGAAGTTAATATGTTGCTGAAACCGATTGTCGCGGGCTCAACAGATATGTTTTTTTTCTTTTGTTTTTTGTCTAACTCAGGTTCACCGACTATCGAATCCGAAGTGACTTCTAACAATTTATACTTGGTGGTCCCTTCACTTGTTTCCACTTTTAGTGTTCGTCCGATGTGCTTGTTGTACTGTCGCAGCGTCTTCAATGGTTCGTCTGCGCCAGGACTAGATACTTCCAAAATAAAAGGATCTGCCTCGAATGACTCTTCATCAACCACTTTTGAAACAGCTCGGCTTATCCTAGAGCATTGATCAACACTAACACCGTTATCGCCGTCAATCAGCACCTGAATCTTTCGACTTCTATCACCCCCAACAACATCTACAAGGAAAAAAAGCGAGTCTTTCAACTCTTCTTCAACCAAGGATTTTATTGTTTCTACTAAAGTCATATTAAAAGCGTAAAAAAAAGAGGGAATTTCTATTCCCTCTTTTCAATCATCGTAATAACGGCGCAAAAGTAAGGTTTTACTTCATTTTATGAAAGAATTCTGAAAGGGAATTTTATGTTAATTAAATAGAGTGAAAAGAAGAGTCATTTGCGGACATAGCACTATGTTCTTTCAGTTAGGTAGATTTTGGTTAAATAGTTCCTAGCTAGTTGCTCCACCAGAAAAATAAAAGAAGTGAAGTCACCCAATCTTTGTCATCTGTATTTTTGAGATACCCAAATTTTCGCTTGTAACAATATCTAGACATTTATAGCTTAATCATCTGCCTAATATAGCTACCGGTCTCGTCGTTCCAAATAACATGATAGAATCCAGAAGGGAGGTGTTTCGTAGAGACTCGGTGTTTGGCGTCTATTATAACCGAAACTGGTTGACCGACCGAATTAAACACTTCAATGTGGCCAAGTGCTGTAGTGTTTTTGGTTAAAATATAGTTTTTAAAAGGATTAGGATATACTTGAAAAGTAGGTTTTGCTAGGGTTCTGTTTTGAGCGTTTTTGTCACCCCAATAGAGTTTGTAAATTGCAGAAGAAACACGTTGGTCACTTGCCATTCCTCCAGCTACATAGGCAATCGTATCATTTAGTACAGCGATACCGCGCAAATCCATCGGTATATTTTGAGTAATTTTTATATCCCATTTACTTCCAGTCCAAGTGTATTCTTTATTGCTGGGTGCCACACCTCCTGAACCATCATACGCTATGCCATTGTAGTTGTATGTATTAGCACTTCCACCTACCCAATGCGCTTGTTGCTTAACAACAATGCTTGCTCCACGATATATTACGGCCGAAGGGTTGGGTGATGAAAACGACCAAGTTATTTCAGCAGGATTATTTGGGTTGATAATACCCCTCCTCAACCAGGATTGAATTTTGAAACCAGTTCCGGAAGAGGCACCTCCAAAGTAGAATATCGTGTCTTTGACAATAACACCAGACGCACCAAAAGATTTGTAAGCATTGTTATTTGGAACAGAGGTTCCTGTTTGCCATTGATTTGACGTTGGATTATAGATTTGAACGTTTGGAATATTTGAATTGTCGCTCCAACCAGTAATTAAAAATATCAAACTATCCCGCCATACGGCTTGTACATGATCGTCAGTTGCGATTGGAATATTTGGGCCATCGCTTAAAAAGCTATTATTGATTATATCATAGCGGTGCATTTTGTTCGACGACTTTTCATTGCCGTTTGCAAAGACATGATACCCCCCTGAGATAAAAGCTATGCCGCCGATACAAGATACACCGCAAGCAATTTTGCCTAATGTGTCTGGCAAATCAGGTATACGTTCCGATTTACCTGTTGTTAGGTTATATCTGAAAGACCTTAAGTGAATGCCATTATATTTTTTTGTTGAATCAATTCCAGCAAAGGAGAACAAATAGGGTATTTGTTGAATCTTACCTGCACACACCGCATTATTAGAAACGGATTCTGGTAAAGTACCAACGTTGGTAATGACTGCCTGAGCGCATGTTATTGTTATATGCGCAGAAAGGACCACCACTAGAAGCAATTTAACGACTTTCATCAATCAGGCTCCACCGCCTCAGCCTGTTTGTTGATGTAGTAATCGAGATATTGGTTGGATTGTTTAATTATCATTTTGTTCATGGTGTATGTCCACCCAAATGCATAACCCATAATACCAATGGCTTGTTTAGACCATTCCCAAATGTCAAACACATCACGCTGTTCTATAATGCGATTTCCCTCAAATCGAAAATGGGATTCAATCTCATTGTGAATTTGTCGTTTGCTTTTGCCAAATAAATAGTCGGCAGTCCAGTTGCAAGAAGCTTTTCTGTTTAAGGCGTAAACACTTGTTATTTCAATTTTTGAATGGTCATCAAGACGGCTGATAAGCATACGCCACATATTGAACACGCGCTCTCCTTCAAGCGTGCCAAAGGCAGGGTCAATAAATACAATTTTTGGATGGTAGCATGAAATCATGCCTTCAACATCACGTTCTTGAAAGCAATTGTAAAAATGGTAGATGGTTTCGATATCAGTCACTGGATTGGTTTTAACACCTGAAAGATACAGAAAAATCGAAATTTTAGGCAACAAAAAAGCCTATCAACTTTGATAGGCTTTCGATTTCAATATCTTAAAGAATTAAGACTAAGCGATTTTTACATTTACCGCATTCAAGCCTTTTCTGCCTTCTTCTACGTCATAGCTTACTTTGTCACCCTCTGTAATTTCATCGGTCAAACCATTTACGTGGACGAAAACGTCCTTACCACCGTCTTCCGGTGTGATAAAACCAAATCCTTTGGAATTATTGAAAAATTTTACTGTTCCAGTACTCATTAAATAAATATTAAGTTGCAAAGGTAACAATATCCTTGACAATCCTATAGTAAGTGCAACTTTATTTCAAAAGAGTCGATAAAAGGCTGCTAAATTCTGTCCAAACGCAGTAAAACAGACATGTTGAGACTAATTACGAACAGTCAAAAGACTACCGTTTCTGAAAACATTATACCTTTTCAAGCTAAATTGGCTCGGACCTTGAAGCACAAACCCATCAAAACTATATAAACTCTGACAACACTGCGCAAACGTATCATTGTCGTAAGTGCCACATCTCAATTGGATATTTGATGTGTCAATTTGTATTTGAGAACAACTTAAATCAGGCTGGAAAGTACAGGTTCGCTCAATGGCGTAAAACTCGTCGTCAAAATTGTGTACCAGAAAAATACCTCGGTTTCCTCCCTGCAAGAGCGTATAGCCTCCCAAGTTTTGTAAATGATAATGCAGCGGTAAATCCATATTCACAGTAATACTGACTGGAACATCAGGAATAAACACCTGACCACCATTTGGGGTATTGTCGTTACATGATGCCGAAACAACTACAATACATATTATGAACAATAACTTATGCATAGCTATAAAACCCTTTACCAGATTTTCGACCATGGTGGCCGGCATCTACTTTTTGTTTTTGAATTTTGCTCGGCCTGAACTTGCTGTCCTGATAGAATAGGTTGAACATAGACTCTGTTACGGAAAAATTGGTTTCAACACCTATTAAATCCATCAATCTAAATGGGCCCATTTTAAAACCACTTGATTCGAGTAATGCGTCAATATCCTCATGGCTTGCAACATTTTCTTCAAGTACTTTCAACCCCTCTACGTAATAATGTCGGGCTACACGATTCACTATAAATCCAGGGGAGTCTTTTGCCATAATTGGCGTCTTCCCGATTTGTTTAACAAAGTCGAATGCAAACTTTGCAACCGTTTCTGAAGTGTGTGCACCGCTCACGACTTCAACAAGTTTCATAATATGGGCAGGGTTAAAAAAGTGAATACCTACCACACGACTAGGGTTGGGGATAGCTGCCGAAATTTGAGTTATAGGAATGGAAGATGTATTGGTAGCAAGAATCGTTTCCATTGAATTGATTTCTGCAAGACTCGTGAACAGTTTGGTTTTTACATCCAATCTCTCGACGATCGCCTCAATGACTAAATCTACTTTCAAGTCTTCTAATTCGATCGTAGTTATTAAGCATTTTAAAGCCTCTTCTTTACTTGACTCTGTTGCTTTTCCTAGTGTAATTGCCTTGTTTAGGTTTTTTTCGATGGATAATTGCGCCTTTTGAATCGCCTTTTGGTTCAGATCAAATAAAATCACATCATGACCAGCCATGGCACAAACTTGTGCAATCCCAGCCCCCATTGTTCCTGCGCCTACTATGCCTACTTTCATTTATTTATCAAGGGATTAATCCGCTGTGGAATTAAATTTAAATTGAATCGAAAAAACATGCGAATAGTTGGTGGCAGCAGTACTTGCTACGTTAGCCATTGCATAATCTATCGCAAATTTATCAAGATTCACACCAACACCAATGTTTGGTTGAAAAGACCATAACTCTTTGTTGTCAATGTCGGTCACTTTTTGAATGTTGCCAACACCTCCTCTGAGATACACCAAATCAGCATACCCAAATTGAATACCCAGGTGTGGGTCTACACTTACAACATCTGTCTTAAGTATTGTATTACGCTTACCGTCTGTTGTCAAATCTGCATTAAGCTCAGCATCGAAAGTATAATCATCACCAAATTTAATTCTTTTCGCTGCTCCTAATACAAGTCTTGGCAACGTAATCTCCAAGGAATTCTGTGGTATTTCTTGATTTTGCTGTGTCAGTACATCTTTTTGAGCGTCTGTGAACGTGAAATTCCAAGCGTTAAACGTGCTTGTGATGTCTTTTGCCACCAAAGCAAACCTCCAGTTATTGTCCAGTTTGTATTGTAAACCAGCATCAATACCAAACCCCCAAGCCGAAGCAAATTCCCCTGCCTTGCGTCTTATGATCTTGGCAGTACCACCAAAACTCAAACCATCCTTTAATAATTTTTGTGCGTAGCTAAACATGAAAGAATAATCTACAGCTGAAAATTCTGTGATTAAATCATAGTCCAACTGACCATTTTTATATATGTCAAGCGTATTGGGGATTCCATCTACGCCCATGCGGATAAACGAAAAGGCCATTACGTTGTTTTCTCCAGCTTTAAATGCCAATCCACTATAGTCATAGTTAGCAATACCTGCAAAATAGTTTGAGTGCATATAACTCAATTGAATTTTGTCCTCTATGTGTACCAAACCAGCAGGGTTCCAATATCCGGCCGTTACATCATCAACAGATGCGGCAACAGCTTGAGACATACCAAATGCTTTACCTCCAACACCAACAAACAGAAACTCATTTGAATATTTAGGTGTGCCTTGTCCGAAACTGGACGATACAACCAAAAGAAGCAGTATAGAAAGAAGTGATTTTTTCATTATTTCAATTCAACTTTGAGATCGCTGACCAATTGAGGCATTTTTGAGTTTAAATCAAAAATGATCGATTTGATCAACTGCTTTTGTAACTCCGTGAACGGCTTTAAATTCATTTTAGTACAAATACGACCTAACGCATACACAATATTATCAGCTTTTGTGTAGGATTCAAGGTATCGGACATTCATAAATTGGTCAAATCCATTCTGGAAAGAATCAAATTTAGAGAAATCGTTACGTCCAAGGAAGGAATGTACTTGTGCGGTATCGACGTTTCCAAAATCCGTGTACAGCTTATTAGCCAACTCTGTATGTTGATTGAGTAAATAATGATCCATGGCAAGTTCAACCAAAATATGCGCGATGAACCAATCTTTGTCAATGTCATGTTCGCTCATACGGATGCGTTGGGTCACAAAATCCATTGTGTCATGAAACCCAATCCATGCATGAAATGTTTTATCACTTTGCACATGTTGAATGCAACCCATTAACAGGTCGTGCTGTAGATGTGCGTCGTCAATTTTGATTGTTAAATCGAGTTTGCTTCCACGTACAAAGTTTCGAACGATATCTGGGAAAATTAATCCAAGATTAAAATAAGCCTGATCAGGCTTGCTATCAAAGTAGTAATGGGAAAGAAAATTCACAATGCAAAAGTAGTGCTTGTTGCCATAGGCAAACAAGTTTGGAACAGTTTATGGAATAGATAATCAAAACGAATAAATTGCGTTCTTAAATTTTAACAAACGATATGAAGATTATACAAACATTCGCATTGATATTGGTAACTAGTTTCTTATTTGCACAAGACATACCTAGGAGTACGGAAACCGGTAAAGCAGAATATAAAAATGGTGCAAACATTGCTGGATTAACATCCAAGTCTTTATACGAGAGAGGTTTTGCATGGGTCAATAAATTCTACACAAACCCCAATGGTGTAATGGAGACGCAAGATGCAGAAGGTGGAAAGATTGTTGGTCGAGCTCGATTTAGATTATCCAGAATCGAAAACAAAAAACATGTTAATCCAAATGCTGGGTTTGTCTCGTACCAAATAACACTTCAATTTAAAGACGGGAAATACCGATATATTCTAGACGCAATCAGGTGGGAAAAGCCTTCTTACTATGATGTGAGTCAATGGTCAGACTCGACACAGAATAATTACAATAAACAGGAATACACTTCGTACGTTGAGCAAACGATAAGATACTTTGACGAGTTGACTAAAAATTTGGAAAACTATATGAAGATCGGCGAAGCCGAGAAAAAGGATGATTGGTAAAAAAGAATAACTACGCTCTCCAGTAGTATTTACACGTTTTACATCGCATTAAAATATTGTGAAACCATTTCGTTGGAAATCCAACGGCAACTAAGGTTTTTTCAATTTTGTCTAGAAGTTTGTTGCCTGAGACAGGTTTGATTTCAAACTTGTGGTGGTGGCAGTTGGGGCAAGCTAAATCCGTCATTTTAGTATACTTTATCTTTATCGTTTTAAAGGTAACGATTTTGATTCACATTAGATTTATGATATTTACCATTTGACATTGCTATTACAGAATTGATTGCCAGCGATTTAGCAAAACAATAAATGCGAACTGCTGTTTGAATATGTGGTACATTTACCATCACCGAAAAACATGAACGGAATTCATTTCGAAAAATACATCCCTAAGGGAAATTCAAAGGGCCCTTTTGATCGGTTGTTTCAACTGTTTAAGGAACTTCTTGTCCATACCAGTGGTGACGTTGCGGAGGCTATTGATTGGATGAATGAAATTGATAGGGAACATCAGTTAACAAATGACTCTTACGGCATGGGAGACTTCATCGAGGACTTAAAGAAGAAAGGTTATTTGTCTGAAGATGAACAAGAACTGATGACATTGACATCAAAAATGGAACAGTCTATTCGCAAATCTGCCTTAAATGAAATTTTTGGTAAAATCCGAAAATCTGGACATGGGGAACACCACAGTAAATTTACGGGCAAAGGGGATGAAACACAACCTGAGTTAAGGAACTATCAATTTGGAGATGGGTTGGAGAAAATTGCATTAACAGAAAGTTTGCAAAATGCTCAAATTCGTTTGGGTACTGACGATTGGATGATGACATCAGATGATTTGTTGGTACGAGAGACAGATTTAAAAACGCAAACAAGTTCTGTTTTGATGATTGACATCAGTCATAGTATGATCTTGTACGGAGAAGACCGAATTACACCTGCCAAAAAGGTAGCAATGGCTTTGGCAGAATATATTCGAACGAAATACCCTAAAGACACTTTGGACATAATAGTATTCGGTAATGATGCTTGGGAAATCAAACTTAAAGATTTGCCTTATTTACAGGTGGGACCTTACCACACAAACACTGTAGCTGGATTACAATTGGCACAAAATTTATTGAAACGAAAACGAAATCCAAACAAACAAATATTAATGATTACTGATGGGAAACCCAGTTGCCTGAATGAAAACGGTGGGTACTATCAGAATAGCTTTGGATTAGATCGTAAAATTGTAAACAAGACTTTAAATGAGGCCGCTTCGTGTCGTCGACAAAAAATAAACGTGACAACATTTATGATCGCACAAGACCCTTACTTACAACAGTTTATTTCTGAATTTACGGAAGAAGCCAAGGGAAAGGCATTTTATAGTGGCCTTGATAACTTGGGGCAATTTGTAATCCATGATTACGCAAATAATAAAAGAAAAACAGGATAAAATTAATGGACATAACGAAAATTGACAACCTCGGCAAGCTAAAGGCGAGTGGATATAAATCAAGGTCAATAAAAGAAGAATTAAGGCAAAACTTGCTCTTAAAGTTGGCAAACAAGGAAGATACTTTTCCTGGAGTGCTTGGTTTTGAGAATACCGTAATTCCAGATTTAGAGCGTGCTATTTTGAGCCAACACAACATCAATCTGTTGGGACTTAGGGGACAAGCTAAGACCCGTTTGGCTCGGATGATGGTATACCTTTTGGATGAGCATATTCCTATAATTACAGGTTCTGAACTTAATGATGACCCATTTGCGCCCATTAGTTCTTACGGTAAAAATAAAGTGTTAGAGGATGGTGATCTGACACCTGTAAGTTGGTTACATAGAGACAATCGATATGTAGAAAAATTAGCCACACCTGATGTCTCAGTAGCGGATTTGATTGGTGACGTTGATCCAATCAAAGCAGTGAATGAACGATTAAATTACAATGATGAGAGAGTCATTCACTTTGGCATAATACCAAGAGCCAATCGATGCATTTTCGTAATTAATGAGATGCCAGATCTTCAAGCACGGATTCAAGTAGCTCTGTTTAATATCCTACAGGAAGGTGATGTTCAAATTAGAGGGTTTAAATTCAGGTTGTTATTGGATATCCAATTTGTTTTTACAGCCAATCCTGAGGACTATACCAACAGAGGTAGCATTGTTACGCCTTTAAAAGATAGAATTGGAAGTCAAATTTTAACACATTATCCCAAAACGATTGAACTGGCAAAGGCTATTACACGGCAGGAAGCTAGAATCACTGAGGTACAACAGGAAACTGTGACTATACCAGAACTACTGCGTGACTTAGTTGAACAAGTAGTGATGGAAGCACGGAATAATGAATATGTTGATGACAAAAGTGGTGTATCAGCTCGGTTGAGCATAACAGCATTAGAGAATTTGGTGAGTAACGCCGAACGCCGATCTGTCATTAATAAAGATAAAAAGACAACCGTTAGAATCAGCGACTTACATGGGATTATACCGAGCATTACAGGTAAAATCGAAATGGTATATGAAGGGGAACAAGAAGGGCCTTCCAACGTCGCAAACATCTTGATTGGGAAAGCGATACGAACATTATTCGAGCGCTATCTTCCAATAAACGACCAGAAGCCAAAGGATTCAGAAGATCCATTCACAAAGGTTGTAACCTGGTTCGAAAACGGAAAAAGTATTCAAATCGACTTTGACACTTCAGATGCAAAATATGCGCGAGAATTGAACAGAGTCCATGGCTTAGGTGAAATAGTGGATCAATATATTTCGGATTCTGGGAAAATGGATAAGTATGTATGGATGGAGTTTGTTCTATACGGTTTGGCTGAACACTCTAAGTTAAGTCGGAGGTACTACGAAGACAAAACTTCGTTCTCGGATTTACTTGGTGGATATTTAGGAGATTAGATTACCAATCCAGACTTGAAACCATGTCCGGAATGTCTTTGAGCGTCTCTAAATCAACTTTTTTATCAAAGTGAAATATTAACTCCATAACGTTGTTATTTCTTTTCTGCACGAATAATAGCCCTACAACGTTTTTGCCAAAATCAAAGTCCTTGTATTCGTAGATCGTCCCATCAAAATCAAAGGTTAAGCCTTTATAGGAGGTTACAACTTTGTGTTTTACTCCTTTGTTTTTTAGGTATTGGTGGCCAATCATTGAAGCGGTAATATGCGGTTGTTCAACTTTGTGCAAACAAGCGGTATACATAGCAAAGACTAGCTCCCCGCCCTTATTATCTCTAACACCTTTTCTTAAAAAATTATCAAGAGAGGAGTTTTTTAAGATCTTACCATGATCTTTTTCTGTCATATATATCCAGCGGTCGTTTGGGAATTTTAGTTTGTAGCCGCAGGTTGAGGTAAAATCTAAAAGGAAAGTTTCAGCACTATTATATGAACCATCTGATTTATAATACGTCCACCGTCCAACCCTATTTCCGTGCTCAAACATCCCGGTGGACGACAAGTTTCCGTTTTTGTAGTAATAGGATGTTTGCCCATGTTGAACTTCGTTTAAAATGTATGTTCTAACCTTGGCATTTCCGTTGTCGTGGAATTGAATTAAATACGCTGGGATAGTGTCTGACTTGAAGTCCTTTAGTGAAGTAGTATCTCCATTTTCGTTGAAATAAGCCAAAACGCCATAACTTTCCTTTGCATCCTTGGTTTTATAATGACCAATCATCTGAATCTGACCATTTTTGTAAAAGTCTTGTTTGGTCCAAATACCTTCTGAATTTTGAAATAGTTTACCGTAGTACTTGTAGTTCTCAGACGTAGTTTCTTCCCAGTCATTGTCGAAATAAGTGAGTGTGGTATCCTGAGCCTTAGCAACCGAAGCGCAAAGGGATAGCAGCAACCAAATGCCAGTTCGTGTTTTCATTGGTGGAAACTTGATTGGTTTAATCCTTTACAATCCTTTTAAAAACCGATCCATTTACTGTTTCAATTTTTACCACATATAAACCAGGGGGCAACTCAATCATGTTGACTTTCTGATGCAAAGCTTTTAACTGCATGTCAAACATTAATTTGCCTTC
>JBLHOC010000041.1:0-21004 GCA_047620825.1 Bacteroidia bacterium | reverse complement strand
GCCAGAGAGTACTGTCAAGACAGAAGTTACAATCAAAGCGGTTTTCATTTGCGTAAGCGTAAGTGACCCACTTGCTAATGCTCTGTCAGTCCGTGAACTATCGTCGGTTCCTTTTTTGAAATCTCCATAGTCGTTGGCGAAGTTTGAGAGGATTTGCAACAACACTGCAGTAACAATAGCAAGAACCGTGATTAGCCAATCATGTTCATAGAAATAAGCAGAAAGCACAGCGCCAGTCGCAATCGACCCGATGGACAATGGGAGTGTCCTTAATCTGGCGGCTTGTACAAAGGCTTTAACCATGTCGGTTAAGAAATTACTTCTAATTCCTTACCTATTTTTATAAATGCGTTAATGGCTTTGTCTAAGTGTTGCCTGTCATGACCAGCAGATACTTGAACCCGAATCCTGGCTTGTCCTTGTGGAACAACTGGGAAATAAAACCCAATGACGTAAATGCCTTCTTCCAAAAGCTTTTCAGCAAATACTTGTGATAGTTTAGCGTCATATAACATGATAGGAACAATTGGATGAGTGCCTGGCTTCATGTCAAATCCAGCTTCGGTCATTTTGCTTCTGAAGTATGTTGTATTGTCTTCTAGTTTATCTCGTAAGTCTGTAGCTTCACTTAACATATCCAACACCTCAATGCTGGCTCCAACAATAGAAGGCGCAACAGTATTCGAAAATAAGTATGGCCTAGAGCGTTGACGCAACATGTCAATAATCTCTTTTCTCCCAGATGTAAATCCACCAGAAGCGCCACCTAAAGCTTTTCCTAAGGTACCTGTAATGATGTCGATTTTACCCACAACGTCACAATGCTCGTGTGTTCCACGACCTGTTTTGCCCATAAACCCACTGGCATGACATTCATCAATCATAATTAATGCCTGATATTGCTCAGCTAATGCCACAATTTTATCCAGTTGTGCAATGGTCCCGTCCATCGAGAACACCCCATCAGTTACAATTATTCGGTTATTGGCACCTTGGCTTTCTTGCAAACAACGCTCAAGATCTGCCATGTCATTATGCTTGTATCTAAAACGAGCCGCTTTACACAACCTCACCCCATCAATAATGGATGCATGGTTTAAAGCGTCACTTATAATAGCGTCTTCTTTGCCTAATAGCGGCTCAAAAACACCACCGTTTGCGTCAAATGCCGCGGCATATAAAATGGTATCTTCTGTACCTAAGAATTCAGATATTTTACGTTCAAGCGTCTTGTGGATGTCTTGGGTGCCACAGATGAAACGTACCGATGATAGTCCGTAACCATGCGTGTCTATAGCATTTTTTGCTGCCTCAATAACACGAGGATGCGAAGACAATCCAAGATAATTGTTAGCACAGAAATTTGTGACTTCCTCTCCAGATGACAACTTTATATCAGCTGCTTGTGGTGAGGCGATGATGCGTTCGCTCTTAAACAAACCAGCTTCTTTAATGCCGGCTAGTTCTTTTTGTAAATGTGGTTTTAGGGTATCAAACATTGCGTGAGAAATTTTGAACAAAACAACAGTATTTTTTGATTAAAACGGACCAATGCACTTGTCAAAATCATGATCAAGCCCTAAATAAGGTCTGTTTGGCATAAAAAAGATGATTTTTATCGGGCATAGCCAACCTTTTTGACGCTTAATGGTTTGGATAGTATTGGCTTAAATAAATGTTACTTTTGCCGCTGATTATAGGCGGGTATACGAACAGAACCAAAGTCCTAAAATTTACGCTTTTCGAATGGCTGCAGAAAAAAACAAGAGACCAAAAATTGTTGTGAAAAAAGATTCCAACAATCCCGATAAAAAAGGGGGCTTACCAAGATTCAGCATGAGTTGGATATACGTCTTAATTGCCGTTATCTTACTTACCATGTTGTACCTACCGGGTGGAGGGGATAACACGCTTACAACACGTGAACTCCATGACATGTTAGCGAACAAAGAAGTTGAGAAGATCAATGTGGCCAATAAGACAAAGGCCTACATCTATCTAACGGAAGACGCTAAGAAACTTGAAAAATACACAAAGAAGAATTTAGACAAGGGCTTTGGGAAATCCATGAATCCAACATCTCCGGATTTTGTGATTGATCAAATACTGGATAATCAAGAATTTAAGAAAGATGTGGAAACGGCGCAGGTTGATATTCCAGCTGAAGATAGAGTCTTAATTGATCCAATACCTGAAGCAGACCACAGTAACATCATTAATTGGATTATATTCTTTGCCTTATTATTTGGCTTCTGGTACCTGATGATGAAACGTATGGGTGGTCAAGCTGGCGGTGGTGCTGGTCAGATATTCAACATTGGAAAGTCTAAAGCGCAGTTATTCGATAAGGATACCAAAGTGAATGTTACGTTCCACGATGTAGCAGGTTTAGAAGAAGCTAAGGTGGAAGTGATGGAAATCGTTGATTTCTTAAAACATCCAAAAAAATATACAGACTTAGGGGGTAAAATACCGAAAGGGGCATTACTAGTAGGCCCTCCAGGAACAGGTAAAACGTTATTGGCTAAAGCCGTTGCAGGTGAAGCGAACGTACCATTCTTCTCTCTTTCAGGTTCTGATTTTGTTGAGATGTTTGTGGGTGTAGGTGCATCAAGAGTACGTGACCTATTTAAGCAAGCCAAAGAAAAAGCGCCATGTATCATCTTTATTGATGAGATAGATGCAATTGGCCGTGCCCGTGGTAAAAATGCCATGCAAGGTTCAAACGATGAACGAGAAAATACCCTGAATCAGTTATTGACTGAAATGGATGGTTTTGGTACAGACTCTGGTGTTATCATTTTGGCAGCAACCAACCGTGTTGATGTGTTAGATTCAGCATTGTTACGTGCAGGTCGTTTCGATCGTCAGATCTATGCAGACATGCCGGATTTAAATGAGCGAAGAGCCATTTTTGATGTGCATTTGAAGCCGTTGAAAATTGTAAAAGACCTTGATCGCGATTTCTTAGCACGGCAAACGCCAGGATTTAGTGGAGCAGATATCGCCAACATGTGTAACGAGGCAGCATTAATTGCAGCCCGTAAAAACAAAAAGATAATTGAGAAACAGGACTTCTTAGATGCAGTTGATCGGATAATTGGTGGACTGGAGAAAAAGAATAAAATCATTACACCTGAAGAAAAGAGGTCAGTTGCTGTCCATGAAGCGGGGCATGCCACAGTGAGTTGGTTGTGCGAACACGCGAGCCCATTGGTGAAAGTGACTATCGTGCCTAGAGGTAGAAGTTTAGGCGCAGCATGGTACTTGCCTGAAGAACGTCAGATTACAACAACAGAGCAGATGTTAGATGAAATGTGCGCTACCCTCGGTGGTCGTGCTGCAGAGCTTGTAACGTTTGGAAAGATTTCTACTGGAGCGCTTAGTGATTTAGAAAAAGTAACGCGTCAAGCCATGGCCATGGTTTCTATCTATGGTTTAAACGATAAGATTGGGAACATTTCGTACTATAATATGAACGAAGGGTTTACAAAACCATTTAGTGAACAAACCGCAGCAATGATGGATGCTGAAATCAAGAAACTCACAGATGAGCAGTACGAACGTGCTGTGAAGATTCTTTCTGAAAACAGAGATAAATTAGATCAATTGGCTGACAAATTGTTAGAGAAGGAAGTGATCTTCAAAGAAGACTTGGAAGCAATTTTTGGGAAACGTCAATGGGAAAAACCATTGGAGGTGATGAAAAAGGTTGAAATCGTAGAGGACGTTGAAGAAGAAACTGAAGAAGCTGAAACAGAAACTAGCGAAGCTACAACTGATACAACCGATGCAACTACTTCGACGGAGGAAGAATCGAAGTCAGAAGAGTAGATATTTAAAACATTATATGTAATGGAGGTTTCGAAAGAGACCTCCATTTTTGTTTAAATACGACTAGATTCGAATGAATGGTTAGACGGATAGGTCGATTGGTATTAGGCAAAAAGACAGGAGTTTATTTTTTGTTACTGCTTACAGTCATGACACTTGGTATGTATGCCGTACCATTAATTGCCTATATATATCTTGACATTGGTCTGGTGCTGGCACTTGTCGTAGTCATTGCTGGGTTGACAGCGTCGTTAGTCTTTTCATTTAAGACGAATCCAACGACGTACAATAAATTTCTTAAGTGGATAAATACAATTGTTTTAAGTGTTTCGCTTGTGTTGGTATTCCTTCATCGATATGGGAATCGTAATGACAATGAATTAGAAAAGCACGGAGTACAAACACAAGCAATTATTGTAAATAAATATATAAATTCAGGCCATCGTGGTATAGGAAGAACTTACAAAATCCAAGTTGGTTTTGAAGATGAGAATGATATCCAAGAATTTCAATCGTTTACATCTATCATGACAGTTTATAACCAAGTACAAATCAACGACGAAGTTTCAATCGAATACTCAAGACGATACCCCAAACTTGTTAGGTTGGTTTCTGGTAAAAACAAACAACGTTAAAACTCCAATCCAATTTGTCCCGTTCTTGAGAACAGCGTGCTGTTTAAGTTAACTTTTTGAATGTTTAACAATGCCCCTCAATTTGCACTATTGTAACTGAGGGTAAAATGGGAAAGAAATAATCAATGCAATAGCCCCCCTTTACAGATTAAACATTAGCGCCCAATACCAGTATAGGAGCATTAATTTTATTAACCACTTTGGATGCAGTGGTGCCTTGGTTGAGGAAAAGCCTCTCTAAGAACCCTTTTGGTTTTCCCCTACCGATACAAAGAAGCTTAATCTTATTTTGAGAAACGTGATTGACTAATCCGTTCACAACAGTTGAGTCATTTTGGCATTCAAATTGAATATTCTGATCTTTTTCATATAGTGACTTCCAGCCTTCAGGTAGGTTCTTTTGGGGGTTTGAATCAATCGTGTTTTTTACTTCCACTAGGGTTAGTGGTATTTCAGTGTACGTATTGAGCGTATGAAGTATTTCGAGGTTAGACAGGTTTAGTGTATTTACATTACATCCGAGGGAAATCTTAGTATCTATTTGAAATTCACTTTCTTCTCCTACGACTAACAATGAACCTTTATAATTATTCATGAGATAGCTAGAAAGCTTTCCGGAAAATTTTGATTTCTCCAATTTTTTTCCAACAATTACAAGACTGGGTTTTGTGCGTTCAACCCGTTCTTCAAATAGGCTGATGACGTTTCCTATGGAATAGCAAGACGTTGCTTCGATGCCTTCCGTGGCAATGATTTCGGTAATGGCTTTTAATTTTCTCTCATTCTTTCTCGTGTCAAACTCTATATCTCTTATTGCAATGGCGGGATTGTCACTATATACTAAATCCATAGGGTTTGCCACATACATTACGTGGATTTCGCCCTTGAGCAGTTTCGCAAGTGAGATGGTGTATTTGAGGGCTTTATATGGTGCTTTAGAAAAGTCCAGCAGGACTAAGAAAGTATGGTTCATTTTTGTGTTAAGTTGTCTCATGTCTTAGAATTGCTCCTTTATTAATAAAAGTAACTTCTTCAGCAAGAGTCATTTTTACTTTTCTGGGCCCATTATGTCATTTAGATATTATCTATATGTACAACGATAGATGGGTTAAATTAGAAAGGAATTAGCTCGACATTAAAATAGGATTAGAATTTAAAACTAGACCAACTGAACCGGTAATTTGACATGAACCTCCGTGCCAATCTCAATTCTTGATTGAACTTCAAGTTTGCCAAGATGAATATCAATTATTTTGAAACTGAGCGTGAACCCAATCCCAGAACCTCTGATTTTAAGCGTATTATTCCCTCTGTAAAAGGGAGTTCTGATTTTTTCTATATCCGTTGCTTCAATACCTATACCGGTATCTGCAATGATGAGTTCTATCCAACGGTTGTTATAAGTTAATGACACATCCACCTTTCCATTGGACGAAAATTTGCACGCATTGTCAAGGATATTGATGATGGCTGTTTTTAACAAGTTCTTGTTTCCTAAAATTGAATAGACGTCGTTTCTCACGTTCTCGGCTATTTTTAAATTCACCTGATTTTCTGGATTAAGAAAGTCAAAACTTATCTTTATGTCGTTTAGAAATTCATCAAATTGGATTATTTCACGCTTGATATTCCCCTCATTCGCAGTCACTTTTGACAGTTGTAGGAGGTTATTCACCGATAAGTTTAATGTTTCAGCTACTGTAATAATGGTTGTTAATGATTTGACATATTCCTCGTTGCTTCGATGTTTACTAACAGTGATTTCCGCTTCACCCATTATCGCAGTTAAAGGGTTTCTGATTTCATGTGAGGCATTACGAATGAATGATTTTTGCGCGGCAAAAGAGACTTCTAACCTATCCAGTAGTTTATTGAAGGCAACAGCCAATTGTCCAATTTCATCTTTTGAGTTGTAGACTTTTAATCGCTCGTGCAAATTAGAGGCACTGATGGCATTTGCATGGTCGATCTTTCTGGATATTGGAAGAAACGCCTTTGTTGTTATAATAAAACTTCCAAGGAAAATCACAGGGATTCCCAACAATACCAGCAGTACAATTAGGCTCTTTAAAAATGATAGATTTTCAACACCCACGCTGTCAACTGCGGTAACAATTACGAGATAGTCCTCCCCATTTACTTGGAATATTCTGCTTACGCCCTGTAGATCTGAAACTTCAAATTTGAACGAGTCGTTTGAAACCATCCTAAATCTAACTTCTTCTGGGTAGTTATATTTAAATTTAGGTATTTCATCCTTTTATATTAAGAGAACTTCTTCAGTTTCTTCTGGCAAAGTGTGTAGAAACTCGTTCTTAATTTTTACAAGCTCAGCCGCACTGAAGGACTCCTTTTCTAAGAATACTTTTTCGGTTATTACAATTCTCTTCTGCAACCGTTCTTGAAAATCTTGTTTTCTGTAATTTGAAGACAGTAGATAAACGGTAACTCCGAAGGCCACAAAAATAGCACTTGCAATTAAGGAGAAGGTGACAGATAAACGAGTTCTTATTCTCATTTACTGTTCTTTAATCATGTAACCCATTCCAATGACCGTTTTGATTATTTTAGACTGGAAGTTATGTTCAATTTTATTTCGTAAGTAATTAATATAGACATCAATCACATTAGTGCCCAAATCAAAATCTACCTCCCATACATTTTCGAGTATGTCAGTTCTTGACACTACCCGATTTTTGTTTTTCAATAAATATTCCAACAGCCTAAATTCTCTGGCAGTAAGCGTTATTTCTTTACCATTCCTGTATACTTCTTTGGATTTTACATTCATTTCAAGATCCTGAACTTTTAGTATTGAAGCTCCACCAGCGCCAATTACCGACCCTCGCCTAGCTAGTGCATTGATACGAGCAAGGAGTTCTTTAAATTTAAACGGTTTGGCTAAATAGTCATCCGCACCTGTTTCCAGACCAATAACTATATCATCCGTTGTTCCAAGAGCTGTTAGCATTAAAATAGGCGTGTCCACTTCCCTCTTATTTTTTAATGTATCACATACTTCAATTCCATTCATGCCTGGCATTACGATATCCAGAATGATGAGGTCAAAATCATCTTGATTGGATAATCTTAATCCAGAGGTTCCATCAAATGCTTGAACTGCATGGTTTCCCTGTTCTTCGAGCCCTCTTTTAATAAAGGAAGACACGCTTTGTTCATCTTCTATGAGAAGTATTTTCATTGATAATTGTCTTTATTCCAATTCACACCGGTCAAATTTTTTCTGTGTTTTGAATCACAATCACTTACGTAGACTCAATAAGAATCACAAAACATCTTGTGTGATACTACGAACATACTATTAGGTGTTTTAGATGAGCTTCTCAAATATACCTTTATCTAAGTATTGAAGTTCAACATCAAAATCTTACCCCTGTTTAGACAAGACTAAGAAGTCGTTCAGGTTACCGGTGGCTGTACCTGTTGCTCCGCCGTTTAATCTTGGCAGTTCTCCATATACCGCAAATGCCTGTGGATATAATGTAACCCTCACAGCGTCAGGAACCGCGTCCAATTTGGTTTACAACCTAACAATTAATTGATCTCTAGAAATCTAAAGAATCATATGTCTATTTGAAGATAAGACAACACATTGTAATTAGGCGTCCTGTTTGCTTATGATTTCAGTATTTTCGAGTTGTTAAGCAGATTTGTTGATTTTTTTATTAGTGTTGCCTAACAAATATTCCTACAGGCTTAATTACGCACAAAGCGTTTGGGTTAAAGTTCCGATGATAAGCGGGGCTTTATTTTTTATCTTTCATAAATGTTTTTTTCTCAAAAAATATCTAAAAAGACTCATAAGTTCTGCCAACATTGGGAGTCACTATGTAATGCTGATTCCATAATCCACGCAATAATTTTTAAAAATTAGGTACAATTAGAACATAGGTCATTTAAGTTGACTTGTTCCATCTATGATTTGGTAAGTCGAACTCATCCCGACCGACAACAAAAGGCGCCCAGAAGTATGAATTAAGCAATCTCTTTATAAAATGGAAGTTCCAGTTTCATTTCATGTCAAATCATTAATTTTACAATCGAATAAATTAAAGCAACGGATTCAAGTTGAGGCGGCTTAAAAGGGTGTGTAGAAACAGCATGACCCGTGATGAAAATCAATAAGAAAACCAATTTCTTGAACCAATATTGCAACTTATTTTCAATACAACATGGACAATACAGAACTAGAAAATAATGCGGCCTCCAAATATGAACGGGAGCTTGAGAACTGGATAGACAAAAAAAGGGCGGCAGTCAATCTGATAAATTCTATTAGTACCTTACTTTATGATAAAAGCATAGAGCTGGTATTATTCAGAAATATACTTGTCGATCAAAGTGTTTCTGAAATATTGAGATTACACAAGTATGCTAAGGATGTAGTGAATAAACCCATTAATGTGTATGATTCAGCTGAACTGGCTAAAATAATCAGTGAGATGGATTTTGTGCCATCGAAAATTGACATCGGAAAACTTGCATATGAATGGCAGGAAGTTCAAGGTGACTACAAAAACAAAATTGGTTTTATTACGGACAAACTGTCGGCATTTGTTCAAAAAGAAGATCACCCACTTAGGCCAAAAGACGTTGTGCTATACGGCTTTGGTAGAATTGGACGTTTGGCCGCAAGAGAGTTGATTAAGAACACAGGTAAAGGCCAACAATTAAGGTTAAGAGCTATTGTTACAAGAAGCAATTCCGATCATGATATTATTAAGAGAGCGTCCTTACTAAGAACAGATTCAGTTCACGGGCCGTTTTTAGGTACAATTATAGAAGACTTAGAGAACAAAGCACTAGTCATTAATGGTCAGATCGTTCATATGATTCAAGCGTCTAGTCCTGACCAAGTTGACTACAAAAGCTTTGGAATCAATAATGCACTTATTATTGACAATACCGGCGTTTTTAGAGACAAGGAAGCCCTAGGCTTACACTTGAAATCAAAAGGTGCCGGAAATGTGGTATTGACGGCGCCGGGTAAAGAAATGCCTAATGTGGTTTATGGCGTCAACCACCAGGAATTGGATCTTGAGAATGACCATCTAATCTCAGCAGCTTCCTGTACAACGAATGCGATTGTGCCAATCTTAAAGGTGATCCATGATCATCTGGAAATAAAGAAAGGCCATATCGAAACGATTCATGCTTACACCAATGACCAGAACTTGTTGGATAACATGCACAAGAAGTCTAGGAGAGGTCGGTCTGCAGCAATTAATATGGTTATTACCGAAACGGGAGCTGGAAAAGCAGTGACCAAAGTGATTCCTGAGCTCAGTAACAAATTAACAGCGAATGCTGTTCGGGTTCCAACACCAAACGGGTCTCTTGCAATCATGAATTTATCTATTGGGAAGGAAACAACTGTAGACGAGATTAATGGCATATTAAAAGATGCTGCACTTAATGGTGAACTTGTTAGTCAAATTTTCTATTCAATAGACACAGAGCTAGTTTCTAATGACATCATAGGAAATAGCTGTTGTTCTGTGTTTGACAGTCCTGCAACCATTGTGCACCCCGACAAAAAGAATGCGATACTATATGTTTGGTATGACAATGAATATGGTTACACCAGGCAAGTCATTAGATTGGCAAAGCATGTCGCCAAGGTTCGAAGATTGACCTACTATTGATATTCTTAGTTCTGGTACACCCAGCATTGCTGAATGTATTGAGGATCACTGGTAAGGCGAACACACCCCAATGGACTGAAAGGGTCGGCAGGATATGTGATGCACAAGAGTTGAGTACAAACAGTACTCAATTCCTAAGCTTTAATGATTTTGGGTTCGTTCTACTATGGTGCTGATTGAATTTTTAATTTTTTCAATAGCCCCTGATACTGCAAGCTCAATAGTGTCTGCTTGGCTTGTGACAGCAATAGGTTGTCTGCCCTTAAGTCTTGCTTCAAGTACACATGACATATCATTTACCCCATCTTTATTACCATTTTCATCTTTTAAATGAACCTCGATTCTTGTGATGTGAGATTCGAATCTTTCTAATTCTTCAGTAATTTGAGACGAGAAATAATCTTGGTGCCTTTTATCTCCACTTAAGGTTTTGTCTGTATTTATTTGGATTATCATAATTCTATTTTGTGCTTAGCATCCAAACATAAACGTTTGAGTTAATAACTCAAGATAGAGTCGGCGATTAATTAAGTAAATGTTCGTATAAACATAAGTTTAGGACAGAAGCGTGTGCTACAACAAAGGTGGTGCAGCACATGACGCCCCCAGCTTCGAACGTTCCTTATTTAATGAAGGCCCTGTTTCAGTATTTGAAAAATTCGGAGGACATACCCATAATTAAAAGCTGTGTTTTTCATTATGAAGTGGAGCTCATTCACCCATTTATGCTTAGGATCAATCCCAAAGTTATATCAAGTAACAACTTCATTCCACAACAAGTCTTTATACTTTCTACTCAATACTTCATACGCATCAGATTACTTCAAAATTGCGAACCACCGCAAATCCATTTTCGTCGGTTACGGTAAGTTTGTGTTTCCCTTTGGCCGGTCGAAACTCAATTTGATGGACATCGGTTGTGGTTGACAAAAAAGTTTGATCCAAATACCAAAAAAGCTCCGCGTCACTTCGTCGATGCACGGCTTCAAAAATGACATTCCCTTTGTCTCCAGACAAGAGTTTCGGAATTTTTATGGTGCTATTTCGTAAGGGATACAACACATCTAAGTCTTGCGTGTTTTCGGCACAACCCTTTTTAAATTTGGGTAATGGCACATATTCTGGATGATTGGATTTGTAATAGTTTTCTGCAGCAGTTGGAATCACAAACCATGATTTGGAGGTTGTATTCCCTGGTGCTTCACAGTCTGTAAAAACCCGCTCTCCGGTTGTCTTCGATAAATGAATCTTTTGGTGAAACGAACAGGATGGTGAAGTCATACAGGCCTTGGGCAAGTACGCAGCAACGCCTTCGTCACAATGTTGACCCATGCGTTGTCCGCTTTGTTTACACAGCTTAACGTGGTGCATATCACGAGTTGGTTTGGTAAACCAATCAGACTTTGGTAACAGTTGAAAGACTTCAAATAATACTGGAGCCGCTGTATTGCTTCCGGTCATTTTAGGCACACCTTCTCCCGAAGCGTTTCCAACCCAAACAGCAACCACGTGGTTTTTAGTGACGCCAATCGCCCAACCATCTCTCGCACCAAAACTAGTCCCTGTCTTCCAAGCAATTTTTTGCTTACCATCAAAACGCGTCCAGTATTGTTCTATGACAGGTCTGTTTACAGATGACATGGCTTCCAACACTTCGTAAGCAACGGAAGGTGATAAGGCTTGATCCGTGGATGCTGTTTGTGCACAAGACGAAACTGCTGCATACGCATGGCTTAAGTCCCACAAACTCGCTTCGGCACCTCCTAATATTAAGGACAACCCATATTGATCCGCCGGTCGAAATAATGTGGTTAGTCCAAGTTCTTGAAGGTTTTGCTTAAATCGCGTTACACCATATCCACTTAACAACCGGACCGCTGGAATATTCAAAGACCTTGCCAATGCCTCCGATGCTGGCACCATTCCATCGTAAGCGTCTTCGTAATTCTGTGGCGCATATCCATTAATACGAGTGGGATAATCTGGCACCAATGTTTGGGGTGTCAACTGACCGTTTTCCATCGCTTTGGCATAAAGAAATGGTTTTAATATGCTACCTGTACTTCGTGGAGCTTGAGCCACATCAACATGTAACTTGTCCTTTTCGGTACAAGGTGTATTGCCCACATAGGCAAGGACTTCTTTGGTCTTTACATCCAACACAATTACAGCCATGTTCGCAATGCCCTTAGTTACGTTTCGTTGGTAATGTCTATTCACAACAGTGTTGACACCAGTTTGAACTCGAACGTTGATGTTTGTTGTAACCCGTTGGCCGGTTAATCCTTTCGAACCCAAATAAGCCATATAATGAGGCGTCATTTGTGGTAGTCGTTTGGGTTTTTCAGGCAATGGTTCTGCTATAGCTGTTTTAAATTCTAAGGGTGTTAACTTTTTATCGTCGAATAATCGCTTCAACAATCTGTTTCGTTTGTCCAATAGTGCTTGTCGATTTCTAGATAAGTGCATCAGTGACGGCGCATTCGGGAGTACGGCAAGCATAGAAGACTCGGCCCAAGATAATTGATGGGCGTTGTGCCCAAAATAACGCCAACTTGCGGCTTCTAATCCAACCACATTGCCACCAAATGGTGCATGACTCGCATGAAGGGTAAGAATTTCATCCTTACTGTATTTGAGCTCCAAACGTAAGGCCATTACCATCTCCTTTAGTTTATCCCAGATACTTCGACCAGTTCGTTTTCGGCTCATCCGTATTACTTGCATGGTTAAGGCGCTACCACCACTTACCAACCGTTTGGATTTTAGGTTTTGTATGGTCGCACGACCAAGAGCTAGCACACTAACACCTTCATGCTTATAAAATCGGCGATCTTCAAATTCAACCAAGGCTGTTGTAAATTTTAATGGAATGCTATCAGAAAGCGGGAATCGCCATTGTCCATCGGGCGCAATATGTGCCATTAACAATTGGCCGTTTTCGTCCTCCAAAACTGTACTATAGTTGTCTTCAAATAAGGTGTCTGGAAGGCAAAACAGGAAATAAACACCAAGTGCTAGAAACAATCGTTTCGTCCATTTTTTTAATTTCGGTATTCTTCTTAGCGCTAACATTTCAGTTCCTAAGTTCAAATATGGAGATTGATTTATTATCCGACGGAGTGATTCTATTATCTGCCTTTGGTTACAGCATAAGGGTAACCTATTTTTGATTAAATGTTAAAACGAACCATTTCCTGTGTCTTTTTGATACTTGCTAGCACTTTATCCGGGATGGCTCAGCAAAATTATTTTAGGCATTTTGGTCTGGAAGATGGCTTGCCTCAATCACAGGTTTTTGACGTATTGAGCGACAGTCGTGGTTTTATTTGGGTGGGCACCAGGGGTGGGGGCATAGCCCGTTTTGATGGCAACAACTTTGAGTCTTACAACACCAAGGATGGCCTAATCAACAACTTTGTGAATTGTCTGTTGGAGGATTCAGAAGGTGATATCTGGATTGGAACACAATCTGGATTAAGTCAATACAACGGCATAGAATTTAAGAGCTATCCAATATCAAAAGATGGCGACATTGTGGTATTGTCCTTATTTGAGCAAGATTCAACGCTCTATATTGGGACGTCGAATGGGCTTTACATACAACAATCCAATAAGATTATTAAGATTGAGAATCAAGACAAAGAAGAGAATTTCTACGTCACTTCGATTACAACATTTGGGCAGCACATATATATGGGCACCAATAGAGGATTGTACCTGTTAAACAAAAAGGATCATACAACTATCCGTTATATAAGTAAGGTGGATGGATTGCCAGATAAATACATTCAATGCTTGTTGGCAGATAGCGCCGGAGTTTGGGTAGGCACCTACGGTAAAGGCATACGATTTTATGATGGAGATGAAATTACAAACTTGACCTTACCATTACCCTACAGCACCATCTGTTACGACTTGATGAAAAGAGACAATAAGCTATGGATTGCAACACAAGATAATGGGGTGTTTCTAGTTGACTTAACCGATCGGAAGATCGATAGATATAGTATTAATACTGGGCTTACAAACAATCATGTACGATCCTTAACCCACGATGGTTGGGGCAATGTATGGTTGGGCACATCTGGAGGAGGGTTAAATCAATTTGCGGGACAACAGTTCAATCATCTAACGATTAAAGATGGCCTGCCAGACAATTATACGTATGCCATTAGCCAAGATAGAAGAGGAGCCATTTGGGCTGGGACGGGACGTAAAGGTGTTGTTAAAATGGATTCAGGTCAGTACATCAATTACGCCCATGATTCTGGATTCGCCGACATTAAAGTGAAGGCCATTGGTTCGTCATTGGATGGCACCGTTTGGTTTGGAACAGAAGGAGATGGTTTGGCATATTATCAAGACAGTTCCTTCCATTGGTTAACAGTCAAAAATGGATTGTGCGGCAATTACATCAAAGACATCGTATGCGTTAGAAAAAGTACGGTTTGGGTATCGAGCTTGGATGGCGGCATATCGGAGCTTACCCGTGTTAAAGGAGGTTATCGGATACAAAACTATCGATACCTTACGGAGTTGCCTTCTAACCGGATTCACGCCTTACATGCAGATAAACAAGGGACTATTTGGTTTGGCACTGAGAGCAAGGGTGTTGGAATGATATCCAGGAAAAAGGTGCAAATGGTGTTGTCAGAAAGTCAATTGAATTATCAGAACATTCGAGCCATTAGGAGTAATAAAAATGGCCTTTGGATTGCTACATCAGACGGTTTGTATAGATATGACTTAGATAGTAAAACACTAACAAAACCAATTGAAGATGGGTTAAGATCTTCGAATTTGTACTTGCTTGAATTTGATAAACTCAATCACCTTTACTTGGGTCATGAACGCGGATTAGAAAAACTCACTTTAAACGAAACAGGGGATGTCATTGAGGTGGAATACTTCGGATCAGCGGATGGTTTCAGTGGAATTGAAACATGCCAAAACGCAAGCTTATGCGACAGGGAAGGCAATATGTGGTTCGGAACGATCAATGGGTTAACCCAATACAATCCCAACAACATTCAAACAAACGAAACGAAGCCACGAATTTGGTTGGATAACATCGATTTGTTTTATGAAAAATTAAGTCCAAATACCCACGGATATCAGCCTATATCTTGGAATAATCTGGTGAGTTCTCCAAAATTCCCATACGACCAAAATCACCTTACTTTTTCATTTGTAGGTGTGGATTTAAACAATCCAACAAAACTGAGGTATCAATGGAAATTGGAAGGCTTTGATCCAGAGTGGCGAAAACCAACACAGAAAAAGGATGCCGTTTATTCCAACCTACCATCGGGTCAGTACGCGTTAATGGTAAAATCCATTTCATCGGAAGGTATCGACAGTGAAATAAAGGAGTGGCCTTTTGAGGTATTACTACCTTTCTGGAAAACGTGGTGGTTTAGGTTATGCTCTTGGTTAATTCCTGCGTTATTGGTTGGCTTATTTTTATGGATATACGTGCAACGAATTAAGGCAAGAGGTAAAAGGGAACGGGAAAAACTAGAGGTCGAAAAGGAATTAATAGAACTGGAGCAAAAAGCGTTACGCCTCCAGATGAATCCACATTTCTTATTCAATGCGTTAAATTCTATTCAGTCGTTGGTTGCGCTTGAACAGCACCAAGAAGCTCGAAAGTATCTGCAAAAGTTTGCCAAACTGATGCGGCTAACCTTACAAAATTCAAGGGTAGACACCATCCCGCTTTCAGATGAGATTACGACATTAAGAAACTACGTGGAATTGGAACAATTCAGCATGAAAGCGCCATTTGAATTCAACATCAGTATTTTGGATGATTTTGATGCGGACGAGGTGTACATACCACCGATGATGCTCCAACCTTTTGTTGAGAATGCCATCAAGCATGGCTTGCCGGAGATGAAAACAGCTGGGAAATTAGAAGTGAAATTTCAGCTGGAAAATCACCAATTGGTTTGCAGAATTATAGACAATGGCATTGGGCGAGAAGCTGCTTTAGAAAAAGCCAAAGGAAAAAGTAAGAGTCACGAATCTGCAGCCATTCAGGTCATTACAGACAGGCTCAATATGCTCAACAAAGAGCATGAAGGAAATTCCTTAGAAATCCAAGATTTGGAACAGGGAACAGCTGTGGTAATTAGGCTGGCAGTGGGGTAAGGGTTGAATCAAAGAATTACTGAATGTCTGAATACTTTAATGTGGAATGAGTGAAGTTGGAATGAGTGAATGTTTTTTTTGAACTTAGTCTTCGGCTTAAACTTATTTAAGTACGTTCTCTCAACCCCCTAACTCCTAGTGGCTCAATTTTGAGAAAGATCAAGTCTCTTCTCTCTTTTCTTTTCTCTCTTCTCTTGAAAAGTCTAACTTCGATTCAAAAAGATTCGAATGACATACCACAACAACAACATGAAAGAAGCAAATAGTCCGAGTGACGCCAATACGTATTGATCTTTTGAATATCTGTGAACCATGTTGGATGTTTGATATAAAATTGAACCAGCAGCTAACATAACCATGGCACCACTAAACCAAAGCCCTAAATCAAAACCGAAAATAATACCTGCAACGATTAAGCACATGGCAACGATACCGCCAATAACAATGATGTTGCGCATAAAAGAAAAGTCCTTTTTGGTGATAAGAACCACGGCACTTAAACCAAGGAATAAACCTATGGTAACCAAGAAGGCTTGCCCAAGTACGTTAGGGCCTAATTGCATTAAAGCAATATGCAAAATAGGAACAAATATGAATGCCTCAGCGGCGATGTATAGCAAATAACCAGCATATTGTTTTTTCACATCTTGGGTTCGTGCAATAAATTTTTCAGCCTGTGTGGTCACTAACATAAATAAACCTAGAACGATTAACCAGGTGTAACCAGATAGCATACTTAAACCAATATTAACGATGGCTGGAGTAGTCAAGAATAAATATTCGATGACAAGAAATACAAGAAATGCACCCGCTACGTGCGCGTATGTTTTTCTGTAAAACTCAGTTTTTTCATACGTTTCTGCTTGAGCAACGAATTGCTGATCGAGGATGTCATGTTGGTCGTTCATAAGGCTTCAAAGTTAATGACATGACCGAACTGAGCAAATTTGTTAGCCAAAATCTATAACTTAGCCGTTAAAAGCAAAAAGGTGAAGATCAAGATAGGAGGCGTTCCTGAGCACTTTAATTATCCATGGAAATTGGCCATTCAAAGTGGTGGTTTTTCTGATATTGGATTAGAGGTAGAATGGTCAGAAGTGCCCGGTGGCACTGGCGCAATGAATAAACAGTTGAGAAGTGGTGAATTAGACATTGCCGTAGTATTGACAGAAGGTATTGTGGCGGATATCATCAATGGAAACCCATCCATGATTGCGCAGAAATACGTCAAATCACCATTAATTTGGGGCATACATACAGGTGCGCATTCAACCGTAACTTCAGAAAGTAGTTTCAGTGATCTGCGTTTTGCCATCAGTCGACCGGGCAGTGGCTCACACCTCATGGCGAGCGTGGAAGCCAAAAACCGTGGTATCAAATTAAACGACGACCAATTTATTGAAGTTGGGAATATAGATGGTGCTGTAAAAGCACTCAATAATGGGGAGGCCGACATTTTACTTTGGGAGAAGTTTACAACCAAACCTTTGGTCGATGCACGTCAGCTAAAACATCTGGGAGATACCGTGACGCCTTGGCCATGTTTTATGATCGCGGCACGACAGGAATTGTTGGTGAAACATCCAAACCTAGTCTGGAATTTATTATGGACGATCCGTAAAATCAGTAGGCAGTTTATGAACGACGAAAATGCGGAGCAAATCATAGCGGATAACTATGGTCTGAGTTTACAAGACGCAACTAATTGGTTCAACAAAACGGAATGGGAGCAAGATGTTTTCATTTCAAAAAAGATGTTAAACAACGTGGTCAATACACTTTTTGAAGTAGGCATCATCACCGAAAAAATGAATGCCGAGGAACTATGTTGGAACAGGAGTATGGTGTATTGAAGACCGCAGGAATTACACAGTGTACCAAATAGAATTTACCAATTAACCTAAAGTGATATAAACACACATGAAAATACAAGGAACAATACTTTTGGGCGTTATAGCGCTATGGAGCTTTTCGGCTTGCGAAAACAACGAGTCAGCTGATTCTAACAATGAAGGCGGCGTTGAGGTCCAATGGGAAGAGTCAGCTGATGATTACAACGAAGCTGAGGATTATAAAGCAGAGGAAGCAACATCTACCTATAGAGATAAAACCGAACAGGGTTATGTTACAACCTCAATAGGCAATAATGGGTGGACGTCAAGCACAACAACGGCTGTCATGTCATATGACACAGACGAAAGCAATGCGACTGCACCCAAACAACAAACAATAAAACGGACAAACGACAAAATTGTAAAGAAAGGGAATGTTGGTATTCATGTAAACGATTATGCCAAAGACAAACACAGTTTTGAAGATGCCATTCGGAAATTTGATGGATACATCTCAAATGAAAACGAGCGCACCGAGATATCTCGGATTTCAAATACAATGGAGATTCGCTTGCCAAACCAAAACTTTGATAAGTTTATTCAGGCAATAACAACTGGTGAGGGTATTAAAAGTGTTGATTATAAAAGAACAAGTGCCGATGATGTTGGTGAAGAGTACTACGATTTACTCACTCGGATTAAAACCAAAAAGGAAGTCGAAAAACGATACATCGACATCTTAAGAAAGGCACAAAAAATAACCGACATTCTTGCGGTTGAAGATCAGATTAGAGTGATTCGTGAAGAGATAGAATCGAAAGAAGGCAGGTTGAGATTTTTAAAAGATCGTATATCATACAGTACAGTGAGTTTATATATTTATCAAGATTTAGAGTATGATGCACCTTTAGCCGACCGACCGACCTTTTTTGGCAAAGTGGCCAAAGCAGCGAATACAGGTTGGAATATGATTCTTAATTTCATGTTGTTTCTAATTTACATCTGGCCGATTGTAATCCTTTTGCTGATAACAATCATCCTGTATAAGAAGAAACTATTCATATTCAAAAAGCGTAAATAGCGCATGTTGGATTCATGTAATTTTCCAGACAAAATTCGCAGTTGAGTAAAAAATTATTATAACCTCCTAACGCCTATTTTTGTATTAAATATCTGGAGTTTATGAGCAATTACGACGAATTTCTAGCACACGTTGAAAAAGGGTACACATTTAAAGGAGACAGCATCCTATTGGGTACAAGTATGCTGGATGGAGGAGCCATCCAAAACAATTTAGTAAAGGCTCCACTAAAAACGTTTAATCGTCATGGGTTAATTGCTGGTGCAACTGGAACTGGTAAAACAAAAACGCTTCAGAACATTGCAGAACGTTTGTCTGAAAAAGGTGTACCTGTATTGATGATGGACATCAAAGGTGATTTAAGTGGTTTAAGCCAAAAATCTGCTGGGCATCCTAAGATTGACGAACGACACGAGATGATTGGCCAAGATTGGGTTGGAAGAGCTTATCCAACTGAATTATTGTCCATCAGTGATCAAGAAGGCGTTCGTATGCGTGCAACGATTAGTGAGTTCGGTCCAGTATTGCTTTCAAAGATTCTTGAACTAAATGATACGCAAGGTGGCATTGTAAGTATTGCATTTAAATACTGCGATGATCACGCATTACCGTTGCTAGATATTAAGGATTTTAGAAAAGTATTACAATATATCGGAGACGAAGGGAAAGCGGAAATCGAAAAGGATTATGGCTATGTGAGCGCTACTTCTATAGGTGCAATCATGCGTAAGCTTTTAGAAATAGAGGGGCAAGGTGCTGATACGTTTTTCGGAGAAAAGAGTTTTGATGTAGACGACTTGATGCGTGTCGACAAAAATGGCATGGGGTACATTAACATTTTGAGATTGGATGACATCCAGTCGAAACCCAAACTTTTTTCAACCTTTATGTTATGCTTATTGGCAGAATTTTATGAGCGATTGCCAGAGCAGGGTGATAAGGATAGACCAGAGTTGGTCATTTTTATTGATGAGGCCCACCTGATTTTTGATGAGGCAAGCAAAGCGTTGTTAAGTCAAATCGAAACGATGGTAAAACTCATTCGATCAAAAGGGGTTGGGTTGTTTTTTGTAACACAAAATCCAACTGATGTACCCGATGCGGTTTTAAGTCAGCTTGGTATGAAAGTGCAGCATGCGTTAAGAGCATTTACGGCAAAGGATCGTAAAGCGATCAAATTAACTTCTGAAAATTATCCAATCACAGACTTCTATAAAACAGACGAACTTCTAACCCAGCTGGGTATTGGCGAAGCCATCATAACTGTCCTGAACGAAAAAGGAATTCCAACGCCACTTGTGCATACGTTATTAACGGCACCATCTTCACGAATGGACGTGATTACTGAAGATGAGAAGGAAGATGTATTGCGTAACTCCAAGTTAATGCGGAAGTACGAGGAAGACATTGATAGAGAATCTGCTTATGAAATGCTGACTAAGAAATTAGAACGCATGGAGGAGCGAGAGGAAAAAGAACAACGAGAAGCAGGTAAAAAAACGACCGGGACACGTCGTAGACCTGAAAAATCAACATTCGAAAAAATTGCAAGTCACTCTTTAACTAAAACCATCATGCGTGAGTTTACACGTGGATTGTTGGGGATTTTGAAATAGGTGGTTAGGTTGTTGGGATGTTAGGGAATTGTTGAATGTCTGAATAACAGAATAATTGAATGATTGAATTTGTCTTTTTGTCTCGTCCTAAAATAAGTTGACAGGTTAATAGTTAAATCCTGCTATAGGTTTACAGTTAATTCATAGTACTAAAATAGGTTTACTTTTTAAATGTAATGTCATA
>JBLHOC010000040.1:0-22029 GCA_047620825.1 Bacteroidia bacterium | reverse complement strand
AATTGAATCCGTAAAATACGCTAAAGCATCCTAGGACGTTAACTAAATGAGTTCCTACGTGAACTAAACCGCCTAATTTCATACTTACCCTACCACTAACTTAGTCAAAAAAAAGTATGAAAAACATCATTATTACAGTCTTAGCAGCAGTCATAATTCAGGTCAGTACCTGCGGCAATCAAAAGTCTTATTCCTCGTCTAGAGGAGATGGAGGCTACACTATGGTATTGGATTTATATCGTCAGTATAAAGAAAAACACAATGACATTGAGCAATTAGAAGACAATTACAAACACTTGTTAAGTGAGAAGTCAGGCGTTCTAAAAGATTGGAACCAGTACAATCAGTTTTCAAAATCATATTGGAAACAAGTTGATTCCTATATTAATGGCTTTGACTCCACAGATCAAAAAGAGTTACGCGCATTTTTCAAAAACAAAGAACATAAATATGATGTCACCACATCAAAACTGAGCACTCAGAAATCGAAGATTGGTGAAAGACTCGTTGACCTAAATCAAAAAATGGATTTATTGAAACTGATTGCAAGTCATAAACAGATGGAAGCATATTTGTCGACTAACAAACCTGAAGTTGACGAACTAACAGCCTATCTTAAATCAGTTGAAAGCGCCATTTCAAATACAAATGTAAAGTCGAAAAATATGTTAAACGGAGCCAGTGTTGCTAAAATCCTAGACTGATACCAACATACAATTGACGTGAAAAAAATGGTTTGAATGGATTAGCAGTTTGAGGTTGGATGGCCGTAGATGTATCTAAGACGTTATTAACGCCCATTCGGAATTTAATTTCCTCAAGGTATTTAATCTTATGATCTTGTTGATAGTAATACGCTCGCTTTTTCAGTGTCAGCAATAGGTGTGAATCTACAAAAACCCCATCCTCTTGAATGGCTTGATGGCCGTCGTCTAAGTAAGGTAACTGTTGCTCAGAAACATAGGAGCCGGTTACATGAACAGAAAAATCCATCAATCTACGAAAGCTCTTTAGGTGAACCGTTCTTCTATGAATTTTATATTCATAAGACGCGCTCACTAAATGTTGTGGTAAAACTTCAGCTGATTTTGTTTCAGGCATCGTATATCTATAAAGGATATGATACTTAGAACGAATCTGATTGTTTCTTGCCAGCTTAGCATAAACACTTGAATGAGCCCATTTGGCTTGTTTTAACCTATTTGCAATTGGGTCGAATAACCATTTATCTTTTGAAAAGGTATTGATGTATTTGAATTCAAGTGAAAGCAGACTATAAATCTGAAAGTGTGCCGTGCCGTATACCTTGCGAATCGTTTCTTGGTTTGGGTTCGAAACTACGCTGGGAGACAATGTGGTTCTAAAATGCGTTTGAAATTCTGACAGTAAAGCTGGTGTTCTAGACGTTTGAAGGAACCCAACATCATATTTAAGGCTTTTGCGATTATGAAAAAACTTAAGGCCTGGATTTAAGATGAACCCTGCATTAGAGTGATATCCTATGCCATGGTTGTATTTAAAACCCATCACTTTTGGTTTTAAAAAATGCACGATACTCGATTGCCACATGGTTAATTGATATCTATTAATTTGTTGGCCCCACGTGTGCTGCATTGACGCATCGTTACTCGATACGCTCAACGTGTTGTTGAGTTTGTTTTTTCTAAAATTCATTATGTCGCGTACAGAAATATTAAATCGTTTAAAATCCGTCGTTGCGCTTTGTGGTGCGTTCTCTTCAGATTTAAATAATTCTGTACCAATCTCACCTATCATTATATGATTCTCGCTAATGCGGCGTGTCCAGTTAACTTTGGACATTGCAACACTCCCACGCTCATTTTGCAACCATGGTGCATCTAAACCTTCGGGAGCCAAACGGAAATTATTAGAATTCAGCACTACAAAATTCTCCCAACTAAATGAATTCTTTGCATTGTATTGGTAATTTGACAGCTTCAAATACCCATTAAAATTCTGTTTGTCCGACACCCATTTCATACCTTCTCTGTTGTCTTGTGCGGACTGACTGCTACGAATGACCATCCCCGTCAGCCGCAAACGATTATCTGTCTTCTTTTTAAAGATCAACGTGTTCCATGTGGCATGCGCCTCATTCCTTTCTTTTGTTAAATAACTCCCTCCAACTGACAATTTATTTGAGGTCATGTACTGTCCTAATTTAATGCCCTCTCCAGATGACTCAACGGGAATTATCCGACTAATCGTGTTGAATGAAGTCGGAGACGAAAAATTAAAATTACTCAAATTTTGCAGCAAGAAGCGTTTACTTGGTGAATTTGAAAGCGTAAATCCATAAATTGAAACGTCAGCATATAAGTTCGTTTCTGAAATGCCATACTTTAAATTCGGCGCGTTTCCGAAATGCTGACCATAAGTCAATGCACTTACGAGCAACCCACAAATCAAAAAATTTACGCGCATTTTCATTGTTTAACTTCCTCTCTTATTACCAATGGTTTGGCCAACACACTGCTTCTTATTTCAGGTGTGTAATACTGGTACACATAACTTTCTGCCGGAGCAAATCGCCCAAGTATATTCGGTTGTAATGCAAATTGAACTTTTTTAGATTCGTTTGATTTTAGTCCTAAAAAATAGAAAACCAATTGATCATCTTTGGTTTCGAAATAATCAAATACGCCTTCCTTTTTCAGCAACCTCAACTCGTCCATATTAAATGATGTGCCTGCGGGTATGTGAACTACTGCGACTGTTTGTGGCTTATCTACACTGGTTTTATTCGTAATGCTGATTTCAGCCAGTATGTCGTCTGTTTGCGTGACTTCATTTTTACTTAACGTATAGTCAAGCACTAATTCCTCATGTTCAACCTTGTCAATTTGTTCTAACCACGAAATTTCACAAGTATAAGGTAGTTGTTTATCCGATTGACATTCTACCCAAATTTCATGATTCCCTGTCGCCAATTGATCGCTATTCAATACAATAGTTGCGAAGCGTTTTTGCTTTACGAACATCGAATAATCCAATATCTTTTTACCATCTAGCCATACGGTGTATCGTTGTTCTTTATTCTTCGATACAAAATAATCTGAGTAATTACTTAGCGCTTCCAAAGCAAGTGCTGTAGATTGTGTGTTCCCAAAACCATACTGATTTTGTGACTTCATGATGGTTGAGATGAGTGTGTTTGCAAAAATACCTGGCGTTGCATTGAGTTTGTGCACGGCCATTAACGTGATCGCCATAATTTCGACATCCAACGAAGTCCCACCTGAGTACATGATTGACCCCTTAGTCTTAAACGATTTGTACTCCTTTTTCTTAAAGTGTTGTTCCAATTGATCTAACCTCATTTGTGCTTCGGTAGTACGTCCAAGGTTGGCATATGCTGCTGCAAGTAATGCGGTTTTATAGGCATCAAAATCACTATCAACGTCAGATGTAATCGCGTCAATCTCGTCGTTTAAATTCCGTTTCGAAATCCTAGACAATACCCAAGTGACATAGGCATTGTTTGTTTCGTAATCCGAGCTTGAGAAACCATATTTCCCTCTGTGAAACTTAAATCCGCCCTTTCCATCTCGCTGATTCAGTAACCAGTCTACATTGCGATTGAACATTTTCTCGTCTATCGCTAATCCCAACTCTCGTGTTAAGCTAAACTGTAGCAGTCCATAGGCAGATAGCGTTGTATGTGGTGGATTACGACCGTACCATTCAAACCCATGGCTTGGTGTTTCATAGGCAGCCAGTTTACCGTAACCCATTTGAATTTTACTTATCAATCCTGACTGATTGAAATCACGCTTCTTTTGAAGTACTTTCAGCGCCAATAAATTTGGATAATTAGAAGACGATACTTGTTCAAAACAGCCATTTGGCTGACGAATCATTCGTGCGGAAGTAGATTCCAGCAGTTCCACAAAATCATTCATAATGGATATCCGGACTTCTGCCGTACCGTCAATCACCTCTTCGGCTTTAAACTTTTGTCGTTCACTCGATTTATTACCTGCAAGTACATAATTACGTGCATGACCTTTCTTCAAAATTTTAATTTGATGCCTTGGTGAGTTTCTCGCGTTCTTATCAAATCCATAAGTGTATTGAAACTGAATGGCCTCTTGCTTATTCCCAGTGACGAGTTCAACCATGACCGGCTTTGTTTCATGACCCTTTAGCGTAATGGTGTCCTGTTGAATATTCCCATTGATGTCAATTCTATAATGCAGTCTTTTCACATCATCACTGTGATTGATACACTTCAACACTACTTGTGCGTAGTCGCCTGCCGTTAAAGACTTCGGAACATTCGTGAATATCTCTACTTCATCTTGTACTTTTATGGTTTTTGATTGCGTAAATACCTTTCCTGATTTAGTAACCCCTTCACAGACTATAACAAAACCATCGTTTTCCATGGGCACATAAAAGTCCAGTTTACAAAGCCCCGATGCATCCGAGGATGCCTCACCAAACCAATATGTTGTTTTATCATTTAATTTAATTGGGCCAGGGTATGTGGCTAGATTTGATCTGTAGTTGTTATATTTTAGTGCTACGCCGAAGGGGATAGTATAGTTAGAATACTCTTCGTTCCATAAATTGTAATAGCCATTATACACTCCAAATTGCCATAGGTAAGCTACGTTTACTTTTTCGAAGCTCACAGTGCTAAGGTCAGCGGTTGATGAATAGGAGTAGCTATTTGGAGAAATAGCCATTACCCCTTCCCCTCTAATATTCCCTCTCAGGTTTAGGGTCGAAAGTTGAATCGGATTCCTATACCTCAGCCTTTGAAGTCCTTCCGCAGGAATTTCCTTTTTTTGTATTTTCACTTCCTTCGTGTAAAAATGTTCAGTATTTAATGGCTCACTAAAACTGTAATTATAAAAATTATAAGACTGGTTAATTGGATACTCAATTCGTTCAATTCCCTTAGATATAATTAAGGTGGGTTGGTTGGATAAAACCTCGGCAGGTAACCCTTTTAAACTAAAGAACCCTGTGCTGTCTACCACAACTTCATAATTGGTATTTTTCAAACGAACCTTAACACCTTTAATCGGGTTTGTTTGATTATAATACTGATAAACGTTGCCATAAATTTGACCCGAAATTCTAGGGTAGAAATTAGTTTTGTTTTGAGATACCCTACCGTTTTTATAATCCCGCCTCCAAGAGTTGTGGTTTACAATGCTCAAAAGTTCTAGGGCCTTTTTAGATTTTACTTCATGCTTGTCAAAATAGAATTTTGGTTCAACAATTTCATTGGTCAATTCAGCCCCTAAGTACATCCAGGAAATGATGCTATGTGACCTATCTTTAATTTGGTTCAGAGTTTGTTCGCTTACAACACGAACAGCAAAACTGGCACTTTCTTTTGCTGTGTTTACGCTCAACTTTACGTTTTGGCCAAGACTCACAAGTTCTTTATTCGTTTTGATAGTAATAGCTACATCGTCTGGTCTTCTAACATATAATCGTCGACCATATAGCATCCCCGACATACTTTGGAAACTTATACCATAAACACCAGGGGCTAGATTTTCTAAAGACGTTTGAACCTGCACTTGCATCTGGCCTATTTGTGGGTCTAATATCTTTTCCATAATAACATGTCCATTGCCAGACAATGTCACCAAGACTCTAGTTGCCGTTGGGCTTTGCGAAGACATTATTAAACTCCCACCTTTCTCATAAACTCGAACATAAGGTTGGTTCTTTACAACAGGTGGAAGAGGCACCACGTTTTTGGCAGCATCCGATATTGCTGCATAAGTAAAACCAAATTCTGGCTTAAAGTTGACTTCTGCCATTCCTTTATGGTAACTCTCAAAAGTTGTAATCACCGTACCATATTGATCCTCTATATATCCGTTAATGTCTTTTGGGTTGCCTAAATTATCAAAAGACTGCACCACCAATCTGTTGTTGACTCCGTCTACCAGCACTGAAGTTCCCATTTCGGTGTAAACCACCATAGATATATCATTGGTTTGGATAGGAATTCGAGACATGGCATACTCTGTTTGTCCTTGATACGAGCTTTGCACTTTGATATATGCGGATTCAATGCGTTTATTTGGGAGCACAAAGGAGACGTTGGCTTTGCCGCTCCCATTTAGTTTTCCATGTTTAACACCTGCTTGTTCCCCATCTATTATCATGAATGCGCTAAACATTGCACCACTTAAAGGTTCATTCCCACGACTTTTAATATGGACTTGGCTCATAACCGTGTCTGTTCCGCGGTAGTTGGTTTTTTCAAGCTCTTGTTTAATAAAGAAATTTCGCTTGATTATTTCTTGAATGTATATTTCCTTTTCGAATTGTTTTGGCTTTAAATCATTGAGTTGCCACCTTGTAGAGGCCTTCACCTTATACATGCCACCAATTTGAGGGAGATTGAAAAAATAGGAAAATCGACCGTACTTAACATGGGTTACAATGGAATCAATCGTTTTACTTTTCCCATCCATCAATAGCACCTTAATCATTGTAGATTCAGTTTGAAGTATATGGCTATCATCAACAACAAAAACTGTAAATGACAGTCGTTCACCAGGTGTATAAAAATGTCTATCTGTGGTTACAAAGAGTTTTTCACCATCTACATGAGGTGCCGCGTTGGCACCTATAGCCTGTCCAATTGAAATGGACAAGAACAATAGAACGTATGATATATTTTTAATGAGCTTCATATATTAAGGTGCAAGTTAAAAACCAAAACGTTGTATGGCTTTGAGAATTTACAACCACTTGATTCGAGTTTACAAATGGCGATTTGCATATCCAACCTGTTATTAATAAATTTGCCTAACGAATGTTCGTTATGACGGAGAGAAAATTAGAAATTCTGAATATTGCTCAAGCTCTTTTTATGACCAATGGCTACCCAGCCACAAGTGTAAGAGACATAGCAAAAGCGGCAGGTGTTGAACCTGCAACGCTTTATAGCCACATCAATGGTAAAGAAGAATTGCTCGACACAACATGTTTCGAATTAGCCGAAAAGTTTTTAGATGGCATTAAAGAAGTGAACGACATTTACTTTGATGCTGCACAAAAACTTAAAATGGCAGTTGACACACATGTCAACATCCTGACGAATAACATTGAGGCTGCTATGGTTTTTCAGAGAGATTGGCGTCATTTAAGTCAAGATCGAAGAGACGCATTTATAGTCTTGAGAAATGGGTATGAGGAAGAGTTTAGAGTCATTGTCAAAAACGGCATCGACGAAGGCTTGTTTAGTGAAGTGGATGTAAAGTTCGCAGCCTTAACCATATTATCTAGTTTAAACTGGATTGTAGAATGGTACGACCCAAAAGGCAAATTAACGCCGAGTCAAATTGCAGAAAACTTATTCGATTTCACCTTTACTGGTTTGAAAAAATAAAAACAGTTAACATTAATAATCCCAATACAGCATGTACGGAAACGCCTATATAGACCCAAACGAGAGACCTGATTTTTTAAAAGATGAAGATCCGATTTTGTTATCGGAATTTGAAGCTAGAATCAATGCGGGTGATAAAATTGAACCTCAAGATTGGATGCCAAAAATGTATCGCAAGCAACTCATTCGGATGATTGAGCAGCATGCACATTCAGAAATTATAGGTTCACTTCCAGAAGGAACATGGATTACTAGAGCTCCAGGATTTCGCCGAAAACTAGCTTTGATGGCAAAAGTTCAAGACGAAGTTGGCCACGCACAACTGTTGTATTCTGCTGCAGAAACTTTGGGCAAATCTCGTGAGGACATGATTAATGATTTAATCACGGGCAAATCCAAATATTCTAATGTTTTCAACTACCCAGCTATTACTTGGGCAGATTCAGCTGTAATCGCCTGGTTGATTGATGCCGGTGCAATTGTGAATCAATTGGCAAATTCAAAAGGCAGTTATGGCCCATATTGTCGCGCATTGGAACGCATCTGTTACGAAGAGTCGTTTCACTTAAAGTATGGACATGACAACGTGGTACATTTAGCTACTGGAACGCCAAAACAACGACAAATGGTGCAAGAAGCATTAACGCGTTGGTGGCCTCCTATTATGCATTTCTTTGGACCTAGTGACAAAATTTCAGTGCATTCTGAAATACTCATGAATTGGAAAGTAAAAATGGCTTCCAATGATCATATGCGTCAGACATTTTTAGACATGTATGTACCAAAAATTTGGGATTTAGACCTAGTCTTACCAGACCCAAATCTTAAGAAAAATAAGGAAACAAAATTATGGGAATACACTGAACCTGATTGGGAGGAGTTCAAACGTGTTATCAATGGCGATGGTCCATGTAACGCTGAACGATTAGCTGTCAGAAGAATGGCCGAGGAAAATGGTCGATGGGTGAGAAAAGCCATATTAGGAGAAGATGCTGCATACGTAAGGCCTTTTGCATAATTAAATTCAACCCAATTGTTTACATTTGGTGTACACAAGAAATAATCACATGAAAAAACTCATCAACTCGTTGTTGGCGCTGCTAGTTGTAATGATGGCTAACGCTCAACAAAATATCCCTAACGGTAATTTTGAGGACTGGGGTGTTCATAAAACCGAAGTATTAGATAACTGGGAGGTAAGTGGGAATGTTACATCAAGTACAGACGCTTACTCCGGATCTAAATCGCTTCGCCTAGAAAACATAGCTTCAAATAAAACCAGAGGTTTTGTTTCCACAGGCCCATTTATTGGCCGCAAACTATTTGGAGTACCTTATGATGAGCAACCATTAAGCGTTCGATTTAGAGCTAAATTCAATCTAGCTTTAGGAGACAAGGCTCAAATAGCCTGCATATTTACGCTAAAAGGCAATACAATCGCATTTGCAGGTTTGGACATAGAAGGCAGTAGCAACGACACCTTTGCTTACTTTTCAATTCCCATTACATGGAGTCTAAGTTCAAACCCGGACTCGGTTGCTATAGCTGTGAGCTCCTTAAACTTAGAAACTCAAGAATTCAATGGAGATGGATATTTCATTATAGATGATTTACATTTTGCGTCTATTTCAACCCGAAATAAAGCATTAAGTAATGGCGATTTTGAAAATTGGTCTATCAAAACCAGAGACAACTTGGTATCGTGGTATACAACCGATGATTACTTTATAGAAATCTCAGGTCAGGAATTCCTGACGCCGTTAGTTGCAAAGTCGAACAAAGGCCGATCAGGTACGATGGGCGTTGAATTAACTTCCCAATCACTTAATGGTGATCTAGTTCCCGCTATGATTATCGTTGGAGATAAATTTGCAGATATTGAACAACCAACATTTCCAATGAACAAACGTTGGAAGTATTTTGAAGGTTATTACCAATACAAACCTGTCAATGGGGATTCTGCATTTTTCACAGCATTCTTGTTCAAATCAGGTGTACCAGTAGGAGGTGTGCAATTTTCAGTCGACAAAGCCGCTAGTTCATATACCTATTTTTCAAAAGAAATTACATATTTCTCTAGGGCAGATCCCGACAGTGCTATCGTGTTTATAATGGCGTCAAATCCAGATGAAACTAGAGGAGACGGCACCTGGTTATTATTAGACGATATTAAGTTCTCTGACAATAATTCAAGTGTTTTTGATTTACGTCTCAACAAACTCACTGTCTATCCGAATCCGTTTAAAACGGAAATAAATTTAGCAGGTATTGACCAAATGATAGGTGCAGATTACACCATTGTTGACGTACTCGGTAAACCAATATCACATGGTCTATTAACCAGAAATATAACAATCGATTTATCAGACCAACTTCCTGGTGTCTATGTTTTACATATTTCAGGAAAACACGTTAAAACAACCAAAATATTAATTAAAGAATGATAAAGTCTTTAGATCCAAGAATTGACAGAGCTCAGCTCAACCACGATCCGATTGAACCATTAAAGGTTATGGATCAATTTCAAACATTCGAAGTTTTTCATCAGATGAAAAGAGGCCAACAGCATGTTCATGTTGGGATTGTGCATGCACCAAATGCAGATATGGCTTTGCTGTATGCCAAGGAGCAGTATGCCCGTCGAGGTGAAACTGCAAATATTTGGGTGGTTCCTTCTGAAGCAGTATCAGCTACTGAATATTTTGATCAAGATATTTTTGAAACAACACCAGAGAAATTCCATAGAGACCCTGCAAGTTATAAGGTGATGGATCGAATTAAAGCATACAAAAAACGAGTAAAAGCATAACATGGATTTTTTTAACGACAAACACGTTGAAGCAGCAAAGGATTTGCTTTATAAGATGGCAGATGACCAATTAATTATTGGTCACAGAAATAGTGAGTGGACTGGCTTAGGCCCGATTTTAGAGGAAGACATTGCGTTCAGCAGTATGGCTCAAGACAAACTTGGACAAAGTGAGCATTTATACAATCTACTTCATGAACTTGGAGAAGCGGATGCCGATACCGTTGCTTTTACCCGAAATGAAAACCAATTTCACTGCTGTCATTTGGTTGAACTACTTATTGGCGAATATGATTTCAGTTTAATCCGTCATTTTCTATTTGACATGGCAGAAGCAATTCGTTTCGAAATGTTGGTAGACTCTAGTTACGAAAATCTTGCTCGTTTAGCACGTAAATTTAAAGGTGAAATCAAGTATCACACGATGCATGCCAACACATGGGTTCATCAATTAGCTAATGGAAACGAAGAAAGCAAAGCACGTATGCAAACTGCTTTGAATGACTCTTGGCCATTGGCATTAGGCATTTTTGAACCAGGTCAATTCGAATCTGTTTTGGCAGATGCTAAAATATTTGAAGGTGAAGCTGTATTACAAGCTAAGTGGATGACTGAAGTTTCTGCATTACTTTCAAAAGCAGGATTAACTATCCCTGAAAACGCTACGCCTAGCTATGGTGGAAGAACAGGCGCTCATACGCCACACTTGCAACCCTTGTTAAGTGAAATGACAGAAGTATACGCTATTGACCCAACAGCCGATTGGTAGGAATGGACGATACAGCAACAATACAATTCTCAGAAAACGACATAAGGACTTTTCTAAAGGAAGTTAAAGATCCTGAAATTCCACCTATTTCAATAGTCGATCTAGGTATTGTGACCAAAATACATGTTTCTGCAGCCAACGATGTACATGTTGTTTTAACACCAACATTTGCAGGTTGTCCCGCGCTTAAAATTATGGAAGAACTGGTGATCGCTAGACTTGAAAAAGAAGCGGGCATTGGTGCGGTTACTGTCGAGACTAGTTTTGAAGTTACTTGGACAACTGATCTCATTACTGAAGATGGAAGAGCAGCCTTATTAAAACATGGATTGGCTCCCCCAAAGAAGAATGTTGGATACATGGAACTGGATGTGTTGTCTGATACACCTTGTCCATATTGTAAAAGCAGAAATACAGAATTAAAGAGTCCATTTGGTCCAACCCTGTGCCGAAGTCTACATTATTGCAATAATTGTCTTCAAGCTTTTGAAGGATTTAAACCTGTATAGTTTTTGACTGTTTCTAATACATTTGCGTAGTGCAATATGCAGTCGTTGATATAGAAACTACAGGTCAGTCAAATAAAGTGACTGAGATAGCCGTATATGTGTACGACGACGAACAACAAAAGATCATCGAAGAGTATTCCTCGCTCGTTAATCCCGAATGTATTATCCCACCATTTATCACTAAACTGACAGGCATTGACAATGACCTCGTTGCCTCTGCACCAAGATTTTTCGAGATTGCAAAAGATGTGCATCGAATCACAGATAACCGTGTTTTTGTAGCCCATAATGTCGCGTTTGACTACAACGTGATTCGAGGAGAATTTAAGGAGCTCGGTGCAGATTATCGACGCAAGAAAGTGTGCACGGTACGATTAAGTCGTAAAATATTTCCAGGATTAAAATCTTATAGTTTAGGGAAACTTTGCGTGTCACTAAACATTCCAATTCACGATAGACATAGAGCTACAGGTGACGCCAAGGCAACCGCGATATTACTTGAGATGTTGCTTACTAGTGATAGACCTCAAGTCGAGTTAGTCGCTCAAGGAAAGACCAAGGAAGGCAGTCTTCCTCCACATTTACCCAGAGAAACATTTGAAAAATTACCTGACCAAACTGGCGTTTATTACATGCACAATGAGGAAGGCAAAGTCATTTACGTTGGGAAATCGAAAGAGATTAGAACTAGAATCAGCAGCCATTTTGCGGACAACAGTTTACGAAAGTTTACTTTCAAAAATCAAATCTTCGATATAAGTTATAAGATCACTGGATCTGAGTTTTTAGCGCTATTGGTTGAAGCAGCAGAAATAAAAAATCACTTTCCTGAATTTAATCGGGCCCAGAAATACTCTGGCACTGGATACGCCTTGTATCAATACCACGATCAGAAGGGTGTACTAAGAATGGATGTCGTTAAAAACAAAAAGTTTCTTGACAAACCTATCGCATCGTTTTCAAATACGACAAGAGCAAAGACTTTTTTAAGGGAACTTGTAGAATCTTTTAATCTCTGTTCCAAAATGACCGGTCTTCAACAAACACGCGAAGCTTGCTTCGATCACCAAATTGGTAGGTGTTATGGCATATGTATTGGCAAAGAGGATGTTGCATCGTACAACACGCGTGTGACCAAAGCCATTGAGAGTTTCACCTTACAATGTGGTACTTACTTGGTATGGTTATCAGGTCGTAACCGAGAGGAAAAAGCATTTATTTACATAGAGAACGGCATTTATAAAGGATACGGGTTTATGGACCAGCTTAATCAACTGAATAATGTTGAGGAAGTAATTGAAACCATGACTCCTCAAAAACACAATGCCGAAATTCAACATATCCTAAACGCTCAAATGCAAAAAGTACGACCTAGAAACATTGTTCATTTTTCTGCTGCAACATAGTTCGGAAGTAACGCGCGGTTGGATATGTCTAACTTGAAATCAATCATTCTCTATTGAATGACCAAAAACATAACGACAAGCAACTCATCGATCGCATTCTGAAAGGCGAACAAGATCTGTTTGCACAAATTATTGACACCTATAAGGATCGAGTGGCAGGTGTTTGTTTTAACATGTTAAAGGACAAAAACCTGGCAGAAGAAGTGGGCCATGAGACTTTTATTCGTCTTTACAAATCATTATCCCAATACAACTTCAAAAGCGCTCTAGGTACCTATATCACACGCATTGCAATCAATTTGTCACTCAACAAGTTGGATTCTATAAAAAGAAGACAAAAAAGATTTAGCAGTCAGAACGAAGAACATAAAAACTACCCAGCCCATGAAACACCTTCTAGCCAGCAATTGGAGACAAAGGAAATCGTGAACATCGCGTTGCAAAGTCTTTCGGATGACGCCCGAAGTGTTGTGGTACTAAGAATGATAGACGGCTACTCAGTGAAAGAAACTTCTGACATGTTGGGAATAGCTGAAGGAACGGTTATGTCTAAACTAAACAGAGCGATGAAGAAAATGAAAGAAACTTTAAATAAGAATTCTCTGAACAATGAATAATTTAGAAAATATATTAAGTGCACATAGCACAAACCCACAAAGGTTTCCTGACGGATTTACGGAATCCGTAATGAAGGAAATCACTGGGTTAAAAAGCGTAGACACTATAATATTTGGATTGTGGCAAACCCGTTTATGGAAAGTTGCCGCTGCCTGTTTTGTGGGTTGTTTACTCGCTTTGTACGCCCTGGATGGATCGATATCCGTTGATTCCGTTTTAGGACTGTCGGAGTATAGCGATATAGAAATTAGTCAGTCGTACCAAACCTACGAAGGTTGGGACGCAGAATATTAAATAAGGAGTTATGAAAACAAATTTACGCATCCTGACTATTGGCTTAATCTGTTTGATTATTGGTGGAGCCATAGGTTTCTTCACTGCCGGTAGGATTACGAAGAAACGCATTCATAATAAGGTGGAAATGCAAAAGCCTCCAAAATTCAAACAACGTTTGGAAGAAAAATTAGACCTTACTGCAGCACAACAAGTCAAATTCAATTCCGTTTTTATGGAACATATGAATCGGATGCAAACCATAAATAAGGGCATGTTTGAAAAAAGAGCTACGGAATTTGAACTACTTTTTTCGGATTTAAAGGTAGGTCTTGATACGGATCAAATTCAAAAAGTGAAAAAATTTGAGAAGCGGTTTAAAAACCGAAAACATCGACCAAATCCACCACATTCTCCACGAGATCGGGAATAAAAATACTTTACTCCCTGTCCAACTAACAAAAGAAAGATAAAATGAAAAAACTTAAAATCACAGCTATCCTATTTGTCCTAGGAGCAAGTTTAGCTTTAGCACAAGGACCAAGAGGAGAGCGACCACATGAGGGCATGTTGACTAAACATTTAGAACGACTAGACTCTATCGTTGATTTAACTGACGATCAAAAAGTAAAGATAGAAGCCTTAAATGTGAGTCATAAAGCAAAGATGAAAGAGGCCCGGTCTAGTCACGACCGAGAAGCCATGAAAACATTGCGTCAGACGCACAAGGCTGCCATTGAAGCTATATTAACTCCAGCACAACGTGATACGTTAAAAGCATCCAAAGCCGCCCACAGGGAGACTATGAAAGAGATGAAAACGGAGTTAAAGAAGTACAAACATGAAAATGTTGTACCCACTTTAAAAACGAAACGGACCGAATTTGATAACGTGTTAACGGAAGATGAAAAGGCCACGATTGCTGCATTAAAAGCAGAGTTTAAAGCCGTTCGCAAAGCTAATAAATCAGCTGAAAGCCCTCGAGGTCAAAAAATGGATCCTGAGGCACGCAAAGCCATGAAGGCCCAGATGGAGGCTGTTCTTGCGCCAATTGTTACCGCACACAAATCTGAGTTAGAACAAGTTGAGTCAGATTTAAAGCCACTTCGCGATACTTGGAAAGCGGATACGGATGCCATCAAAAAGAAGCATGTCCCAACTTGTGACGGTGACGATTGTAAAGGACGAAAAGGTAAAGGTCACAAAAAAGGCAAACACCTTAAGTCTGACCAAAAAGACGCAATGAAATACTATAGATTCTTACTTATGAAATTTGAATAAGTTGGTTTAATACTCATTCAAGGAAGGCGCTGCATAAATGCAGCGCCTTTTTATTTTGAATGCGATTGTTAACACTATATCTCAGTACAACTCGTTATCCAGTCATGTTTATCAAACGGTTGCCAGTTTTATTTCTTCTTCTTTCCATACTTCAAACCAATGCAACCACGATTGACACTATCCATGTTCATACTGTAAATGGTTTTATCGAGTCGATTGGTTCTAATCGAGTGCTGATTTTATCTGCAGACACCTTTCATTTGAGACAAGCAGATAGTTTACAGCAAGTTCCCTTAAAGGCGGAAGGACAAGCGTCAAATATGAAATTAGCACCGAATGTCACCTATGCCGCTGGACCTGGAATCACACTAAATCGCATTAGAAACTTGCAAATTATTGGAACGAAAACAAACAAGAATCACACAGTTCTGGCAACAAACGACATTAGTGATGCCATTTTATCTTTTAGGAATTGTGACAGCATTACTATTACTAACATTGAGGCTTTACATTTACCCGTGGCTCCTTCAGGTTGTTCTGGTAATGTGTTAAGCTTTACCAGATGTGAAAATACAATCATCGATGACTGTGATTTAAAAGGCAGTGGAGCAATAGCCATGCATATTTCTGGCTGTACAGAAATGCGCGTATCAAATACGCTTCTTGGTGAATGTAGTACCTGTCTTTTGGAATTGGGAACAAGTGCAGACATCACTTTTATCAATTGTTCATTTTACAACACCCTTTGTCTTGGTGGTTATGCCATAATGGTAATGAATTGTAAAGACGTCTGGTTTGACAATTGTGTATTTCGCGGATTAACGAAAGACACTAGCTCGTGGCATTACAACGTTGACCGAGATTGTCTACTTTGCTTTTACCCAGTAAAGCCAAATTCTCTTTACCCCCAAGATCAGAGCAGTGGTTTTAAGTTAACGAATTGTACGATTAAGAATAATGATCAACACGGTCTGACCAATTGGCCCGAGGCTGTTATCACTGACAATTGTAATATCACTTTTACTCCTCGTAGTAAGACAGATTAGCTTAACCAAGTTTGTACCACCTCTGGACTCAAAGCAGGTATGTCTAACTTCTTTTTCTTACGATATCCATTTAAACTTTGAGCTAACTTCCCTGCACTGTCTTCCTTGCGAAGCATGCTCACCGTTACAAAACCTATCTCCTTGATGTGATCCACCCAAGCTTCTGGGACACCTATTGCTATAAACTTATCGTTAGAGTCTGGCTGAGTCACTTTCTCAGGACGCATTTGCGGAAAGAATAATACTTCTTGGATGCTTTCATTGTTTGTCAATAACATCACCAAACGATCAATACCAATTCCGATACCCGACGTTGGGGGCATCCCATATTCTAATGCCCGCAGAAAATCTTGGTCCAAAAACATACCTTCATTGTCCCCACGTTCAAGCAATTTGGCTTGTTCTTCAAATCTCTCTCTTTGGTCGATTGGGTCGTTTAACTCACTGTAACAGTTGGCCATTTCCTTTTTGTTAATGATCAACTCAAAACGTTCCGTTAAAGCTGGATTGTCTCGGTGTTTTTTAGTTAACGGACTCATTTCAACAGGATAATCCATCAAGAACGTAGGTTGAATCAACTGGTGTTCACAAGTCTCACCAAAAATTTCATCAATCAACTTTCCAAGGCCCATGGTCTCATCAACCGGTACATGTAATTCTTTTGCAATGGCCCTAACCTCGTCTTCGGTTTTACCCGACAAGTCATGTCCTGTAAACTTTTTTATCCCTTCAAAAATTGGAAGTCGTTCAAACGGTTTACCAAAATCGATTACGGTATCTCCAAACGTCACCTTATCGCTACCCGTTACATCAATGCAAATGCTCCGGAGCATCTCCTCGGTTGTCTTCATCATCCACCTGTAATCCTTGTAAGCCACATAGAGTTCCATTTGAGTAAACTCAGGATTATGCGTCTTATCCATCCCTTCGTTTCGAAAGTCTTTAGCAAATTCAAAAACACCTTCAAACCCACCGACTATAAGTCTTTTTAAGTATAGCTCATTCGCTATTCTAAGATATAAAGGAATGTCGAGCGCATTGTGATGTGTTATAAACGGTCGTGCCGCAGCTCCACCAGGAATAGATTGAAGAATTGGTGTTTCCACCTCTAGATAACCCTTGTTTTCAAGGAAACCACGCATCGAGCTGATCGTTTTAGATCGCGCTATAAATGTTTTTTTGACTTGTGGATTAACCAATAAATCGACATATCGCATACGATAACGCGCTTCAGGATCTGTAAAAGCATCGTAAACTTTACCATCTACCTCTTTTGGCATCGGTAAAGGATTCAGCGACTTACACAAAATTTTAAACGCCTTAACGTGGATTGATGTCTCACCTGTTTGTGTCTGAAACACGTGACCTTTAACACCAATGATATCGCCTATATCCAGATAACGTTTAAACACATCGTTATACATGGATTTATCTTCACCTCCGCATATTTCATCTCTATTGAGATACACCTGAATTCGGCCAACTTCATCCTGTAACACAGCAAAACTTGCCTTACCCATGATTCTTCGAACCATGATTCTGCCAGCAAACGATACTTCAAGTACCTTTTCGGGATCTAAATCAAATTGCTTTTTCAGTTCAGCAGATGAAGCTGTAACAGGGAATTCTTCGGCTGGATAAGGGTCAATCCCTAATTCTCGAAGTTTACCAAGTGACTCACGTCGCTGAATCTGTTGTTCGTTTAAGGCCATTCGTTAAATTTTCCGCGAATATACTGGAATTGACAAAGGTTTTAATTGAAAGCAACGTATTGTAAATCAATAGAATCTTAACTTTGTTAGCAACACGAATGAAGTTTACAATTCAGCTTATTCTTTTGGTGCTTTGTTTAGGTTCAGTTTTCGAATCAAGCCAAGCTAAAGTAACCCATCAACCGCATTCGCAGTTTCCATTTTTATTCGAAGAAAACAAGGGGCAGTTTCACGACAATGTGCTCTATCGATGTAAGCTCCCAAACGGTTACTTGTTTTTAGAGCGTGGTGGATTCACTTATCTATTTGAGAACCAGGATGACAAAGCTGTGTTAATGGAGCTGATGCATGAACATAGTTTCATGGGGCCTCAACCGATTGTCACTTTAAACGCCCACAGCATTAAAGTTGAATTTGTTGGTGCAAACACGACAGGGCCTGTGCTCGGTTTAGACACAATTACTTCTTACAACAACTATTTTATCGGTTCTGATCGTAATAAATGGCAGTCAAATGTGCGTTCCTATCGCCACATTTTATATCCAGCTCTTTACGACAACATCATGTTGGATTTCTATACAGATCATAATGGTTATCTCAAATATGACTGGCAAATTTTAGCCAATGGCGACCCCAAAGCCATCCTATTGAGATTTGAAGGCGCCGATTCTATTGGCATTTCCAATGACAGCCTTTTCGTTCACACCAGCTGTGGTGATTTAATCGAGACGCCACCCATCATTGAACTACCTTCAGATAATGCTGATGAAACGTTAGCTGAAACTGACAACCCTCAATGCCGTTTTAAAGTCGACGGCAACGTTTTAAGTTACGACATATACGATTACGCTGAGCATACCGATGGTCCTGGTGGTTTCACCATTGATCCAGCACTTATTTTTTCCACGTATTCCGGTTCGCGAGGTGATAATTTTGGTTTTACAGCTACTTATGATTCTAAAAGTAACCTCTATGCCGGTGGTATAACAGATGGAGATCAAGGCAATTATCCGGTAACCGCGGGTGCTATACAAAAAGACTATGGTGGGGGTGGCACTGGTGTTCCTGCAGCAGGATTGCCATGCGACATTACCATTAGCAAATACGATTCAGCAGGAAGCACCTTGCTATGGGCCACATACATCGGCGGGATCGACAACGAATACCCTCATAGTTTGGTCGTAAACCAGGATGACGATTTATATGTGTTTGGCACATCATTTTCCCAAGATTTCCCAACCTCGCTGACCGGATATGACACTACGTATAACGGTTCAGGAGACATCATAGTCACCAAAATTTCCGAAGATGGCACAACCCTTTTAGGTTCAACGTTTATTGGAGGAACGGATGCCGATGGCTTAAATTCAAATTCCACTTTAAGGTATAATTATGCCGACGATTTTCGAGGAGACATTATTCCAGACGAAACGCAAGACATCTTCATAGCGAGTTGCACAAAATCACCAGATTTTCCAATGGTAGATCCAGTTGATAGCGTTTTGAAATTTCAGGAAGGTTGTTTATTACAATTGAATTCGGATGTCTCTCGGCTTAAATGGTCGACATTTTTAGGTGGCGGGGCCCAAGACGCATTGTTTAGTGTAAAAGTGGATGTAGACACAATGATTTATGTTGGAGGTGGTACTTCAAGTAGTGATTTAAAAACGTCGACAAATGCCATCCATAAAGATTATCTGGGCAACGTTGATGGGTATGTTGCTGCTTTAGACCGCAAAAATCACAAACTAAAACACTTAACCTATTGGGGTACGCCTCAATATGACCAGGTATATTTCGTAGAATTAAACAATGATGGTGAAGTTTTCGTAGCTGGACAAACAGCAGGAAACATTGCTCCATCCAACCCAACAATTTATGGTGAGGCCAATAAAGGTCAATTCATTGCTAAAATTGATAGTGGTTTATCAAGCATCATATGGGAGACTTCGTTTGGTGTGCGCAACAATCAGATAGACATTTCACCCAGTGCCTTTTTGGTTGACAATTGTGAGCATATCTACATGAGTGGATGGGGAAGTGAAGTGCAACCGAATCTAAATCCTGGATCAACGGTAGGCCTTGAAACTTCATCGAATGCAGTGCAGAAGACCACAGATGGGAATGATTTTTACCTCATTGTGTTGGACAAAGATGCTCAAGGTTTATTGTACGCCACCTATTTCGGTGGAGATACAACAGATGACCATGTTGATGGTGGAACAAGTCGTTTCGATAAAAAAGGAGTCGTCTATCAATCTGTCTGTTCCAGCTGTCCGGATGCGGGAGAACCTGGTCATCAAGATTTTCCTGTAACACCCAATGCCGCATTTACCGAAAATTGGAGCCCAAGGTGTAGCAACGCCAGTTTCAAAATTGACTTGCAGATTAAAACAGACGTGGATGCATACTTTGTGCCCAATCCAATAATTGGGTGCCAACCTGTTAAAGTGACCTTTGATAATCGAAGTGATGTGGCGCAGAAATTTTATTGGGATTTGGGAGATGGCACAGTCGATTCAACGACTTTGAACCCAGTGCATACGTATACCGAACCTGGTATTTACGAAATAACACTTACCGTTATTGATTCAAATACCTGTAACATATCAGATGTCTTTAAAAGAAAGATAGAAGTTTTAGGTAAGTCTACAGCCGACTTTGAATTCGAATTAGACCCATGCACGTTTGAAGCAGCATTTGAGCTTACAAGTGAAGCATTTGATGTTCTATGGAAGATTAGCGATGGGACTACAGAAACAGCTAACAAGTTCAAAAAGGTTTTTGAGCCAGGTTCTATCAATTCCGTTACACTAATTGTGAATCAAGGTACTTTATGTGCGGATTCTATCACCAAAGAAGTTTCGACCGCAAATGCGGCGCAACGTGACATTTTCGTTCCTAATATTTTTACACCAACAGTAGATGCGCTGAACGAAACATATTGCATCGAAGGCTTTTTGGATGGCTGTGATGAATTCAAACTATGGATTTATAACCGCTGGGGTGAATTGGTCTTTAAAACAGAAGACATGAATGAATGTTGGGATGGCACAGTGAGCCAATCCACAGCGATACATCCTGCGGGGACGTACTTCTACATCTTAGAAGTAACAGAAGGCAAGTTTGGTTCAGAACAAACTGAAACATTACAGAAGTATAAAACTTCTGGTACCATAACGTTGATCAGAGATTAAGCTATAACTGCTTTATAAATTTCTTAACGCTAACCCGTTCCCCATCTCTAATAACAGCAATAAAGTAAATACCCGACTTTAGATGTTTCAGGTCTAACACATTCCGACCATCACGCATATCAGATTGAACGTATACAACAGCGCCATTTAAATTGACAACCTCTACAGAATAAGCGTTGCTCACCCAGGGATTGATGTTTACTTCTACATAGTTGCTAAATGGATTTGGTCCAACTACAATATCAGGTCTTGAATGTTTCGATTCCAGACAAACTGTTTTTGATAATTCGTATGCTCCATCGTAATCAATTTGTTTTAGTTTATAGCAAAGCGTGTTTGACTCTTGTACAATTTCTGTTATGTCTTCAAATCTGTAATTCAAAACATTGTTCGAATTCCCAGCCCCCATCATAGTGCCAATGGTTTCAAATGGGAACCCATCCACAGATCTTTGAATGTCAAAACGTTCGTTATTGATTTCAGAAGCGGTTGACCAAGTCAACTCCACTTGATCTGACTGCCGGTTACCTTGAAAATCTAACAGGGTTACAGGTAAAGGTCCTCCACCTCCACCGGCACCTCCTCCTCCGCCAATACCTGAGAAACCATTACTAAAAGTCCCGATGATGCAAAGATCGCTTCCGTTAAATGCGGAATCAGTCGTTGGAGAAGTGGGCACCGTACCTTGTGCTACCGTACTACTTGCAATGGCACCTGTCGTTTTAAACATCTGCACATCCTTAGCAAACTCTCCGGTCGCTGTTTTCCAACCAGCCAATTCGGCGTTGGTATAATATGTCGCAATTTTTACGGACTTAGATGTGTTGTTGCTCGTAGGGGTAATCTTCAAAGTCTTGGAAAAAATTTTATTGCCTGCTACTGTGTTGGTATCAAAATTTTGAGCTGTCGTTCCCGTTTCATCAATTTGAACAGTTGTTGCACCAAAATCATAGGTACTTAAATTCCAAATGGAGGCAATTATTTTCCCATTCGCTGAATAATAATGCGCAGAGTCGTTT
>JBLHOC010000039.1:0-22186 GCA_047620825.1 Bacteroidia bacterium | reverse complement strand
ACTGTCCGTAGTCTGAGACTACGGACAGTACAAGTATTGAGGCATTGATGCATTAAAAAAAGCCATTTGTCGTTTGACGGATGGCTTTTTATGTTGCATATAAGATAAAAACTACTAACAATAACCAGTTATTTTAACAAGTTAGGGTCTAACTTGCAGGTTTCTTAATAGAGTCGTAATATTCTATTTGTGTAGTAGTTGTAATTCTTAAAAAATTAATGAAAAAAATTTATTTATTGGGTCTTTCCCTTATGGGAATGACTTTGTCCTCATTTGCAGGACCTCCACCTCTTTGTTCAGACAGCTATTCATCAATTACCGTTGAAACATGCGATTCCTATGTTTCCCCAAGTGGTAAAATCTGGATAACATCCGGAACACGTATGGATACAATCCCAAATGAGGCGGGTTGTGATTCAATAATTACTATTAATCTAACCTTTAACGTGGACTATGTGACTAGTACAGTCGCAGGTGTTGACTATGCATATCAAGATGGAACCGGCACCAATGCCTATTTCGGGTCGACGCCATCATTGGATATCGATGCTTCGGGTAATGTTTACGTCGCTGATGCGGCTAATTATTTAATCCGAAAGATAACTTCATCTGGTGTGGTTACCACATTTGCTGGTAAGGGGAATCAAGGAAGCGTAGACGGCACAGGTACCAGTGCTAGCTTTGCCTATCCATTTAGCTTATCTACAGATGCTTCAGGTAATATTTACATTGGAGAATCTTATAAAATTCGGAAGATATCATCCAGTGGGGTGGTTACAACACTTGCTGGGTCCAGCTCTAGCGGATTTGTAGACGGAACAGGGGCGAGTGCACAATTCAACGGAATTTATGGGTTAACCGTTGATAACTCGGGTAATATCTACGCTGCTGATAAATATAACCATTGCATTAGAAAGGTTACCCCTGCGGGTGTTGTTACAACACTTGCTGGGTCTGGCTCTAGCGGATATTCAGATGGGACAGGGACCACAGCACGTTTCAATAATCCACACGGCATAACTGTTGATGGATCCGGCAATGTGTATGTGTCAGATCAGGGCAATGCCAGGATACGAAAAATTTCCTCAACTGGTGTCGTTACAACAGTTGCAGGGAATGGGTCATTCAGTGTTTCAAACGGTACCGGATCAGCAGCAACCTTTTACTACCCAGCGGGAATGGAAATGGATGCTTCGGGCAACGTGTATATTGCATCTTCGGCTGGCAACATAATACGTAAAATGACTAGCTCCGGTGTGGTAACATCGATTGCAGGACGCCAGTATCAAACTGGTTATGTAGAGGGTTCAGGAACAAACGCAAAATTCAATAATCCAAATGATGTCTGCTTAGACGCAGCTGGAAACGTTTATGTTGCAGATCGGGAAAATAAGGTTGTTAGAAAAATAAACACAAGTAACGTAGTTTCAACCTTTGCGGGATTTAAAACGGGTCTCGTAAATGGGGCCGCTTCGAGTGCACAGTTTAGTTATCCTTATGACGTCGTTCAAGATGCATCTGGAAATATTTATGTCTCGGATATGAATAATCACGTTATTCGAAAAATTACACCTGCTGGTGTTGTAAGCACATTTGCAGGAAGCGGGACAGGGGGGTTCAGTGATGGCACAGGCACTGCAGCGCGATTCAATCAACCACGTGGTATAGGTGTTGACAGTTATGGTAATGTTTATGTCGCTGATTATACCAATCATAAAATAAGGAAAATTACGCCAAGTGGTGTTGTCACAACATTTGCCGGAACAGGCTCTTATGATTATTTAGACGGCTCAGCATCCTCGGCAAAATTTAGATCTCCAAACAATGTTGCAGTCGACAAAAACGGTGACGTTTATGTCTCAGATATGAATAACCACCGAATACGAAAAATCAGTGGAGGTATCGTATCCACTGTTGCAGGTAACGGGACGAAGGGGTTTGCAGATGGAACTGCTGGGTCAAGTAGTTTTGACCAACCACAAGGTGTTGCGTTGGATGGTTTTGGAAACATCTATGTCTGCGATCGAAACCGTATACGGAAAATCACCCAGGCTGGGATGGTGTCAACGGTAGCAGGTTCTTCATCAACTGGCCGTACGGATGGTGCAGGAACGAACGCTCGTTTTAGATCTCCAAAAGATATTGAGTCTGACGACATCGGTAATCTATATATTGCTGGGTCGAGCAATTTGATAATACGCGTTATCGATCAGAATGGCGTTGTATCCACGATCGCGGGTAATAAAAGTCCGTATGCTTCGATCGATGGCACTGGAACTCAGGCAAATTTCCGTCACCCTAATGGTCTATTTGTTGACCAAACTGGTAATATATATGTCGCGGAGTCAAATGGTAACAGGGTTCGAAAAATCACTCGCCAGACTCTTTCCTCTGAATCAGAAATAGAAGTTTCTGCTTATAACAGCTACACTTCACCCAGCGGAAATCACATCTTTACTGAAAGCGGTGACTACATGGACACCATAGCAAATGCCGCTGGCTGCGATAGTGTAATCAGCATTGAACTGACAATTCACAGAAGATTGTTTGTAGATGCCGGCATGGGAAGCAGTGGAACTGGCGGAACTTGGGGGACATCTTTCAAAACCTTAAAGGAAGCGCTAGATTCTATTAACAACATGGATGCTTTTGAAGAACGAATTCAAATCTGGATTAAGTCTGGGACTTATTATGCCGGAGGGTCTCAAACAAGTTCAAACCGAAATACGGCCTACGTCATATCAAATCTTGGCGTAGAATTATATGGAGGATTTTCTGGCGTAGAAACCAGCTTAGATCAGCGAAACACTGCAGCTAACCCAACCACATTATGCGGTGACCTAGGTAAGTCAGGCGATTCAAGTGATAATGCATTCCATGTCATTGTTCTGGTAGATGAGCGCACAACCTATGAACCTGCGCTTTTCTCACACGGTTTCGTTATTGATGGTGTGATTATTAGAGACGGAAACGCCAATGGTGGTACGAAATATACGTATCGAGGCAGATCTGTTTACCAAACCGAAGGTGGCGCTATCTCCATTATTGGTAGTGGGGTAAGCAATCAACATATCAGCCCAACAATCAGCAATTGCCATTTTGAAAATAATTATGGTGCTTATGGTTCAATTTATATGATAGCGCCTAATGCAAAAGCACAACCTAACATTACAAATTGTACTTTTAAAGGGAATCGCTCAATATATGGAACTATCTTCAACGACGGTACCGGCGGGGAAGCATCTCCTAAGATTACAAACTGCGCCTTTGTTAACAACTTAAGCTTAACATCTGGAGCGGCTATTTACAATTATGGTTATAATGGAAAAGCATCACCGTCCATTACGAGTTGTGTGTTCAACGGGAACAATGCAAACTCTAAAGGTGGCGCCATTTACAACACGGGATATATTGGGACAGCTAATCCAATAATTTTTGGCTGTACGTTCCATGCAAATAATGCTGGATCAACTGGTGGAGCAATGTATAGTTTCGGTAATGCAGGTACGAGTAAACCCGGAATTGTTAATAGTATTTTCTACAAAAACTCAATTGGTGGAAATGCTGATCATAAGTTTTCGGAATTTCACAATTACCAAGCGTATCCTAAAACGAGTTATTCTTCTATGCAAAGGGCCAGTTCTACTTATACAGCGGCAACCGCTAATAGTTTAAATGGTGGCACGAACAACCTATTTCAAAACGGCCCCAAATTTGAAGCCATTTCTGATCCCGACGGAGCTGACAACATTTGGCGTACTGGAGATGACGGAATTAGATTGTCTAGCGCCAGTCCATTACTTGACACATATCCAATAGGAGATTTTGGCCCAAGAACTGATATTCTAGGTAATGAACGCATGGGGTACAAGGACATGGGTGCTTACGAATACGTGAACTGTGGTCTACATGTAAAATTAGCTACTTCAGTAAAAACACACGTTGCGACTCAAACAGTTGAAGACGACGGATTTATATGCTATTGTAACAGTGACAATGAATTGTTATTGGCCTTAGATACTACAGGAACTGGTGCAGTTATTACACCTTCTCAGGTTCAGTTATACATAGGCAATCCAACAACGTTAAGTTACAACACAGCTGGTGGTATGATTACCAACACCGCGGGTGGTGTGGTATTGGAAAGACGTTGGGACGTTGATCCAACTACGCAACCATCTTCTCCAGTTACAGTGCGTTACTTCTATACACATGATAATTACGATGATATTGTATCAGCAATGGCGGGATTAACTTCACCAACTGCAATTACTTCACCAAGTGAGTTACAATTTTATAAAGTGACAGGTGGGTCGACGGCAACCTTCCCAAATCCACATAATACTGGTGTAACCGGTATTATACTTGCCAATGGAAGCACTGCAAGCACTACAGTTTGGGTGAATGGAACGCACGGTGTGCAAGACCACTCAGCCGAATACTTAGTAAGCACGTTCTCCGGTGGTGGGGGTGGTGGTGGTGGTGGATCGGAGCCACTTCCAGTGGAGCTCATCCAGTTCGAAGCAAATGCTTCTGCAAACCATACAGCTGACCTTACATGGAAGACGGCATCAGAGTTAAACAACTCTCATTTTATTATTGAACGAACTTACGATGGTATAACGTTTGATGAGATCAATGTGATTCAAGGTAATGGTACGACTGTAGAGTTAATTAATTATAACGAAGAAGACATAACGATTGATCCAAATCAAAACACAGTGTATTATAGATTACGTCAGGTGGATTTTGATGCTACTGAAGCATATTCGCCAATCAGAAGAGTCGACTTTGAAACGACAAACGTAACTAAGCCTAATCTGGTTACTTTATATCCAAATCCAACGAATAGCAACATAACGGTTGCATTTAGCTCCGACGAAATGGAAAGCCACACAGTGAAGTTGGTGGATCAATTAGGTAGAGTGTTGACTACGAAATCGTTCGACGGACAGACCTGTACGCTTGATCTTTCTCATAGAGCTCAAGGAGTCTATTTTGTAATACTTGATTCTGGCGAAAGTTTTAAAGTCGTGAAAGAGTAATAAAATTTAAGTATTGAGACAGTGTTTCATTTAAACATTGTCGCATTACTACATTAATAAATAGTAACTTCTCCACAGAAGTGGCTTTTTTTAATTTTATTTGACAACTGAAGTTAAAACAGCATGACAAGTTTTTTATCTCAATTTACCAAGTTCGACAAACGAGCCATTGCATTTATAGTACTTGGTGCCATTATCGTTTTTGGGAATTCTATTAAAGGTGACTTTTTAATGGCTTGGGATGACAATCAACAAATAATAGAGAATGAAGATGTCACTCACCTCAGCTTGCAATCGATAAAAAACTATTTCACTACTTTTTACGTAGTCTCTTATCAACCATTGGCATCCCTATCCTTTGGAATAGAATACGCCATTTTTGGAAAAAATGCCAAAGTACACCACATAACCAATTTGATTTGTCATTTGATCAATATCGCTTTGGTTTACATGTTGATTTTAGCCTTGTTTAAAGATAAATACATACCCCTTATTGTTGCTACTTTTTTTGCCATCCATCCGTTTCAAACCGAAGTGCTTGGTTGGATATCCACTCGAAGTACCTTCATGTATGCATGCTTCATTTTAATCGCCTCAAACATTTTTGTTTATCGGATCAAAAGAAGTGAAGGTAAAATTTCAGGCAAAACGTTAGTCTTGGTTTTATTTTTTTACCTGCTAGCCATACTAACCAAATCGGCTTCAATTGTTTTCCCTTTCACACTTATACTACTGTATGTGCTTGTTGTAGGTACTTGGAATTGGAAATTGCTTATAAAAACGATTCCCTTTTTTGCAGGATCGGTGATCGCAGGATTGGTAAGTATTAGCTCCCGTAAATCTGGTGGTGAAACCTTTAGTACATTTTATTCTTTTTATTCCTTTAAAGAACACGTGCTCATCCGATTAAAAACCCTTTACTTTTATTTGATTGAGCCATTTTATCAAACCAAGCTGCACATTTATCGTGCTTTCTACACCAATCCAGATAAAGTAACCGGTGCACTATTGCCAGATTATTTTTTATGGCAAAGTGTCGTGGCTGTAATGGTGTTAGGTATATTGACGTATGTAGCCTTCCGTAATAGGAATAATACAATTGGCAAACTGTTGATTTTTGGTTTGCTCTGGTTCTTTATAAATATCGGTCTCCATTTTAACTTTTTTGCCGTCAGTGTTACGATGGTAGCCGAACGTTACATGTATTTACCACTAATTGGCCTGGCACTTATTCTGGTTGGCATTATCCAGTTATTCATCAAAACATATCCTAAAATTAAATTAAATACGGCTTACATATTCGTGTTTGTACCGCTCTTTCTGTTTTATGGGTTTACTACTAATCGACAAATTGAGGTCTGGAAAAATGAGACGAGTTTATACAATCAGGACATAAAATACACGCAGTACTATTATAGTTACCTGCAATTGGGCCGGATTTATCACAAAAGAAAACTATATCAAAAAGCGTTGGAAACGTATAATGCCTACGTTAAAATGAATCCAAATGAACCGAAAATTTATCTTTATCGTGCTTTGATAATCAATGATATGGGGGATGCCGCATATGCCGAGAAGGATCTCTATAGAATATTAGATTTAAGGAAATTACAAACCGGTAACGAAGTTGAGACAAAGATAAATGGACAAGCCTTCTATCATCTAGGCTTAATCTGGCAAAACAAAGACAAAAACAAGTCGCTTGTCTATTTGGATAGCGCCATACAGCTTGGCAATAGTGATGCCGTTGGACTTCAACAGAGTCTTAAGATGGAGCCCAATGAGGCTAAAAGTCAGTCCCTTAATGCCGATACTTATGATTACAAATCCAAACTTTCAAAAGAAGGCCGCGCGGAGGAGGGAAGCGTCTACGAAATCGTCCCAAGATGTCTTGCTGATAAGAAGTATAATAAGGCACTTTACTATATCGAAATGATGGAGATGGTGGCTCCAGATTCTGCGATTACGTACCTGTTAAAGGCTAAGGCATATGTTGGACTAAATAAAAACGATCTGGCTCTTGAGGTACTTGATGAGGCAATTGTCGAAAAAAGAATAGACAGCCCAGAGCTGAATTCCCTCAAGGCAAGTCTGGAAGATTAGCTAATAATTCTTACCAGATGGTTAATGACGAAGTGTTTTGACATAGTTCAGCACTTTATCCACATCAGAATCGATTCTTAAACATAAATACGCAGCAAGTGTATTTTCGTGTTATGGATAATTCTACCCAAGTTGTTTGCCCGAATTGCGGCGAGAACATTGATGTCAATACTTTACTAGCGCACCAGTTGGAGGAAGGATTGAAGTCGAAGTACGACGCACAAAAAAAGCGTGACTTGCTGCAGATTAATGAGGAGAAGGAAGCGTTACAACAAAAAAAGGACGCTTTTGAAGAAAACAAACGCAAAGAAAATGAAATGTTCCAAGAGCGTTTGGAAGTAAAGCTAAAGGAAGAGTCCAAGTTGCAGGAAGCAAAAATAAAGCGAAAAGTCGATGAGGAACAATCCGAGCGTATAGCCTTGTTTGAAAAGGAGTTACGAGAAAAAACAGACCAGGTGAAAGAGCTGCATCGGACCAAAGCTGAAATAGAGAAACTAAAACGACAGAACGCAGAAGCAAAAGGATTGTTGGAGATTGAATTGGAGCAAAAATTAAATGTACAACTAGGAGAGGAGCGGCTCAAAATTCAAAAGTTAGAGCAAGAAAAAAACGAGCTCAAATTTAGAGAACTTGCCAAGCAGTTAGAGGACCAAAAGAAGCTTACCGATGATATGAAACGTAAGCAGGAGCAGGGCTCAATGCAAATGCAAGGTGAGATTCAAGAGTTGGCTATAGAAGAATGGTTGGCCTCTGAATTTCCACTAGATACAATCGAAGAAATTAAGAAAGGTGCTAGGGGCGGCGATAGTATGCAAATCGTGAATACGAGATTACGTCAGAATTGCGGTAAGATTTACTATGAAAGTAAGCGAACAAAGGACTTTCAACCCTCATGGATTGAAAAGTTTAAAGACGACATACGTGATCGAAATGCGAATATCGGTGTTTTGGTAACAGAAGTAATGCCTTCTGATATGGACCGCTTAGGTTTAAAAGATGGCATTTGGATTTGCAATTTTGAGGAATTTAAAGGGTTGAGTAAGGTATTACGACAATCCATTGTCATGTTGGCCACAAGCGTCGAAACACAGGCAAATAAAGGCGACAAAATGGGTATGCTTTATGATTTCTTAACAAGTAATGAATTTAAGCTTCAGATAGAAGGCATCGTTGACGGATTTACAACTATGCAAGCTGATTTGGATTCTGAAAAACGCTCGATGCAACGCATTTGGAAATCAAGAGAAAAGCAGATTGAACGCGTTGTTAATAATACTATTGGCATGTATGGCTCAATCAAAGGAATAGCAGGAAACGCCATTGGAAGTATTCAAGCTTTAGAGCTTGGACCTAGCGAAGACTAGCTTAATTGACTGTTACAACTGTAACCTCGTGTTTGTATGATTTTGTTTCGCCAGAATTTAATAGAACATTTGAAACTTCTACTACATACTTCTTTCCATCCGTTTCATTATCAATGGATTGCGGTACAAATACGATAGTAGGGTCTCCGAAGGAACCGTTTCTGTATTCAATAGTCAACGGTATATCAATGCCATCAGAGGTTACTGTTACGGTCGAATTAATAAAATCGCCTCCAGGAACAGAGAAAGTCCAACGCGGCCATATAAATGGTGCAGGTGCATATTTGGGAGGCCAAGCGACATATTCTGGCATCTTGTCTGGTGCTTCAGATCCACCAATCACCCATAAAGCGTCGTATTTAGAAGTTGCACCGTGCCCCATAGTCTTGGCTCTACTGTATAAAATCCAACGTCTGTGACCAGCCGCTTGGTTATTTCCACCAGCATCTCTCATGTAGCTTACCATGGCGCGCGTAGAAGGGGATGAAGATAGATTAGATCTGCCTGCAGCAGTTTTGCCATCATCTGTATAGCAATTCCAATTGGCTGGAGGCGCATGATTGAGTTGTCCATTCGCATGACACATCAGTGCTGCTTCCATGCATTTTTGATTCCAATCTTCCTTAAATACAATGTTACCGGGCAACCCTGCTAAAACCCTAAAGTAGTTTATACGCTCTAACGATTTACTCTGTACGTCAACGTCCATAACGCCTGCCGTACAATTGGTTGTGCTGCCGTTCCAGTTAAAACTTGAGACCTCAGTGGCCTCAAAACTTGATTTGTATTGAGCTCGCACTTGTTCAATCGCTTGAGCTTCTGGATCAACTGAAGTCGATGCTGCATCGTCTTTACAGGCACTGATAAGCACTATAATGCAAAAGCAAACTAGCCCATAAGAAATATTTTTTTTCATTGTTTGACAGTATTGAATTAAAAGATGTTACTGCCTAACTTTAAGTTGCTTGAATAATATAAATTATTTCAAATACTTGCGATCAACGTAGAATGTACCAAATGGAATGATAGAAGCTGCTAGAATTATAGCTGTTTTACGAGGGTCCCATTTTTGATCTGAACGAATGACAAATGCAAAAACGATATAAGCTACAAATAACATACCGTGCGGCATACCAAGCATTTTAACATAGGATGGATCCTCTGCAATATATTTTATCGGTGTTGCAATGAATAAAAGTAATATGTAAGAAACACCTTCTAATAATGCAATGATTCTGAATGTTTTAAGCATGGTGCAAGATTAGTGCGTTATTTTATTTATGACAACTTAAAATTACATTTCAAATTTGCCCATAATATATATTATGTTAACTAGTGCGGAAATTAAAAAGGGCCATAATCTCCTACAGCCCAATATCTTACCCCCCTGCTGATTTAATGATAGCTTTCATTTCATCATACTTTGGTTGGTATGTGCCAGTTTTATCGTTCTGCTTTAACCGACCGTATAATTTTTTTAAGTTCTTTGCTAAACCAATTTGTTCTTCCTTTTTGTTGGTATAGTCTGTATTATCAAATACTACCTGAAATTGCTTAGCTGCTTTTGCATATAATATATCAATTTCTGATTCATACTTTAAGCCTTCGTCATAATCCATTGTTTCGATCTTTTCAGCAATTGGCTTACATCTATCCAAGTATATTACACCAAGATTGTAATTTGCATCATAATAGGTTTCGTCTACCTCAACTACCTTTAAATAACTAAGCTCAGCCTCTTTGTCGTTACCAATGTTATAATAATTCATTGCGCGAGCAAAATGTAAAACCGCACTCTCTGGTTCTATTTTAATGGCAGCATTTAATTTTTCAATGAGTTCCTCTGACCTACCTAAGTTCATAAATAGCTCTATTTCGGCACGCATCAAATTTGCATCTTCTTCATACATCTCACGTCCTTGTGCTATGTACTTCAGTGCTCCAGTAGTGTCTTTTTCTTCCAATAAAATATTGGCCATTTCAGAATAAATACGTGGGTCTCCATACGCGTTATCAATCAGCTGTTGTATCAGCATTTTTGCTTTTGCATTATTGCCAGATCCAGAAGCTGAATAAGCAGAATACAAAACGATGGTTTCCTTATTAATTTGCGCCTGTTTTGTCAAAAACTCATCCTTGTCATAAGGGAATATTTTAAGTACAGTTTCATATGACGCTAAAGCTGCGTCGTAATCTTTTGCATTAAACGACGCAACACCTCTGTTGTAATGTCCTACCGCGCAATTAACCAGTTGTTGCTTGCTCAATTCTATGAGCTTGCCTTTAACATCTGTTTCTATACTCTTAAAGAAAGACTCGGTAGCAATGTCTAACGAATTTGGATACTTAGCCTTTTGATCAGCACTACCATCATTCGACAGTTTTAGATACGTATATCCACGGTAATACCACATTTTAAAATGGTTTGCAGTCTTAACGTGAACCTTAGCCTCTTCTATTGCTTCAAGTAATTCATCAATTCTAAGGTGAACATCTTCTACTGTTTTATCCTCATCTGCAGAGCTTATCCAGCCCATCTTTACTGTTTCTATGTTTGAAGTTTGAGCCGTCACCATCACTGATGTCAACGCCAAACCAATCAAAAATAGGTTTCGTTTAATTGTGTGTCGCATATTTATTTTAGTCCTCATTAGTGTCTATATTATCAGGCGAACCCTCCTCGTTTTTAGCACCTTCGACTCCATCATCCCCGCCTTCAACAACATCATCTCCACCCTCTATACCTTCTCCTTCAAAATTCTCTTCGTCCTCACTCTCGTCTTTAGTTACTTTAGCTACTGATGCGATTTCGTCCCCATCTCTCATTTTGATAAGTCTCACGCCTTGTGTAGCTCTTCCCATTACTCGTAACTCATCTAAAGGTAGTCGTATGGCAATACCAGATTTTTGAATAATCATCAATTCATCTAAATCAGTAACGGCTTTTATGGTTACAAGATTACCAGTTTTTTCAGTGATGTTTAAGGTTTTAACCCCTTTGCCACCCCGTCCAGTAATTCGATAATCTTCTACTGCTGTACGTTTTCCGTACCCTTTTTCAGAAACTACCATTATGGTCTCGTCCTCTATATTACCGACACAAACCATGCCAACCACTTCATCCTCGTCGTTTTCTAACCTAACGCCACGAACACCTGCAGCCGTTCTTCCCATTGGGCGTACAAGACTTTCATTGAAACGTATGGCTTTACCAGATCGCTTAGCCATTAGTATTTCGTTAGTGCCATCCGTTAGTCTTGCTTCTAGTAATTCATCTCCTTCTCTAATCGTTATCGCATTGATACCGTTCGATCTTGGTCTTGAATAAGCACGCAACGTTGTTTTCTTGATAATACCCTTCTTAGTACACATGATAATAAAGTTATTATCAAGATACTCATCATCCTTCAAGCCTTCAACTGAAATGAATGCTTTAATCTGATCTTCCTTAGGCATCGCGATTAAATTCTGAACTGGTCGCCCTTTTGTTGCTTTAGCACCTTCTGGAATTTCATATACTTTCATCCAGAAACACCTACCCTGCTCTGTGAAGAACATCATATAGTTATGCGTTTTAGCAGAAACCAAGTGCTCTACAAAATCTGCATCTCTGTGTTTAACGCCTCTATTCCCTACTCCACCTCGTCCTTGCGTTCGATATTCAGACAATAATGTTCTTTTGATATAACCCAAGTGTGATATGGTAATAACCACGTCGTCATTTGGAATTAAATCTTCAATATTTAAATCACCGCTATCAAACTCGATATTGGTTCTTCTTTCATCACCGAATTTATCTCGTACTTCTACGAGTTCACCCTTTATGATGTCATATCTCAGCTCTTCGTTGCCCAAAATTTCTTGCAACCTTTCAATGGTTAGCATGATTTGAGCATGCTCATCCCGAATCTTATCTCGCTCCAGGCCAGTCAGTTTTTGCAATCGCATATCCAAAATGGCGCGAGCTTGTAACTCAGACAAGCTAAACGTACTGATCAAACCGTTTCTCGCAGCTTCAGGACTAGCAGATGCACGTATTAATTTAATCACCTCATCTAGATTGTCAAGTGCAATCAATAACCCTTCAAGTATGTGGGCTTTCTTTCTAGCTTCTTCTAAATCATATTCAGTTCTACGTACAACAACCTCATGTCTGTGTTCCACATAATACTCAATCATTTGTTTTAGATTAAGCATTTGAGGTCTGCCCTTAACTAAGGCAATATTGTTGACCGAAAATGAAGTCTGAAGTGGTGTGTATTTGAATAATTGATTTAAAACAATATTCGGTATAGCATCTCGCTTTAAGTCAAAGACAATTCGAAGACCATTTCTGTCAGATTCATCTCTAATTTCTGCGATACTCTCAATTTGCTTTTCATTCACCAAATCAACTGCTTTCACGATGATCTGTGACGGACTTACTTGATATGGTACTTCATTGATAATGATTTGCTCACGGCCAGTTTTTGTAACATGAACCTCCGCTTTACCTCGCATTACAATTCGTCCACGTCCTGTTTCAAAAGCATTAATAACACCTTCATAACCAAAAATGGTACCACCAGTAGGGAAATCAGGGGCTTTAATGTGCTCCATCAATTCTGGAATGGTGATATCTCTGTTATCAATATAAGCAACAGTACCGTTAATGACCTCGGTTAAATTGTGTGGTGCCATGTTAGTGGCCATACCTACAGCAATACCAGCTGCACCATTCACCAATAGACAAGGAATTTTGGCAGGTAATACAGTTGGTTCTTTTAAAGAGTCATCGAAATTTGTCTGATAATCGACTGTGTTTTTGTCGATATCTACCATCATTTCTTCAGCTATCTTCCGCATTCTAGCCTCGGTATAACGCATAGCTGCAGGAGGATCACCATCTATTGACCCAAAGTTACCTTGCCCGTCTACCATTGGGTAACGCAAACTCCAAGGTTGCGCCATACGCACCATTGTATCGTATACTGAAGAGTCACCGTGTGGGTGATATTTACCCAGCACCTCACCTACTATTCTTGCTGATTTTTTGTGTGACCGGTTACTCGCCAATCCAAGCTCAGTCATGCCGTATAACACGCGTCGATGCACTGGTTTTAAACCGTCTCTTACATCTGGCAAAGCTCTTGAAACAATTACGGACATCGAGTAATCGATGTACGCAGTTTTCATCTCGTCTTCGATGTTAATTGGTATAATCTTTTCGTTAGGATAATCCATTACGTAAATTAATTATTGTTAAGATGGTAAAACTAAGGCTACAAGCCTCTAATAGGGAGTTTTACGTGGCTAAGATACCAACATTTTACCTACAATTTGTGGGTATTTTATAAGCTGATTGATTCCTTTGATAAACGGGAAAATCTAAAATCCCTACAGGTCATAAGTTTGATTCAATTCCGGCACGTCAATGTCTTGATAATCAGTCGACAATACATCTTTAAATTCCAGCAAGCTGCTTTCTTCTCCATGAGATAGAAATACGTGCTTTAGTTTACTGTTTGATTGGACTGATTTAAAATATGAAACCAGTTCTTTTTGATCGGGATGCGCAGAGAATACATCCGTACGTGCAATTTTGGCGTACACCTGCCTTTCTTGCTTATTCACCCTCACACTTTGCCTGCCTTCTAGCAATGTTGCACCTAGTGTGCCTGGTGTGCAATAGCCAGCAATTAAAATCGTACACTGTGGGTTTTGTATGTTGTTGGCAATGTGCCTTTGTATCCGCCCCCCTTCTAACATGCCAGCCGATGAGACGATGATACTGGGTTCATAATACCTCAACATGTCATCTTCATCAGACTTGTCCTCTACAATATCCAAAAACGGAAAGCGAAAAAGGTTCTTGTACTCGCTCACAAAGTCTATGGCTTCTTGATTTAAATAAGACAAGTGGTTCTCATGAATTTCTCCACTGTTAATACCCAATGGACTGTCAGTAAACACCCGAATAGGTTTTATTTTATTCGATCGGAAAATTTGGTTTAGTGTAAACAAAATAGCTTGTGTTCTACCCACGCTAAACGCTGGAATGATTAATCTACCTGGCTGATCAATACATGTTTTTTGAATGTACTCCATCAAGGTTGCTTCTGGTGAACGTTCCTCTACATGAAAACGAGCACCGTAAGTTCCCTCCATGACTAAATAGTCAAGGTCTTTCATCGGTCGAGGTTGAACAACAACCTTAGCGTCAGATTTGCCTAAATCTCCAGTAAATCCAATTGTCTTGGTTTGTTTCTTTTCCTTGATTTTAAACACGATGCTTGCAGCACCTAAAATATGGCCGGCTGGCACAAATTCTACTGTCACTTTAGATTCGAGTTCAAACGGTTTGTTAAACGGCATGGTGACTATATTGTCCATGACGTCCATCACTTGTTTATGGCCAAACAATCGACGAGTGACTTCTTTCTTTTTTCTTTTCCTGTTGACTCTTTTGGCTTCGATATTGGCCGAATCTGCTAATAATATATCAACTAATGCCGCTGTAGGTTCCGTACAGAACACCCTGCCTTCAAAACCGCTAGCAAACAATGTTGGTAGGTTTCCCGAATGATCAATATGTGCATGTGTCAATACAACTACGTCTATCTCACTAGGGTCAAAGACAAAATTGGCGTTCTCTTCTCTGGGTACGCCTTTCTCGTAATTCAAGCCACAATCAATCAATATATTAAAGTTAGACTCTGTTTGAAGCAGGTACATACTGCCCGTAACTTGTCTTGCTGCACCTAAAAAAGATAGTTTCATTATAAGGCTGCAAAGGAAACCTTTTTTATAACCCATTTGTAAATTATCATTGCTCAGGACTATGGAACATTCAGATAAAATTCGACTGATTGAGCATTACATCAAAGAGAAAAAAAATGGGATGGAATACAGTCACATGCGAGGAGAATTATCCAACCTAAAAATCTCTAAAGACGACATTAAATTTATCTTTAAAAACGTTGACAATGCAGTGTTGAATGACCTAGTAACAAAGAGCACCAAAGAAAAAGCATTCGAAAAAATGATTATTGGAGCGACCATCTTCGTGCTTGGATTAGCATTAACGATTGTATCTTATCTTGGGATAATAGGCATGGGCAAATTCGTACTCATTGCATGGGGCCCTGTGGCTGGAGGCCTTGGAATGGCTATTTTAAATTATAACGTGTACCGAAAAAAGTAAATCATTGGGGCAATTAATGCAGCACGACCAATCGATGTTGGACGACGCTGTCGCTATACATAGCGCGTAATATATAGACATCCGAAGGAAGCTGTGACGTATCTAGTCGTCCATCCGATAACAATTTGTAATTTCTTAATCGTTTCCCTGAAAGGCTCACCACTTGAAAATCTTTTGCCTTTCCAAGTTCTTTTGGTAAGTATACAAATTGGTTTGCCGGATTTGGAAACAAAACCCATTCACTTTTATTTATAGGCTTTGCAGAGACAAATTGAGGTACTTGAGCAAAGTACATGACCGATGTTGTTGCAAGTCTTACAGCCTGTTTAAACGACACTGTATCCATGTTTCCAAGCGTGTCGGCTGCACTATGGCCAAAAACATCAGGTGCGCTCTGATACAAACCAGATATCACGTACCCCTGTTTCTCAAAAGGGACATAGTCACTTAAAAAAGCACTACTAATTTCAGGAGTCAAAGTGGTGTACAAATTACAAAGATTGGACACTGTATCCGTTATCAGCCAACTAAGGGCATTGTTAAAGTCAGGGTTATTGTCTTCATCACGTTCACATGTAATTTTGTTGTTATTTGGTTGCCCTTTGCTTCCACCAATTTGATCAACGTTAAACACGAGATACAAATATTCGTCTCTGTTTGGACCAATCTGTTGTAAGACATGGTAATTGCTGCCTTTGAAGCCATCTTCTTCTCGATCAAAATGAATGAATTGAATGCCTCTTGTGGTTTCTAGATCCTTAAGAATACGAGCAGCCTCCAAAATGGCTGAAACTCCAGAACCATTGTCGCTTGCACCCGGACCATTACGTGTGTCATAATGCCCACAAACAATCATGTAACTCGAATCTTGACCGGGCTTTGTAACCACAATATTTCGCACAATAGTGCCGTCTTGAATGAAGGAATCTACGCGGATGGAATCATATCCATACGACCTGTACTCGTCAACAATCCAATTATATGTATTTGTTTTGGCTTGACTTCCCGGCGACTTAATGCCAAAGGATTCATATTGTCTAACCAGATCAACGGATCGATTGATTTTATTGAGCGATTTGCTGAAATTAGGATTATACGTTTGACCATTGACATAAATGGCAAACACTCCAAATAGAAGAAAATGTAGACAACGAATCACTGAACAAAGATACGACGAAGGCCTGATTTTTCGATGGTTATCGACACCTTTGAACAATCATAGTCTTGCCATATTTCTGAAACCACTTCAGGCCATTCGATCAAACAAATTGATCCTGAATCTAATATCTCGGGCAATCCAAACTCATATATTTCATCGACATGCTTTATACGGTACAGATCAATGTGATAGACAATCCCTGATGGCGCGTCATATTGATTAACGATGCCAAAACTGGGGCTACTCATGTCGCTTGTTACGCCCATTTGTTTACCAAGCTGTTTGATTAAAGTGGTTTTGCCTGCACCCAACTCGCCGCGAAACAAGGTTATCGAATGCGTCGAGATCAATGGCACAATTGACTTTGCCACTTCAGGTAATGCCGTCTCGTTAGAAACTTCAAAAATCATTACTTACTTGAAAGTTTAATAAAAGGTATCATCATTTCCTCAATACTTATGCCACCATGTTGAATTGTATTTCGATAGTATTTAGCATAGTGATTGAGGTTATTAGGGTAGACAAAAAAGTCTGCGTTTCTACAAAAAATGTAATTAGAGGTCAGGTGTTGAACTGGTAACCCAGCTTTCTTAGGGTCTTGTATCAAGAATACTTCTTTATTTTTAAAGTCTAGATTTCGTCCAGTTTTATAACGCAAATTCGTGGTTGTTTTACGATCACCAATTACTCGTACGGCGTCTGTCACTTTTACGGAACCATGGTCCGTGGTAATAATCACCTTGGCCTTTTTCTCCGAGATACGTTTTAGCGCATCATATAAAGGACTATGCTCAAACCACGACAAGGTTAAAGACCGATAAGCAGCCTCATCTTCCGCCAATTCACGCATCACTTTATTGTCCGTTCTTGCATGTGACAAAGTATCCACGAAATTGTATACAATCACATTTAAATCATTGTCAAATAAATTTGGGACGTTGTCAACCAAATCCTTGCCTTGGTTTAGGTGAACTATCTTGGTATAGCTCGTTTTAGCTTCTACACGTAACCGTTTTAAAAGATCGTTTAAGAAGTCTTCTTCGTACATGTTTTTCCCACCTTCGTCCTCGTCATTACTCCATTTGTTGGGAAATCTCTTTTCGATATCCGCTGGGAGTAATCCGGCAAAAATGCTATTTCTACAATATTGCGTCGTGGTCGGCAAAATACTGAGGTACATATCTTCATCGTCAACTCTAAATAATTCTGAAATAAGCGGTTGAATAAACTTCCACTGATCAAAACGTAGGTTATCGATTAGAAACAAAAAGACAGGCTCATCTCCTAGCTCAGGCACAATTGACTTGTGCATAAGCGTGTGAGACATTATCGGGGCTTCCTTGTTGTCGTAGTCAAGAAATTTGATGTAGTTTTTTTCGATGTATTTAGAGAATTCTCGATTGGTCTCATTCTTTTGAGTCTCCATCACTTCCTCCATCCCAGTCTCATTGCTGTTTTGGATCTCTAATTCGTAATACACCATTTTCTTATAAATGGCTTTCCATTTGTCAAAATCCAAATGGTCCATCAAGGCCATCATGATATTCCTAAACTCCTGTTGGTATTTAGAAGTCACCTTCTCTGTCACCAAACGTTTATTGTCGACCGCTTTTTTGATTGAAAGCAGTATTTGGTGTGGATTAACAGGTTTAATAAGGTAGTCTTCAATCTTGGAGCCAATGGCGTCCTCCATGATGTGCTCTTCTTCACTTTTGGTAATCATAATTACCGGAAGATTCTGATGCAGTTCTTTGATTTGATTCAAGGCATCTAAACCACTTATGCCTGGCATATTCTCATCAAGAAAAATTAAATCATAGGTGTCGGATTGTACCTTGTCAACGGCATCTACGCCATTGTTTACCGTGGATACATCGTATCCTTTTGATTCTAAAAATAAGATATGAGGCTTGAGAAGTTCTATTTCATCATCTGCCCAAAGTATTCTGATTTTTGACATTAATTAGGGATCAATTCACTTAATAACTGCAAAGGTGCTTTGCTTAGTACAAGGTTAAGCAACCAATGGATAAAATGAACCTATTTGCAGACAAAAAACTTGAGTCCATACAATTTGATAAACAAGCTTAGTTTTGCAGTCGTGAATAAGAAAAAAATTATAAATGACCCAGTCTATGGGTTTATATCCATACACAGCGAACTCGTTTTTGATCTTATTGAACACCCTTATTTCCAACGCTTACGTCGGATAAAACAATTGGGTTTAACAAACCTTGTTTATCCAGGCGCTAACCACACACGGTTTCACCATGCCTTAGGTGCCATGCATCTGATGACAAAGGCTATAACAGTGCTCAAATCTAAAGGTGTAAAGATTTCAGATGAGGAAATGGTTGGGGCTCAAATTGCAATCTTATTGCATGACATTGGTCACGGTCCTTTCAGCCACGTAATGGAACATGCCTTTGTCCATAACGTGAATCATGAGGATATTTCTTTGGCTTTTATGCATCATTTAAATGATGAGTTTGGTGGCAGATTAAGTTTAGCCATTGACATTTTCAAGGATCAGTATAAAAAGAAGTTTCTTCACCAATTGGTTTCCAGCCAACTTGATGTTGATCGATTAGATTATTTAACCCGAGACAGTTTTTATACGGGTGTATCAGAAGGAATTGTAGGTCTTGAGCGCATCATAGAAATGTTGAATGTGGAAGACGACCGACTCGTTATTGACGAAAAAGGGATTTATTCTGTTGAGAAATTTATCGTGGCAAGAAGACTGATGTATTGGCAGGTATACTTACATAAAACAGCCATTGCTGCAGATTGTGTATTACTAAGTGCTTTGAAACGTGCAAGAGACCTAACACTAGATGGGCACAAGATATTTGCATTACCCAACATGTCTTACTTCCTTTCGCATTATGTTGATGGCAAGCAAATCGCCAATTCAACTGACATACTGCACAAGTTTAGTCAACTAGATGATATCGACGTTATGGTTTGCCTTAAGAATTGGCAACATGAATCTGATTTTGTTCTATCCTATTTATCCAAGAGTTTGATAGGTAGAAAACTACCTAGAATCATCATCCAGAATGCCAATATTGAGTTGGAGGATTTGAATGAATTAGTAACATCCACTGCAAACAGATTAGAAATTAGTGAGGCAGATGCGGCATATCTTGTTTCAGCGGGAGAGTTAAAAAATGCAGCCTACCATTCTAAGAATGAAAACATCATAATTCGCAAAAAATCTGGAGAATTAATAGACCTGGCAACAGCCTCTGTTAATTACAATTTTGTGAGTGTAAATAGCATAGCCACAAAGTATTTCGTTTGTAGCCCAAAATAATTTTACCTTTGTTTCAAAGTAAGAAAAATTGAGAAGTCTTTTGGTTGCCGAGTTGGCTGATTTTCTAGGTGGCGAGCTTTCTGGCCCAATAACTGAAACCGTTTTTGGGGTGTCAAAAATTGACCAATCTATTTCAGGTTCATTGACCTTTTTAGCCAATTTAAAGTATGAAGATTTTATTTATACCACGGACGCATCTGTTGTGTTGGTAAAATCAGACTTTAACCCTAAACCTACCCTTAATAAAACGTTAATCCGTGTAGAAGACCCATATATGGCCTTTTGTGCAGTATTAAATGAATATTATAATCCGGGTGTATCTAAATCTGGTATTGAATCAGGTGCTGTGGTATCAAAAGATTCGACGGTTGGTGACAATTGTTACATCGGTGCAAATAGTTATGTTGATGCAAACAGTAAGATTGGTAACAACGTAAAAATATTCCCGAACTGTTTCGTTGGTTCAGGTGTCACGATTGGCGACAATTGTTTGATTTACGCCAACGTAAGCATCTATAACGACAGCCAAATTGGTGAGTCAACCATAATCCATTCTGGTAGTGTAATCGGAAGTGATGGATTTGGACATGCGCCTCAAAAAGATGGTACGTATATTAAAATACCACAGATTGGCAATGTAATTATTGGTGATCGAGTGGAAATTGGTTCGAATTGCAGCATTGATAGAGCCACTATGGGCTCAACGATAATTCACGACGGCGTACGTTTAGATAACCTTATTCAAGTAGCACACAACGTTGAAATTGGAGCAAACACAGTTATTGCTGCTCTAACTGGCGTGTCTGGCAGTACCAGTCTTGGGCCAAATTGTATTATAGGTGGTCAAGTAGGATTTGCAGGACATATAAACATTGCAAAAGGCACCCAGGTTGGTGCACAAAGCGGATTAGGAAAATCAGTTGTCGAAGAAAATTCTAGGCTATTTGGGTCACCAGTTCAACCTTTAAAGGATGAGCTGAAGAGTCAAGTGATTTTTAGGGATTTACCAAAACTTAAATCCAGGGTCGACGAATTGGAGAAATTAGTAATCAAAAACAAAGAAGATTAATATGGAGAAGTTGCAAACGACTATAAAAGAGTCATTTACAGTTTCAGGAACGGGACTACATACAGGTGGCTCAGTGAATATGACATTCCTGCCAGCTGATGAAGATCACGGCTATAAATTTCAACGGGTTGATTTAGAAGGAAAGCCAACTGTTGATGCCTTGGTTGATTATGTGGTTGATGTTTCTCGTGGTACGACTTTGGAGCATAATGGAGCAAGAATAAATACAGTTGAACACGTATTGGCCGCATTGGCTGGATTAGAAATTGATAATGTTTTAATTCAACTTGATTCTCCAGAGACGCCAATTATGGATGGAAGTTCTGCGCCATTTGTAGCAAGACTGAAAGAAGTTGGCATTGTAGAACAAACTAAAGAGCGAGAATATTTCGAAGTACCTTATAACATTTCGTATGAAGAGGCAGAACGCGGTGTAGAAATGGTTGCAATGCCATTAGACGATTACCGTTTAACGGTCATGATCGACTATAACTCCCCTGTTTTGGGCAGTCAGCATGCTTCAATAACCAACTTGAGTGAATTTGATTCGGAAATATCGAGTTGTAGAACATTCTGCTTTTTACATGAACTAGAAATGTTGGTTGAGAACAACTTAATAAAAGGTGGGGATCTTAATAATGCGATTGTAATTGTAGATCGTGTTATCGAAGACGAGGAATTAGATCAATTGGCAAAGCTTTTTAATAGACCAAAAGTGGAAGTCAAAAAAGAGGGTATTTTAAATAATGTTGAACTTCGATTCCAAAACGAACCTGCACGTCATAAGTTACTGGACATGATTGGAGATTTAGCATTGATTGGAACACCTTTAAAAGCGCAAATCATGGCTGCAAGACCAGGACATGCTGCTAATGTAGAATTCGCAAAGAAAATAAAAGGCATCATCGAAAAGACTAAAAAAGAAGCGGACCGTATGAAGAATG
>JBLHOC010000038.1:0-22202 GCA_047620825.1 Bacteroidia bacterium | reverse complement strand
TATGGAAGAACTATTATGACATTACATTTAAAAAGTAAACCTATTTTAGTACTATGAATTAACTGTAAACCTATAGCAGGATTTAACTATTAACCTGTCAACTTATTTTAGGACGAGACACATTCCCTCATTCCCTCATTCTCTCATTCACCCATCACTCCCTCTTCCAATACTCATTCATTTGAAATTCGGCCTGACGAATCCAACTGTCATATTGTATTAAAGAATCTTGACTAAGCCACGTCACTTTCCCATGGGTTGCGTCTGTTAATGTGAGTTCTGGAATGCTTCCACCAATATATTCTCCATCGTCTCCGGCTTTTGTTACAATGGTGCTGAGCCACATAAAACGCGGCTTCCCATTTACAATCCGAACAAAAGGACGACTCTCGGCTGGATAGTTTTTACTCCAGTCGTAGTTTTTCTTACTCTCAATGATCTTCGCGGCAATTGCACTGCTACCGATAATGGCTGATTTTGCATTTCGGTGATCAATGAAATACACCTTGTCGTCTGTATCTCCTGGAATTAGTAAGCTTAAACTCAATCCCTTTTTAGAAGCCTCATATGGCTCTAAGCCAAAGAAATTATACAATTTGGCGTCTTTATCCACTTTGAAGTAGGTGATAAATGGTTGTGGATTGGCATCTCCTGGTAATTCTGGAATACGTATGTCACCTTCGTGATAAAACGGCATTGGGGCAAAGAAACCATTGGCGAACCTGAAACTCTCAGCGGTAAATCGAGCCACTCTTTTTGGTATCAGATTTTGACCTTTTAGAAATTCATATGCCGCAACACGTGCTGGCGAAACAAATTCTCCTTTGCCAAGCACAACTCTTTTAACATACGTATCAGCGTCCGACTTTTCTCTAACCACATACACACCTCCAAAAACAGGCCGAGGAAATAGAAAGCCTTTCCACTTGATGATTGGAACAACTTGGACCCAAGTCCCATTTTTTTCTTGTAAGTAAAGAGGTTCTGCAGTTTCACAGTTTATATACTGCCAAGCATTGAATCGCTTTGTTACCGCGGACGCTGATCTTTTGCTGAACAAAAGAAGTTCACCAATATCAAAATTCACTTCCTTTCGGTACTTAGCCGAAAAGACTGGCGCTGGCAAGTTGGAAGGGACATGAATGATCTCATACATGTTCTTTTGCAGTTGCTGCAGTTTGTATGACTTGGACGGTCCAACAGCACAGCTGTAATAATACGTGTTGTCTTTTCCTCTGATAAACTTTGGTGGTGTAGCATCCTCAGTTTCCGAAAGTGCTTCCTGGTTTATAAGTGTACTTACAGAATTTAAGGGTTGAATGCGTTCATGTCCTGTTTCAGGAAGTGACGTAAGCGGAATTTTGTCAATGCTAGTATAGTGGTAATACAGACTTAAATATTTGTATACACTCGGTCCTGCGAGATATGAAAACGCAACGAACAGAATCAGAATCACCGAGGAGAAAACATTGCCTTTGTTACTCCGTTTTTTCCATCCACTAAAATACCAAAAACTAATGGACAAGCCGATGATAACTAGTAAGGCATATTTGCGAATGGCTAACACACCTGGTTGAATACCAGACCGGTTTAAGACCAGTAAAACGAGCAATAGGACAAAAACTAGGACGGTCCAGATCGGGCTTTTTTTGGCTTTATCTTTTATAAAACGACCTAAACGAGTTCGGATATTGTAAACCGTCCAATACACACGGTTCCCAGAATGCTTGCGTACTTCTTCCATGGTTGTTTATTTATCCAAAAAGTCTTTAACACCCGACCGCCAATCGTCGTCCTTTTTGTCTGGTGTTTTTGGTTCAACCTTCTTAGCTCTTTCTGGTTCAATCGTTTTGGTTGGCACATCTTTAGCTGACAAATCAGCTTCCAGTTCGTCAATCTTTTTCAATGTTTCATTCGCTTTGGCTAATCCCTTTGGTAGTTTGTTGGCGATGTAAGGTCCAATATAAAAACCTGCAACTACGGCTACCAATGCAATAGCGCCATGTAACATAGTAATTAATGGATTTAGATTTCCAAGCCACCAAGTGACATACATAAAAATGGCAGTGATAAATATGGCAGGAACAAGCCGTTTTGAAAATGGTTGATTTCGGATAAAAGTCACGTCCTTTCCAGCTTCTAATCGATCTTTATGTGTTAGATCAAACCACCTCTTATACCATTTTTGACCCTTTTTATGATCCCAAATCACAAAAGAAATACCCAAAACTAAACCGATGATTAATGCCAGTAACGTATCCATAACAATTAGATTAAATGATTATAAATGTTTTTATGCTCCAATATTTTTTTGATCACCCAAACCTGTAATTCTTCGTTCCAGGTCTGATATTTTGAATAAAACTTAGACTTATCAAAAAGGTAAAGTAAGACAGGGTTCGCATCGTTGAAGTTGGCCAATAACTGCCATAATACGGCTTTGTCTTGACCATCAAGGTCCTTACTTGGATTTAATAAATAAGGTCGTATAGCTTCAGATATGTCACTAGATCCAATGGGTGAGCCTTCTTTAAGTTTTGCGTAAAAGCGTTCAAAATCGAAATAAACCTCAGGAAGTAATCCTTCATGCGCCAATCGATTAACAAGTCCTTTTTTCTGATTCTTATTCAGGCTGCTGTATTGAATTTCTTCTTTTTGATCCGACAATGCCAACATCACCACATGTTCTTGCATCACCTTAACAAGCTCAGGGTTGTTTTGATACAAGGTTGCGTCGCTCGATATTAACCCGGCATTATACAAGTAGCTGATAAGACTAGGGTCTTTCATGTTGTATTCCACATGACCGTGTTTAGTCTCGCCTGAAACTTCCGTTTGAGCACCTTCATAAACCAACAACGGTTTATCATTCTTTAATCGTTTGAAGACATATAGTCCTTTAAAGGCAGCGGTATAAAATGTATCTATATCGGTAAACGGATGAGAAGGGATGTCGAATTTCACATACCGCAAATCACCGTACTTTTGGCATGAATCGATTATATCTTGTCGGAGTTTGTCGTTAGACCAAGCTTGAGGTTTATCGTAAAAATCACGGATTAAAGCCCGTTGGTCCTTCGCCGCGACCATAAGTCGATCCACTGAAGAGAAGTTAACTTTCACATAGTCTACCATAAGTAAATCTTGTGGCGACCGATAAGCAGATATCTCTTGATCTAATTCGAACCATAAACCAGATCGCGATGTGATGTCGACAATTTGATCGTTGTAGTGTCTAAAGATGCTTTCATGTATTTGCCTATCAAAGCTGTGAAAAGGCATATAGAGGGCACTTGTGGATTGTTTGGGTGAAATGACAATGCCATATGGATTCGCTAAACCATGCGACAGATAAAACCTGTCTCCTTGCTCTGTTGCAATTTCTGGGCTCCAACCCCAACCATCAATATGAAATTTCTTTAACAACGTAGGTGCTAAACCAATGTCGTTCAGACAGTCGTTATACCGTTTTACCAAAGCGGGATTGCTCACCTCAATTAAGTTGTGTCCAAATAAATCGCTTTCGATTAGTTTAATCATTGATATCTCCGCTCAGTAGTGATTTGTTGGCCTGTTGTTGTATATAAAGACGTTTTGCCTGTTCCTTAATTTCTCTATTCACCCCAGTTTTGTTGATTCTGATTGAGTTCTCGATGTAATTCAATGCCTCATATAATCTTACATCACCAAATGAAACACCTTTCATGTTTTGCTTCATGAGGTCTTTGAGTATATCCAGTTTCTTGGTATACGGTTGTGTAAAGAAATCGCCGCTGTTGTCCCACCAAACCTCTGGTAAGTCAAAATCAATTAAGCGGGCATCTACTGCTTTTTGAATGTTGCGTAAATCTCTTGAGGAAAAGAAAGGATATTTTTCTAGTACTTGGTTGTAAAACAGACCAAAGAATTCATGGTCGTCCTCATCTATTTTTTTGGAAGTTTTATGAAACAACTCTTCTACTTCAGGCAGTTGGAAAACATAGTTTTTGTTCACCAATTCGTTGATGGATTTAGCTGCTTTTTGGGCTTCCATATAGTTGTAATCCTTTGGATCGTCATTGTCCACAAATTTCTTATCGAGCTCCGTGTATTTCTTCCACCACAAATAATCTTGATCCATGAAATCATACTTACTAGAAGCGCCCTCCATGGAAATCCGCATTTGTATTCTTGACAAAACAGCTTTGTCTATTTGGTCTGGAATATTGGTGAATAGACTTATTAATCTGTTTCCGAAATTAACCGCATAAGCACCTTCCGTATTTCTAAGGAACACACCAATAAATTCACGAACCCCAGCAGACACACCTTGTCTGGTGCGTTCTTCTAAATTATTTTCCGCGTCATCAATTGGAGCAAAAACTATTTTGTTCGGATCCTGCATGGGTTTGAACCACTCCATTGCGCGCTCTGCTGTTCCACCTTGAAAAGTAGAAACAATGGTCTCTGGTAAAGGCCAAAACAAAAAGGGATAACCAAGTTTGTCACAGCGTTCTTGAATTAATGTAGCAGTAGCTGCAATCAGCATACTTTTACCAGTACCTGGTTTGCCGTCGGCCATGGTTATTGAAGGTAAACCACCCAACTCATTGATTGGATTCTTCTTGGCGTCAAAATCGTAACATAGTAATCTTTCTGCGTAACGTTTAAACAAATGCTTGGCTTGTTTATTGGCAACAATCGCCTCCATTCTAATGGGATTGAATTGCATCCCTTTAACGCGAACAGAAGATTGTGTTTCAAAGCCCTGAAGCACAAATTCCGTTTTCTCTAGTTTGTAATGATTTTGGAAGAAGGCGTCAGCATATTTAAGTGCGTTTCTACGCAGCACGATTTCTTCCATCAACCGCTCAAAATACAGCAGCGTTAATTTAACAAAATGCAAGTCTGTTGTTACAATTCCTGATCGTTCCAGATAGGCTGCGTAATAGTATAAACTACATTGTATCGCTTTGCTTGGCCTGGTTAAACTGACTTCCGGAATCCCCCCGAAATCTATTTGAATCGAAGAAACCTCATCGGCTAGATAGTCTTGTAAGGCATATTGGATATAGGATGCGGCAGCAAAAAGAAGCACCGCGCTTTGAGTTTGACTTTTATCGTGGAACTCAGGTAATTCAGATTGATGCAGCGAACCGTTTTGGTTTTTTTGTTGGAGAAGTTCTAGACCACTGGCATCGGAATATTGGTTAGCCACATACTTTCCAATACAGTATCCGGTTCTAACGGCATTTAGAATATGACTGCTAGCGCTCGATAGAATCACACGGTCTTTGCTTATTCGTATGGCTTCCTTTAATACGGACACTTCATCCTCTTGTGCAAGGTCCATGGCCTTATTGACGTTGGTTAGAAAGTTTAAATTGATGCCACTTGTACTTGAAGTTTTGTTGTCGGGTTTCCAACCAACTTGCTTCAAGTAATTCGTGACGTCGTCTTTATATTGGACTAAGTCTTCTTCTTTTATTTTCAGTAAGGATGATTCTTGTTTCTCCATTTGTTAAAGGCGTTAAGGCAGAAATGTGTTACTGCGTCAGTGCGTTTGTTATTTCTTTATTCCCCACTCACTCATTGTACACAAAAACAGGAGCAGCCAAACTTTTTAGCATTTCTGGTTCGGTGTCGTTCAGGTATTGCAATACTTCATGTGAGGTGATCAAGTACGAATGCATGTCAGAAATCATCCGTTCCATACATTCTTTGTTTGATTCATCAATGTGAAATATTTGTCGTAGTTCTCCCTTCGAAAGGAAAGATTTTGTGCGATGTTCTCCAGTTGAAAACACAACTTCTGTTTTATACGGCATTACAAATTGGTCCTCGGAAAAGTGTTTCCGTAACATAATGGTGTAATCATGTTTGTCGCGACTGTACTTACCAAATATGGGCCCAATTTCAATTCGTTTTAACACCTTTGGCATTATGTTTTCGTAGGCATTGTCAATGTCAGACGCTATAACTTTTAGCGGTGACGAATTATGAGTTATTTTTCTAATCGTTTCTACAAAATTCGGATCTTTGTCTACATCCGATGTCGGTTCTTTCGCAATCATAGGGTTGTCGAACACCATGGTATAGATGTATGGCTTGTTCGTAACACTATCAAAAGAGGCCCAAGAATAGAAGTAGGTCCTTGTCTTGTTTTCGTCCGTGTGTTGGTTAAGTAACTCCAACGTACCCGGTGTAAATTCAGTAAACAGGTTGCTCCATTGTAAACGGATATAGTAACTTGATTTACTCAGCTGATTGAGCAGTTCAATGGGGTCCGATTTTTTTCGAACCATGTGATCGAGGATGCTTTGTTTTAAAGAATCTTTGCTTGGTAATTTTGCTAATTCTTTATCCTTCCTGCGTATGTCGTCGTTTAACTTTTTAAACTCCATGAAATTGGGAAAGCCACTTTCCGTCAGATCAACCAACATGGCATTGGTTGTATCATAAGCATACTTCAGTCGGAATGCCTCAATGGTATTCAGGAACTTTTGTGAAAAGAGCTTTAAAACTTTTGTCTCTAAAGAGCTTTGAGTGGTAATAGTATCAAAGGAACTCAGCAGAATTTCCAGACAATTTTTCACATAGTTAAAGTAATCCGTATATGCATTTTCACCAGCTAAAATGCTACGGTCTAATTCGGTAAAGTGGTTGTTAATGTCTATCGTCTTCACAAAGAATCGTTAATCCATTAAATCATTAACAGAGCCGTCACCACCAGTGTCAGGGGCATCATTGTTTGTTGGCTCGCTTTCACCCGCTTCATATTTGAATGAAAAAGTTTCAGATACGTCGATACCGAATTTCTTGCTGTGTTCTTTCATGATCTTGGTATCTTCTTCTTTATACTTAGCAGTTGCTGCAGCCATGGCCACCAACACCTGATGTAATTCCGTCATACGTTTTGGATGTTTCTTAACCCTTTCGATTCTGTCTTTCTCAGAACCAACTAATACTTTAGCAGCGATTTCAGTTATTTTTTGATCGGTCTTCACGCCAGCTTCTTCATACATCGAAGCCGCTTCCTGTGCCGTAGCAGATTGAATCAATTGTAATCCAGATTCATACGTAGCAACTCTTTCTTCGGTATCACTTTTAAGTTGGCCGATAAGCTGTTTTAAGTTGTTTTTTGTTGTTGTTTGCGCTTCAAGGTGAATCACAATCTGATCAACGAATCGTTCCTTAGATTGGAAAATTCCAAGTGCAATGTTGAACCTACCTTTCAAGTCTGCACGTTGTTCTTTAAAATCTGCAACCTTCTTTTCTTGAGCCGTATACTCAGGACTGTTATTCGGCAATTCGGTTAATTCAATTTCCGATAGCTTTAATTTATTTTCGACTGTTTCAAGATCAGCTTTGCGATCTTCCATTATGGTCGCTGCTTTCTCTTTGGTTTCAAAGGCCAATTCTTTTCGGTTTTTTAGCGATACAATTTGGACGTCCACATCAAGTATCATGTTTTCTACAATACCTATCATGCCTTGAACCTGACTGATAATTCTATTTAAGCTTTCTCCTATGTCAGCATTTTTTAATCGATCTCGATATAGACGCTGTGCTTCCTCTTCAGCCTCTTTTAATCCAGTAATCTTTCGAGCTAGCTCAGCTTTAGTTTTGCGTACTTTGGAGTTCTTATACCCAAATAAAATGTTCCAGGCATTTGACATGTTCTCCGCAGTTTTGGATTCAAACTCTGCATCTTCTCGTGCTTTTGTTGCAAGCTCAACTAGTTTTTGCTCAGAAGCATTTAACTCTTGAAGTTTCGAAAATTCTCCACCACAGCTGTCAAGCATGGATCGGAGGTGTAACATTAATTCTTGTAAATCTTGTTCGGTGGCTTCAACGTCACCATTAAGCACATTGAAATTGGAATTTATTATTCCATTTATGATCTCTTCACCAGAACGGTTTTCACCGACGGCTTTTTCAATATCTGCTTCTATTTGGTCTAGCTTGGAGGCAATATCCTTACCACCTTTTTTCTCTATTTTGGCTTTAAGAGTTTCTACTTTTTTTTGGTCATCAAGCTGATCCAATAAATCAAAGGAGTCTGACATATAATTTGTTTTAAGGTTAAGATGCCCAAATTTAATAATAATGGGCACAAAAAGGGAATGTGAGTAGAGGGTTTACGTGATTTTTATGACGGGATAAAACAGGTTACATGAGTGACAAGAAATTAGGGTTGTGTTGTAAGTATAATACGAGTAAGTTGACGTTTAGGTACATCAGTTTGCATATAAAAGTCGTTTATTTGAAGCATGATATCTGTGGTTATTCCCATATACAATGAAGAAAACAACATACGCCCGATGTATAGTCGGATGTCAACGGTTTTCGATAAGTTAAACGTAGAGCGTGAATTTATATATGTAAACGATGGGAGCACAGACGATAGCGAAGCCATTTTGAAACATTTAGCGACCGAACACAGCGATGTTAAATACATTAATTTTAGTCGAAATTTTGGTCATCAAGTGGCAGTTAGTGCTGGTTTAGATTTTACCGTTGGCGATAAAGTGATTATGATTGATGCGGATGGGCAAGATCCACCAGAGGTCATAGAGCAACTGTATCTTAAAAGCTTAGAAGGCTTTGAGGTTGTTTATGCCAAGCGAGAGAGCCGCAAGGGTGAGTCGATACTTAAAAAGGCCACAGCCAAATGGTTTTATCGCGTGTTGAATAGAATCACAAGTTTTGATATTCCACTGGATACAGGTGATTTTAGAATCATGGACAGAAAGGTGGTTGAACAACTCATCAACATGCATGAGCGACGCAAATTCCTGCGTGGTCAGATTTCTTGGATTGGTTTTAATCAAACATCCGTAACGTACAAACGAGAGGAGCGCATGAGCGGTAAATCGGGGTACTCATACACCCAAATGATTCGTTTAGCACTGGATGGCATTACCTCATTTAGTAATTGGCCTTTGAAAATTGCGACCATTTCAGGTTTCGTTTTTTCTTTCATTGGATTCATCCTGATTTTGTATACACTATATTCTAAGTTTTACTCAGAAGATTATCAGTCTGGCTGGGCGTCACAGATGGTCACTATGATCTTTATTGGTGGCATCCAACTCATCGGTATTGGCATCATTGGAGAGTATATAAGTAGAATGAATGAAAACATTAAGAACCGTCCTTTGTATATAATAAAAGATTCGAATATTCCATATGCATCAGATTGAGCCCCATTTTTTATGGCGACATGTGTACAAAGCGAGCTCCGACCCCAATAGCCCGTTTTATAAAACGCAACACAGCCAGTTTGAATTCACCAATAAGATTTACAACTATTTGGTGCATCCACAGTGGGATTTCTTTGGTAGTGAAACCTTATTGACAAAAATTCTGTTTGTTGATTACGAAGAAAAATATGCCATTATAGAAATGATTGGCGAATGGAACGATACCATCCACAATGACATTGCCATATTTAAAAGAGAGGTGATTGATGAGATGGTTGATTTGGGTATAGAGAAGTTTATTATTCTTGGGGAGAATGTATTAAATTTTCATGCCAGCGACGATGCGTATTATCAAGAGTGGTGGGAAGATACACCTGGAGGTTGGGTCTCATTTTTGAATTTCAGAGATCACATTTTACAAGAAATGGAAGAGGCGGGTATTGATACTTTCATCAAACTAGAAGAAGAAGATGAATCTACGTGGAATTGGAAGGCTAAAAAGCCCGAGGAGCTGTTTGAAGCGGTGGATCAGACGATGATGAAGGCCCTGACGGGCAACTAGTAATTCTTAATGCTTAATGTTTAATGTTTTATCACTTTGCTCTTGATGCCATTCAATCCTTCAATCCATCAAACCGATAACGCAGGAAGAGCGAAGAATCTGAAGAACTTGGAGTCAATAAATAACAACCTTTTTTACTTCGAAGTCATCAGCCTTCATGAGATAAGTTCCAGGGGTGAAACAGCTGTTTCTATATATATTGGATTTAACGTAGACTCAACATAATATAGTCTCTGACCTAATACGTTGTACAGTGCTATGGTATGTTCTTGTCCAGGTTTATGATTTGTGAATTCAACATGAACGTGATCTGTTGAAGGGTTTGGAAACACCTCAAACGGATCTTCGGAGGCGGTATTTGATTTTTTAGATGGTGGTACTTTAACGTAAAATAATTCTCTACCGTACTCTGGGTGGTCTGCACTGAAGTACAATACGTCCTTTCCTGCAGTTAGTTCTTTAGGTGACGACGACGCTTTTCCTGGCATTAAATCTTGCACTATGTAAGTGCCGTCCTTCGTCCCATCTGTACGCCACAACTCTTCCCCTGTATCAATATGTACTAATGTAAAAAACAGAATGTCGTTCACAGCTTTCATTGAGGTAATTCTGGACGCACCTGTTAACCAAAAGTACTCAGTGATAAGTTTCGTCCCCTTTACCGTTCCATCGGTATACCGGAGGTTTTCAATTCCAAAATGGTTGCGACTAGTAAATACCATCAAATCCCCTAATTGCTCGTAACTAAGACGAGGGCGGGGCAGCAAGGTTTTGAGTTTATATGTGCCTCTATCAGTGCCATCGGTAATCCATAACTCATACCCGGTTTGTTCTTGAAATGCGGAAAAATAGAAACGATCGCCAGCATGAAATAGTGATGAAGGAACAGAACCATTTTCTCCGTTTTCGAGCGTCCTAATATCTTTGAGAAGCTCTATGGATTGACAAAAAGTATTTGTTCTTGCCACGAATATTAAAGATAACACAACTACTACGATCTTACCATAAAAGCTGATTGTGATTTTCATGTTGACTAAAAACGAAGGTTTATTGGATTGCAAGATAAGAATCTAGCTTGAATGCAATGTCTTATTAAATCAATAAAAAGAGCTCAAATATGCATGTGCTCATCTGTTCAATGCCTGATTACTCAGAAGTATCAATCTTCAACCGTACTGTTTCGATACGGTGATCTTCAGAATGTAGAATGGTGAAAACAAAGCGACCAAGATCAATGATGTCCCCTTCGTTTGGAATGCTTTCATAGACAGAAATGATGAATCCACCCAACGTCTCATAATCTCCTCCAGGAATTTGAAGATTGTATTTTTCATTTAAGAAATCTACTTCGAGCTTAGACGATAATTCATATTCCAAGTCTGATATTTTTTTATCAATGACATTGGTCAGGTCGTCATGTTCATCTTCTATTTCACCAAATATCTCTTCAATGATATCTTCTGTCGTCACTATGCCAGACGTTCCGCCAAACTCATCAACAACCACAGCGATGCTTTTTCGATTCATCGTGAAATCGTTTAACATTTCATTCGCCAACTTAGATTCGTTTGTGATGAGTATCGGAATAAGTATCGAACTGATTGTTTTGGGCTCTTTAAATAAATCGATGTGATGGACATAGCCAATGATGTTGTCAATCGTTTCTCTGAAAACAAGAATCTTACTGTGCCCACTTTCCATGAAAATGGTCAGTAATTCGTCAACGGAGCTATTTAGATCAATGGCGACTAAGGCTGTTCTTGGGACCATACATTCACGTATTTGAACAGAACCAAAATCCAAGGCATTTTTCAGGATGTCGGTATCAACATCTCTGTCATCTTCGTGTTTATGTTTCTGACTTTCAGTGATATAGTGGTCTAAGTCTAACCTACTAAACGTCGGACTCTCTTCTGTGAATTCTTTCTTTAAAACAATACGAAGTATACTTTTTGCCATCCACAGTGTTAACTTTACTATAGGTGAAAGGATCTTCGCAAAAAACTGAAATGGGTATATCAGGATGCTTAATATGCCTGTGGGATTGATTCGAAACAAGGCTTTGGGTATAAACTCTGCCAACACCAATACCACCAACGTAGAGATAGAGGTAATGAGCAGCATCTGACCTAATCCCTCCAAATGAAGTCCAAATACATCCGACAGACTTTTGTTCAGTAATTTCTCCATGGCCAAACCATAAATAACAATGGCAATGTTGTTACCAACAAGTATGGTGCTGATGAACCTGGAAGGTGTTTTGAGGTACTTGGCGCATATCATTGCCCACTTAACGCCTTGATTACTCTTTAGCTCAATGCGCAATTTGTTTGCGCTTAGAAACGCGATTTCAAGCCCAGAAAAGAAAGCTGATAAAAGGAGTGTAAGAAAAATTACTAAAAAGGAAGATTCCATAGAGCTGATAAGCAATACAAAAGTATGGAAATAATCGAAATGTGGGGCTTTTACTGACCGAGTCAAAGGGTTATTTTTGCGGCGATTTACTCATGGATAGAAAAGTACGCGTACGTTTTGCGCCAAGTCCGACAGGACCCTTACACATCGGTGGTGTTCGCACCGCATTATATAATTACTTGTTTGCTAAAAAACATGGTGGAGATTTTATTCTTCGAATTGAAGATACAGATCAAAAAAGGTTTGTGGCTGGAGCGGAAGACTACATCAATGAATCCCTTGCATGGTTAGGTATAACGCCTGATGAAGGGGTCGTACAAGGTGGAGAATTTGCACCTTATCGTCAAAGCGAACGCATGGCTATGTACAAGCAATATGCGGATCAATTGGTTGAAGCCGGTTATGCATATTATGCTTTTGACACTTCAGCGGATTTGGATGAAATGCGGACGAAACTAGAGGCTGCACGAATGCCTGCTAAATATGATGCAAGTTCAAGAATGAGTATGAAAAATACGTTGAGCTTAAGTCAGGATGATGTGAATAGACGCTTGGAGAACGGTGATCCTTATGTGGTACGAATTAAACTACCAAGAAAAGAAGAGGTCCGGTTTCATGACGAAGTACGTGGCTGGGTAGTGGTTCATACCAGTCAGATGGATGACAAAGTATTATTAAAACAAGATGGTTTACCAACGTATCATTTAGCCAATGTGGTAGACGATCATATTATGAATATCTCTCATGTTATTAGAGGGGAAGAGTGGTTACCATCAGCACCCTTACATGTGTTGTTGTATCGATATTTTGGATGGGAAGAAACCATGCCAAAATTTGCCCATTTATCGCTTTTGTTAAAACCAGATGGGAAAGGTAAGCTGAGTAAACGAGATGGAGACCGTTTGGGTTTTCCAGTGTTTCCATTGCAATGGACAGACCCTAAAACGAACGAAATTAGTTCAGGTTATAGAGATAGTGGATACTTGCCAAGTGCCGTATTGAACATGTTAGCCCTGTTAGGTTGGCATCCGTCGGACAATCAGGAAGTGTTTAGTTTGGAAGAATTGGTGGAATCATTTTCATTAGAAAAGGTGTCGAAAAGTGGCGCCAAATTTGATGCGGACAAAGCCAAATGGTTTAATAATAGATATCTGCAGGCCATGGACAATAAAGACTTGGCAGCATTAATCAGACCATCAATAGACGAAAAAGGTTGGGAAACAACTGACGCGTATTTATTAAAGGTTGTCGCAATGGTGAAGGAGAAAGTCAACTTTGCTCCTGATATTTTGGAAGTTTCGGAGTACTTTTTTACGACACCAACATCATACGATGAAAAAGTGGTGAGTAAAAAATGGAAAAACGACGTCCCTGCATTAATGCAAGAGTTGGCAACAGTTTTTGAAGGCTTAGTAGATTTTAAGGCGGATGAGATTCAAGCTTCTTTTAGTGATTTTGCTGCATCCAAAGATGTTTCTCCAGGTTCGATCATGCAACCTTTAAGACTGTCTGTCAGTGGATTAGCAGGTGGCCCACCAATCTTCGATATGCTTGAGTTGTTAGGCCAAGATGTTGTTGTTGAGCGGATGAAATCTGCCGATAAACAAATATCTTCGGTTGTATAGTACAGTTTTAGAAAGCTGTTAATTTCTTAACTAAAAAAGTAATAGCACTAACCCTAGCTTTGTTTTATGTCGCGTCCGCTTTACAAAAATCGTTATGTCATTGTCTTTGTCGTATTGGCTGCGTGGTTAACTTTTTTCGACCAGAATAATTTTGTCTACCAGTATAAGTTGAGAAAGCAAATCACAGCGTTGGAAAAAGAAAAGACTTTCTATCAAGAAGAAATCGTAAAACTTAAAGAACAAAAACGTCAATTAAGCACTGATGAAGAGATGCTTGAAAAATTTGCTCGAGAGCAATATTTGATGAAAAAGGATGATGAAATCCTGTTCCTTTTAAAGGAAGAAGAGTAATCATTCCTTGACTTTTAAAGCGTTGGTTTAGTCTAAATATCTACGTTTTAAATATCTATTTCCAATTATCTTTGTGGCTCTAATAAGTTCCATGTCACACAAGATTATTTACACCAAAACAGACGAAGCGCCAATGTTGGCGACTTACTCATTTCTACCTATTGTTCAAGCTTTTACTTCAGCGGCAAACGTCGATGTAGAGACTAGAGACATCTCTTTGGCTGCTCGAGTTTTATCTCAGTTTCCTGAATACTTAAAAGAAGACCAAAAGGTAGCCGATCATTTATCAGAATTGGGTGAGTTGGCAAAAACGGCAGAAGCAAACATTATCAAGTTGCCAAATATTTCAGCGTCTGTTCCTCAATTAAAAGAAACGATTCAGGAATTACAATCAAAAGGTTACGCCATACCAGATTACCCTGAAGATGTGAATACTGAAGAAGAGAAAGCGATAGCTGCCAAATACAACAAGGTGAAAGGAAGTGCTGTTAATCCTGTATTACGTGAAGGGAATTCAGACCGACGTGCGCCAAAGGCAGTAAAGAACTATGCAAAGAAAAATCCGCATAGAATGGCCCCTTGGAGTGCTGATAGCAAAACCCATGTGGCAACAATGAATGGTGGTGATTTTAGAGGGAACGAGAAATCAGTGACATTGTCGAATGCGACAACTTTTAGAATAGAACATGTGGCACCTAACGGTGCTGTGACGGTGTTAAAATCAGATGCGCCCTTACTTGCTGGTGAAGTGATTGATGCGACTATTTTGAGTAAAAAAGCACTCATAAGTTTTCTTCAAAATGAAATCTCGGATTCAAAAGCAAAAGGTGTGTTGTTCTCGCTCCATATGAAAGCAACCATGATGAAGGTTTCAGACCCTATCATATTTGGACATGCTGTTTCAGTATTTTTCAACGAGTTACTGACGAAACATGAAGCCACCTTTACTGAAATTGGAGTCGATTTGAACAATGGTTTTGGAGACCTGCTTCAAAAGCTTGATGAAATAACACCTGAGAAAAAAGCAGAAATCTTGTCTGACATTAAGTTTGCTATGGAAACTGGTCCAGCGTTAGCCATGGTCAACTCGGATAAAGGCATAACAAACTTACATGTGCCTAGTGATATAATTATTGACGCTTCGATGCCAGCCATGATCAGAAATGGTGGGCAAATGTGGAATGCTGAAGGGAACGCTCAAGATGCAAAAGCGGTTATCCCTGATAGTAGTTATGCAGGCATATATGAGGCAACGATTGATTTTTGTAAAAAACATGGCGCGTTTGATCCAACAACCATGGGGACAGTCCCAAACGTTGGGCTAATGGCTCAAAAAGCGGAAGAATACGGAAGTCACGATAAAACATTTGAAATTAAAGCAAACGGTGTCGTACGTGTTGTTGATGGGAGTGGTCATACACTAACAGAGCATAATGTAGAGACGGGAGATATTTGGCGCATGTGTCAAGTTAAAGACGCACCAATTCAAGACTGGGTTAAGTTGGCCGTTAGCCGTGCAAGAGCGACTGGTGTTCCAACCATATTTTGGTTAGATAAAAATAGAGCACATGATGCAGAGTTGATTAAAAAAGTCAATATGTATTTGCTAAATCATGATACGAGTGGTTTAGATATTCAAATCATGAACCCTACAGAAGCCACAGTTTATACACTCGATCGCATTAGAAAAGGAGAGGATACGATTTCGGTAACCGGCAATGTGTTGCGGGATTATCTTACAGACTTATTTCCAATTTTAGAGTTAGGGACGAGTGCAAAAATGTTATCTATCGTGCCGTTAATGAATGGTGGAGGCTTGTTCGAAACAGGGGCTGGTGGATCTGCACCTAAACACGTTGAGCAGTTTGTTGAAGATAATTATTTAAGATGGGACTCCCTTGGGGAATTCTTAGCCTTAGCTGTGTCACTCGAGCATTTGGGTTCTACATATAATAATCCTCAAGCCATAATTATTGCTGATGCGCTTGATGAAGCAACAGAGAAGTTTTTAGAAAACGACAAATCACCGGCTAGAAAGATGGGTGAGATAGACAACAGAGGAAGCCATTTTTATTTGGCGATGTATTGGGCAGAAGCACTTGCTCATCAATCGAAAGATGCAGGTTTGAGGGATTCATTTGCACCAATTGCGGAAGCGATGAAGCAGAATGAAGCTAAAATTAACGCAGAACTTATAGGTGTCCAAGGATCACCAGTAGACATTGAAGGGTATTATTTGCCAAACGAAGCAATAACGTCTAAAGCGATGCGACCGAGTGAAACGTTGAATGGAATACTCGAGTCTATCAAGTAATTGAATTCTCATTGTTATCATTCTGAGCACAGCGAAGAGTCACGACATAGGCATACTTAAGGGCTTATCAGTTCCATAACCCGACCCGCATTTCTGTCAGGCCATCGCTTGGTACGATTTATAAGTCAATGTGCGCTATGCGTCATTCAGAGCGCAGCAAAGAATTACGATACATAGACATACTTAAGGGCTTATCAGCCCTTCAACCCGATTTTCATTTTTGTAGGCCAAAAAAGAAACAAAAAGCCTTCGACAGAAATATGCTATCCACGCGCTCTTTCAGATACCAAGAAAATCTAATAAAAGAGTGCAAGCACTTTTATTGATTTTCTGAGGCACCCGAAATTCACCCAACCGCTGGCCCGCATTTCTGTCAGGCCATCGCTCGGTACGATTTACAAGTCAGCGTACGCTATGCGTCATTCAGAGCACAGCGAAGAATCACATTTAATTTGTAATCGTAGAATGAGGATTAGCGGACTTCAGTTAATATCTGTGATGATTGAATGAAAGCATAACCGCCACTCAATTAAAAATTAAGCTCTAAAAATTAAACATTACAATTAACTCACACCACTAACAGGTAATGCGCGATCAACCTTCTTAATCATCCCTTGGAGCGCTCTCCCTGGGCCTAATTCAATAAATTCAGTGGCACCATCGGCAACCATATTCTGAACGCTTTGTGTCCATCTAACAGGCGCAGTCAATTGAGCAATGAGGTTGTTTTTGATGGTTTGTGGATCCGTTTCGCCAACAGTTGATACGTTTTGATAAACTGGGCAAATAGGCGTATTGAAAGTTGCATTTGTAATGGCGTTGTCCAATTCTTCACGGGCTGGTTCCATAAGCGGAGAGTGGAATGCCCCTCCAACAGGTAATGGTAGCGCACGCTTGGCACCTTTTTCTAATAATTTTTCACAAGCAATCCGAACACCTTCATTACTACCAGAAATTACAAGTTGCCCAGGACAATTGTAATTGGCAGCCACGACAACTTCTTCACTAATACTGTTACAGACGTCTTCTACAACAGCATCTTCTAAACCTAAAATAGCGGCCATCGTTGAAGGATTCTGTTCGCAAGCTTTCTGCATGGCTAATGCACGTATACTAACTAACTTTAATCCGTCTTCGAAGCTTAAAACACCAGTGGCTACAAGGGCAGATATCTCACCTAATGAGTGGCCTGCAACCATTGATGGGTTGAAGTCTTCAATCGTCTTAGCTAAAATTACAGAGTGAAGGAAAACCGCAGGTTGCGTAATTTTTGTTTGTTTTAAGTCTTCATCTGAACCTTCGAACATGACATCCGTAATAGAAAATCCTAAAATGTCATTGGCTTGATCAAAAAGAGATTTGGCCTCTGGGTTTGAATCATAAAGTGGTTTGCCCATTCCAGAAAATTGAGCTCCTTGGCCAGGAAATACATATGCCTTTGTCATATTTCTTGTGTTAAATGTTATAATTTAATTTCTGTAAAACTGTCCAACGATTTGGTAAAACTCGTTGCCCATTATTTTTGTTTGTCTATCTACTTTTAGGGAATATCCCACATCTTTAGTATAGCTAAGCAAAGTAGTGGTGTTTGCAATCTTGCCTTTTTCAATGATTTCTGTAGAAAAACGTATGATATCGCCAGTTGCGTTCAGCTTTAGTTTAAAGGTCTTTATTTTTTGTTTTGAATTGGTTGTCTCATATACATCTGAGACCTCATTGGGGTCATGCTCAACTTCAATCTTTGTGAAATCAGTCGTCCAAACAGTTGGTTTGATATTGAAATCAAGAAACGCATAAAGTTCTTTTGACCAATCAGGATTGTCAGTGCTATCTGCGTTCGATGTACTGTCCATACGAGTACGTTTGTAAACACCAAAACTATCCTGAGTAAGTCGTGCTACTTCTGATTCAAAAAAAGCATGTATGTCAACATATGTGCCGGTGTTTACAGGCTGATTTGTTTGACCCTTACAAGCAAAGAGCACAAATGGTAAAAGAAACAGTAATTGTTTTTTCAAGTTGTCAAAAATAAAGGAGATTCTGGATATCTATTCAATTCGATCAAGGCCATTTTTTGCACGATGTTCTATGCTTTTTTTATACTCCTTGTTATCGCCAAACGACATCGCCTTTTTAAAATAGGTTTTGGCTTTCACAAAATCATCTTGTCGTTCCATGAGTTCAGCCAGGTATAGTGCGGCGTATGAGGCGTAATATTGAGGTAACGTTTCTCCTGCCGACATAGCTTCTAAATAAAATGCTTCTGCGAGATCGTTTTTTAATAAGGCATCATACACCCGTCCTTTACGATAGAAGTACACTGTTTTTTGCAAATCGGTAGAGAAGTTCTTTACTTTTAGGGGTCTGATAATGTCCAACGCTTTATCATAATATCCCCCGTCAAACAACAGTCGTGTTTTTAATAATTCAACGTTTGGTGTTAAACCAGCGTAAGCATATTTGTTGGCCTGTTCATCTTCCTCTAAAGCTGTATTGCCTTTTTGGCTAGCAAGCATTAAATACGTATTGTATTGCACACTGTCGGCGTTAATTAAAGCATACCAACTCAGTTTTTGATAGCAACTCTTCACGTAACTTTTACCGGTGTATTTGTTTAGATAGTCTAATAAATAGGTGTCGGCATCTGCATCTAATCGATTTAATTTGGCCTTGCCCAACATGAATGTCAGAAAGGGTATGGGCTCATAAGGTTTTGTTGTTGGAATGGCCTTCACCACCTTAATTATTTCATTGTTACGGTTGCACTTATCTGCAAAGTTTACCCTTGCAAAGCCGCTTAATGGATTGGTTGGATAGTCAGTTGTGAGCCCATCAACCATATTCCACGCTGTAATCTTATCGTTTTTTAAATATAAGTGGATGGAGGCCACGTAGAATTTGGCCTCTTTTTTCATTAGGGTCCATTCTGGGCGAGTGTCTTTTGTTGATATGAATTCATCCAATAGGTCTAGGCCATGATCAACGCTCGATTGATATCCAAAAAATTGTATGAGCTTACGATAAGTATTTGGCAAGCTTCCAAAACCCGAGCTCAATAGTCCAATGGTTTTTTTCGCAGCATGAAAATCTGGATATTGGTCAATGACTTTCGTGCCGTGTTTATAGCAACTCCTAACGTCGTTAGCCGCTGCGATGGTATTACCTCTTTTGCCGTTAACAACAGACGCGTAGAAGTATATTTCTTCTAACAGAAAATCTCTGTTCCCATTTAATTCAGGACAATCAGAAACTCTATCAAGGGCTATATTTTTTAGTGAATCAAAGTCAAAGTAGGTCTGGTTTGATTCGTTTGTGATATAAGCCAACATGCCGTGAACAACCATAAGGTAATCGATGGCGACATTTTTCGGGTTGGAAGTTTGTTCCAGCTCTAATATCTCTTTGGCTTCATCAAGCCTAAGTTGATAAATGAATTGTTGGGCTGATACACACTTGGTGGTGAAGTCTATGCTAGACGCAGCCACACTAGATAACGGGCATAAAAGAAACAGGCCAAGATAAATTCCAAAGCGTATGACTTTTTGCATTAGGACAAAGTTATTGATTGTCCATGACGAATTAACAAAGAAAAGTAAAGGGAAAAGAAGATTACGCTTTTTTGCGTCGTCTTGATTTTGGTTTTTCTTCCTCAACAGCTTCAACAATCCCAGCCATGTCAGCGTCAACGTTGATACGACCACAATGTTCACAAATTACAATTTTCTTTCTCTGACGGATGTCTGATTGTAACTGAGGTGGAATTTTAGCGAAACAACCGCCACAAGAGCCTCTAAGTACTGGAGCAACACCAAGACCATTAAAAACGCTCTTACGAATTCTTTCGTACGCTTTCAATAGTTTTTCGTCTGCTATTTTTAATGACTTATCTCTTTCCTTAGAGATCTTGCCTTCTTCCTTTTCGGTTTCAGCAGTGATTTCCTCTAATTCTTTTTTCTTGTTTACCAAGTCGATGTTACGACCTTCTAAGTGTTGCTTCACTTCAACAACCAACTCGTTTTTAAGTTGAATGCTGTTTTGCAATTCACCGATTTTCTTTTCAGCTGCTAAAACTTCTAGACCTTGAATTTCAATTTCTTTGTTCAGCGCGTCATACTCACGGTTATTTTTAACCTTGTTTAACTGTTCGTTATAACGTTTGCTTAGCGTTTGAGCTTGGCCAATTTTTTCTTTAGAAGCCACAATGTTTGATTCAAAATCAGCGATTTCTTGCTCAAATTTTTCTAACCGAGTCTGTAGTCCAGCTAACTCATCTTCTAAATCAGCAACTTCCATAGGCAGCTCGCCCCTAACTGATTGTAATCGATCTAATTTCTTGTCGATGGTTTGTAGATTCCAAAGACCCTGAAGTTTTTCTTCTATTGATGCCATAAATTAGTAAAAATAATTTACCGGGTTTGTAAGTGTTTCCGTGAAAAGGACTGCAAAATTAGGTATTTTTTCCGATAAAAAATCACGTAATAATTCAATTGTAAATTGCTCACTTTCATAGTGCCCAATGTCGCATATCATCATGTCATTTTCTCCATCAAAAAACTCATGATATTTGATGTCACCAGTAACATATACGTCAGCACCAGCACGTTTTGCGTTGGATATTAAAAAGCTTCCCGAACCCCCGCACAATGCTACACGACTAATCTTATCTTTCTGCGTGTTGGTGTGTTTTACAACTACGGCGTTCATGTCGGATTTTAGTTTTAACAAAAAGGCCTCTACAGACAACGGTTTCGGCAAGGTGCCAATAAGTCCAGCGCCAATGTGTATCGATTTGTTTTGCAACAAATGTAAATCGAACGCTACTTCTTCATAGGGATGCGCTAGCAACATAGCGTTTACCACAGTTTCTTGCAGATGTTTAGGGACAACCACTTCAATCTTACTTTCTGGTTCAACATGAAGTTCTCCTTTAGTGCCAACAAAAGGATTTGTGTTTTCACCTCCTCGGAAGCTCCCTAAACCCTCGCTTACAAATCCACATTGATCATACGCGCCAATTTGGCCGCCACCAGCATCAAAAATAGCCTGGCGTACGGATACCATATGAGCTTTAGGTACGTATACCGTAAGTTTAACAACGGTTTCGTTTTTCTTCGCTAATATTTGGACGTCTTTTAAACCAAGTTTTTGTCCAATTTTTTGATTAACACCATTTTCCAATACGTTATCAAGGTTTGTGTGTATCGCATATATGGCAACGTCGTTTTTAATCGCTTTTATAATCGTTCGCTCCACATATGTTTTACCATTAAACTGTTTCAAACCTTTAAAAACAATTGGGTGGTGTGCTACTATGAGGTTGCAGTTTTTCTTTATCGCCTCATCAACCACTGCTTCTGTTGCATCAAGGGCGACCAGGATTCCAGTAACAATTTGGTCTGGCTGACCCACAATTAAACCAGCATTGTCATAAGACTCTTGTAAGCTAGGCGGAGCTAATTCGGCAAGTATTTTTGTAATTTGATTCAGTTTCATAGCGGATATCGGTATTAGAACCTGTACAGCAAAGCAACAGAAAAATCAGGGAATAGAGGTGTAAATCGACTCAAATATATTCAGAGGTAATGGGTTAAATTTGCCTCACTTGAAACAGTTAAGATGGATATTGTGGCCTTTGTCGTTGGTTTATGGACTGATCATGGAAGTACGCAATTTTTTATTTCGTAAAGAGATCCTGAAATCAGTTTCATTTGATGTGCCCGTTATATCAGTTGGTAATCTATCGGTAGGAG
>JBLHOC010000037.1:0-22697 GCA_047620825.1 Bacteroidia bacterium | reverse complement strand
CCACTTATTACCTGAATTTACAGCAGTTGAAAACGTGTGTATACCAGCGTACATTGCTAAAAATTCTAGGCAAGAAAGCGAGAAAAGGGCTCAAGAGCTATTGGATTTTTTGGGGTTGTCTCATAGAATGCAACACAAGCCTAATCAGCTGAGTGGGGGAGAGCAACAACGGGTTGCAGTGGCACGCGCCTTGATGAATAAACCACTTGTGATTCTTGCAGATGAACCTTCAGGAAATCTAGACACCGAAAATGCCAATGATTTACATCAACTCTTTTTTGATTTAAGAAACGAGTTTAAGCAAACATTTGTCATTGTAACACATAACGAGCAACTGGCTAACAGTACGGATCGAAAAATCGTTATGAAAGACGGACGTTTATTGAATTAGAAGGCTTCACCTATGTGGAAGTAGAAACCAACACCTTCTGAAGTAAAGGCCACATCCAATCTGTTGTACACATCCTTCTTAGGGAATAATAAGAATCTTGGACCTCCACCTGCTGCCCATCGGTACGGACTGTCTTGATATGACTTAAAATCAGGGAAGACACTTCCTCCTGCCGCGAAAAATACAAAACCCCACCGTTTAGCTAATTTTAAAGGTAGCATGCGATATTCCACCTGACCAGCAAGTAAATTGTTGTCCCGATATCGACCGAGATAATACCCTCTCATCAATCGCTCTCCGCCCATAAGGGCTAATTCATTGAATGGCACATCGCCACTTCCAAATTGGCCAAAAATCTGCGTCGCCAATACATTACGATGCTTTATCGGGCGATAAAAACGAAAGTCTGTAAACCATGTGTTAAACGTATAAGTGCTTCCCCAAGCGGTATTACTTCCTAAATATGCGATTTCCATATATTTACCATGGCGTGGATTAAGCACGTTATGTAAATCATCATACAACAAGCCCCAACCTAAAGAAAGGTTGGTCGACCCGTTGCTCCCTCTCGGTATTCCGATTATACTTTGATTGCCATCCCACTCAAAATTCACTTTACTCAATCGTTGAAAGTCAAATTCAAACCCCGTGAATATAGATGGAGCGACTTGTCTAAGTACACGCTCTCTAAACCTGAATTCCCTGGTGTCTACAACTACATGTTCATCTGCAACCGTATTAGGACCTATTCCAAAATAGGTGATGGGGAAGTTTTGATACCTTAACTCACCCAAAAAGAAAAATTTGTTTTGATGGGTATAAAGCGCGTGTTCTAAAATGGTACCATATTGCTGCTCTAAAGTGACAAACGTAAACGTTTTTAACTCGGACAAACGGTTTGTGGTGTCCTGTTTCGCGCGGTATACCAGCAATCCACTAATGCCTACTTCCCAATTGGTTTCTGGTGTAAACGCCAGAGTCGGATAAGCGATAAATTTCGGCTTGGCTGGCGAACTAGTGTCCATCAACGTATGTTTTAAATATTTGACGAAAATATTCTGTGCAGATACATATTGCGCTGAAGACAACATGCTGAAAGCAAAAAGGCAAATTAGGCGTCTGGTCATTTCCAAGTTCGGTTCAATATCTTGTTAGCTCTGTTCTGAAATCCGGTGCTTTCCTCACTTAAATTTTCAGTGATGTAGGCTTCAAGCTCAGTAAAAAGTTCAGGGTAAGTCTTACATAAATTATAGATGGTGGTCATCGCAAAAACCCTTACGGCAATTGGGTTTGACCTGTCTTGTAAGTGAGCGAATGCAACTTCAATCACCTTGCCAGCTTGATCTTCAGTAAAAGTAGTCCGCTGGAACATTCTGAAAATACATCGCTTAACCCCATCATGGCAGTCTGTATCTAGCTTTTTGATTAAGTCATTTATGAATGGTAGAGCAATTTTCGGATTGATGTCCGACATGTGTCTGATGACTTCTGATGTTGTCCGAGCTAGTCGATCTTTACCTTCGATCATAAAGTCAAAAAATATTTGAGTCACCACTTCATCATTCGCATATTGATTTGCGGTCTCTTCCCAAAAGGACTTGTGATTTCCTTCAAGTAATTCTTCACGCAGATGGATTTTTAGATCTGTTAAATCCTTAGGCATCATTCTTACGAAGATTAAGTTCGCTTATGAGATATTCTCCATTTTTTATAAACGACTTTAGCATCATGGTGTAGTTACCGTCAGATAATATTTTTTTAAGTCGACCAGCCATTTCTGAACTAAGCTACGATTTTACAAGTTGGACATTCATAACCATTGGTCCCTTTTTTCAACGTAATTCCACTTACCCGCTCAACTACAAATTTTTGTATGAATGCGTGACTGGTTTCATGGTTGTTCACGTCGATTTGTTTATCGATAAACATTTCGCGTACAACCTTGTCGTATTGCTGATTGCCCCAACAGTTTGGACAAAGCCCTTCTGGAACTGGCTGTTTTTCGGCCTGAGGCTTGCTGAAATATTGTACTAAACGATCGATAAGTGCCATGGTTCAATTCTTAACTAAAAGGCTCAAATATAAGTGGATTGATTGTTCAATCAAACAGGAATTAGTGGAATCTAAGCCAACGGATTTACAAAGTTTTTGTTCGGAAACTCAAACAATTCTAAATCGAAATATGAAACTGAAGAAACGATATGGTCAAAGATATCTGCCATGATATACTCGTAATTCTCCCAACGCTTGTCCTGACTAAATGCGTACACTTCAATAGGCCAGCCTTGTCCGGTAGGTTCAAGTTGACGCACCATTAAAGTCATGTCCTTATTAATAGCTGGATGGTTTTGGAGATAGCTTTCTAAGTATTTCCGAAACAAACCGATATTGGTTAAGTTTCTACCGTTAATGGATAAAGATGTATCTATGCTTTTATCCTTGTTGTAGCTATCAACGTCTTTTTGTCGACTTTCGATGTAACTTGAAATCAGTTGTATTTTACCAAGTCGCTTCAAGTCTTCCTCGTTTACAAATCGGACACTGTCCTGCTTAATTTTTACGGAGCGCTTAATTCTTCTTCCGTCACTATCCATCATGCCTCTCCAATTCTTAAAAGAATCTGAGATTAAAGCATATGTCGGTATAGTGGTTATCGTTTTGTCAAAGTTTTGGACTTTTACGGTGGCTAGGTTTATTTCAATAACGTCTCCATCCGTGCCATATTTATCGAACGTAATCCAGTCGCCTATTCGTACCATGTCATTAATGGATACTTGTATACTTGCGACAAAACCCAAAATCGTGTCTTTGAATATCAACAGAATGACAGCAGAGGCAGCACCTAACCCAGTGACAAAAGTCAATAATTCCATCCCAGTTAGAATCGCAACAACGGAGATGATTCCTAGAATCCAACCAAAAATCATAAAGACCTGGATGTAACTGTCTATTGGTTTGTCTTTGAATGTTGGTCTTGTTTTAAAGTAGTCTTCTAAGGTGTTCAATACACGTCTAGCAATTAGAAGTGTTAAGATGACTCCACAAACTTGCAACCCTTTATCCATCAACGCTGCATATGGTTTGAAATCAGTAAACACAATAGGTGTTACCTTAAATGCAAGAATCAAAGGGATAATATGCGCTAAGTTTCTAGGGACCTGATTTTTTACAAGAAAATTGTCGAATCGTGTTTTAGATTTAAGTGCAATTTTGGTAATGAGGGCCACCAAAAGCTTTCGCATTAGGTAATCTAATAAAAGGAGTATGGCTAGAAATACCACCGATAGAATAATCATATTGGTGTATTTTGCTGTAGCCTCAGTTAAGCCTAATGAAAGCAAGTACTGATATAGCGTGTGACTAATGGTTTTCAAACTTATTGAATTATGGTTCGCAAAGGTATCAAAACATAAGGGCTTCAACAGTTCGAACTTGTTTACTTATGAATAGAGATTGAAAGGCAATTGACAGTAAAATAACTGCCAACGTAAAAAAACGTATTTAGCCCATATAACATCTGAGCGGAAATAAAACCTTAAAAAGTACCTATTGCAAAAAAAAAAGGGGATTGATAACATTGTGCCAAAGTCAGGCCTTAAGGGATTGGTCGAGAATTGGCAAAGTGACCTCATAGCAGCAGTTAGTGTGGCTTTAGTAGCCTTACCACTGGCATTGGGTATAGCATTTGCGTCTGACGTGCCACCTATGGCAGGGGTGATCTCAGCGGCCATTGGCGGAATTGTAACTACATTCTTTAGAGGAAGTCATGTGGCCATTAATGGTCCAGCTGCGGTCTTATAGCCGTTATACTTGGATCCATTGCAGCATTGAATGACGGTTCAGGTCAAGCCTTAAATTACGTGTTGGCTGCAATCGTTATTTCTGGTGCTATCCAGGTAGTGCTCGGCTTTTTTAAATTAGGTCGGCTGGCAGATGTATTTCATCCATCTGTTATTCACGGTATTCTTGCTGCAATCGGTATTATCATTTTTGCGAAGCAAATTAATATAGCATTTGGAACCACGACAGAAGCAACCCAAGCCATTGCCATTATTTTGGATTTTACGCGAAACCTAAGTAACATCAATCCTTTTGTCGCCATCATCTCTGTAAGTGGATTACTACTCATGATTTTTCACTCTAAAATCAGTTACAAACTATTTCATTTCTTGCCTGCTCCATTTTGGGTATTAGTACTGTCCATACCATTTGTGTATGCCTTTAATTTCTTTGAACCACATGTGTTGCACATTTTTAATAAAGCATATGCTGTAGGGCCATCCTTGTTGGTTGATATTCCGGATTCATTTATGGATGCATTGGCGTATCCTAATTTTAGCAAAATCAATACGTTGCCTTTTTGGCTTTCAGTTTTATCTATTACTATGATTGCTAGTATAGAAACGTTGGCAAGCGCAAAGGCGGTCGATAAACTGGATCCATATAAACGTAGAACAGACCTGAATAAAGATTTGGTTGGTGTGGGCTTAAGTACCATGGTATCTGGTTTGGTTGGTGGATTACCGATTATAACAGTGATTGTTAGAAGTACAGTAAATGTCCATAACAATGCGAAAACGAAATGGTCAAATCTCTATCACGGGATAATCATTCTAATATTTATCTTCTTTTTGGCCCCAGTAATTCAGCAAGTACCGCTAAGTGCTTTGGCTATAATTTTAGTCTATACGGGTTATAAACTCACATCACCAAGGGTGTTTAAGCATGTATTTGATCAAGGTATTGAGCAATTAATATTCTTTGTTGGAACCTTACTTATTACCCTGCTCACCAATCTGTTGTTCGGTATTCTTGGAGGAATGCTATTGGTGTTGTTGGTTCATATTCTTGTTGCGAGGTTGCCAGTATCAATATTTTTTAAAAATATTTTCAAATCGGGAACCAAATTGGAACTACAAAAAAATGGGGACTATCACTTAAAAATTAAAGGTGTCTCAAATTTTTTGAGTGTCTTAAGTTTAGATAAACTATATAATAAAATACCATTAGACGCTAACGTGAATGTCAACGTTTCTGAGGCTTCGCTAGTTGATGCTACGGTGCTTGAAAGCATATATGATTTTGAACGACGATTAGAGTCAAAAAGTGGGTCGATGAAAATAATCGGGGCAGTCGTCATGCTTCTTCGACGAATCATAAACTGGCTTTAAAAGTGATTCCATTCATTATTGCAAAACAAAGCCCTAGGGTGACTAGGCTAAAGGCATTTTCGGAAATACACGGTTTAACGTTTAAATACCGGCCAGAACAAAACTTCGAGGATTTTGAATCATTTTATTTCTTTAAGTCGAGACCGATGGAACGTATTTCAAATGGTATTTATGGTTCGAACAATGGACTACAATGGCAAATAAACGATGTTGTTTTTGATGAGGGCGCTTTTATGTCAACAGAAGAATATCGTACCACAGTAGGGTTGATTAGAGTGCCCATTGGGCTTCCAAAGTTTACCATCGAAAAACGAAGTTTTCTTGAAAAACTTATACCAAGTCATAAAGACATTGACTATTTGATATACAAGGATTTTTCAAAAGACTTCCTTGTCAAAGCTGAAAGCATTTCTGAAATGAGTGAGTTTCTAACCCCTGAGATAACAAATATTTTGACACATTCTGAAGATTATCACCTCGAATGTAACTGAGATAATATTTTAATTTTCAATGAGAAACTTAGAATTAGTAAGGTTCGTGAATGCGGGGATCTAAGGCGATTGATTGAAACGCTTTGTCAGGTATTAGGACCAAAATCTGTAGGTTAGTCTATTTAACTACTAGTACATCCTCTAGTTTTCTTCTCAATGCCAAAACATCTGGTTTTGGGGCTAATGAAAGCCTAAAAAAGAATACGTCTTTTTCGTTTTCTTGCAAGTCAGCGAGCTGACGCACTTTATTGTATTCTCCAACAATGCCATCTCTTATTTCTTCAATACCTTCAAAATTGTCATCATCGATACGAGCAAATAAGAAGGTTGATATCGACATAGGTTGTAATGCTATACCTTTTGCAGTAGCCGCAAGCCATAAACGTTCTACGGCTCTTCCACCATTGATGTAATTTATTGGACTGCGACTTGGCATGGTTATCATACCCAAACATGAAGCGGCATCTACTGCTTTTTGAGACAGCTTGCCAAATTCGTTACCCAATTTCCATTTCTTAATATGTTTGGTCACATTCCAATTCCGCGCCAAAATAAGTCCAGCTCTTTCAGTTGGTGTAAGATCAATGGTATTGATATCGACGCCATCTCTCGTTTCCTCCGCCTCTTTCTGACTCCACCTAATTTCCTTTGTAAAATGAGCATGACCTGTTTGATTGGTCATAAACAATTTATCAATTTCACCTAAAACTGATTTAAAGCTATCTAGTTCCGAATCACTTGAAAATATTTTGAGCTGAGCACCTTCTACTGTCGATACTATGTTAGAAAGCTCGGAGTATTTTTGGTCTGCAATCTCAGTGCGTTTACCAAGGGTTCTATTCGTACCTCTTTGAAACACCGAATCAATTAAATTCGGATAAGGATGTTGGGTTGTCGTTTCTTCCAAAGGACTAAACACAATACTAGCCATAAGCTGATTGTCTGTGCCTAAAGGGAAGTATGTGATGTCTGCAAACCATTTGTTTTTGGTTGATGCAAGGACTAGGTTTTCAATGGATGCCCCAAAGGTTAATAATGATCCCGTGCTGTTGTAGTTCAGTACAGACGCAGACCTATTTACATCATTAAAGAGCAACAGGGTTTTGTCTTGATATACCCAATTCCAAGGTTGCACATTTCCTCCAGATGGTGCTTGAGTCGCGTGTTCAACAAGAAATGAAACATCAGCAGGTGATAAAGCCAATGCTGGTCAACTTGACACACCTAAAAGTTTTTCTCGAGCCTCCTTGAGTTCTGTTTGATAATCATCCAAACTAATTTTTGGATCAGCAACAGAATACTCATCCAGTTGCGTTTTTAATATGTCGTTTTCAACATCGTCGTTTATGATGGTTTCAACATCAACTATGTATCTACCTGATTTAGTATATTGGTTTAACAGTATTCTACGACAAACGTCGGTACAAATTCCACCACCAAAAATTACACCTGAGGCCAATTGAGGCCATGTGGTAATGGTGCCTTCAATTTCTAGAATAGAAGCGCGCAACCTTTCTGATGCAGTGTCAATACCAATCATGGGTAATAGATATGGTACCTTTTCTTCATTCGTTTTGGCTTCCTTAACTTTCGAAAGATCTAAATGATCAATCAGTCCATGGAAAATGGGCCAGTTAGGGTCTAGATCATACCGTTCAACATCGGTTGTACCTCTATCGCTGCTATTCATAACAACGGGTACCCTTAATGCTTTTGCTTTTTGCCTTGTCTGTATTTTCGTTAATAATCCATCACAGACTTCAATACAAACGTCCAGTTTTCCGTGGTTGAGGAAAAAATCATCAAGGTTGTCTTCTGTCAACCCTTCGTGAAAACAGGTCACTTTAAGAAATGGGTCTATCTCGGCAATCTCTCTAGCAACTACAACTGTCTTTTTAGTATTGAGGTTCTGTACACCAGTCTGAATACGGTTTAAGTTGGATAGTTCAATCACATCGAAGTCGGCTATAACCAACTCCCCACATATTCTTTCGGTAGCAATTGTCAACGCAATAGCTTTGCCTACAGATAACCCAATAACGCCTATCTTTTTTTCATTTAGAATAGCTTCTTCTTCAGGTGTTATCTTGTAATGATTTCTATTTGTTCTTACTTCAATAAAGTCGTTCTCAGATAAAATGTGAACTAGTTTTTCGAGCCAAGAATAATAGACCCAAACGCCATAGTCATTCACGGGCGTGTCTCCTAGATAATCGGCTACAGCTTGATGTAAAGCTTCAGTCGTGAATCTTATTCGGGGACTTCTCAGTTTGAGTAATTCCAGTAGCTGACCCTCAATTTCATCAACAACTTGTATGTATGGTTTATTTTCAAGTAATGATTCTAAGGCTTGTTTCTGAGTACTATTTGTAAGGTCAAAAACAGTAGGGGTGCAAGTTAGAAGTTGTATATCAGATGGTTTATTTGTTAAATACAACATCGGTTATTTTTGACTATTGATTTGGTCGAAAGGTAATACATCTTTGATAGTAATTATCCCCACCATCTGGGTACCTCGTACTACAGGTAAGCAGCCAAATTCATGTTTTTTCATAATCCTAATCGCTTCAGCGATATCCATTTCTGGAGGAATAGAAGTAACTTTTTTTGTCATTATATCTTCCACAAGAAGTAAGTGGTCACCTTGATTTTCTTTATGCCGTTTCATGTGTGTCCAGGTGAGCAAACCACTTATGTTGCTTGATCCATCTTCCACTGGTACATGGTGGATGTTTTTCCATTCCATAATAGAAGTAGCCAAGTCAGCGTGGTCATTGTGGTTGACTCTAAACACCTTTGTTGACATGATGTGACCTACCCGAAAAGCATCCTTGTTTGATAGATGGAACGTTTGATTGGTGTCCCATTCATGACATGGCAATCCACTTTGTTGCATCTTGAACATGTTTTTAGTTAATCCTACCAAAGCCTCATCCGTTTTTAATGTTTTCTTTAACGCTCGAAACTGTTTAACACTCCACTGAGAACCAGTTTGGCCCTTTGCCCGACCTTCAATTATATCTAGAAGTCGTGTGCTATCTGCTGAATCAACATTCGCTTTTTGTAATCCTTCATAAGCCATTGGAAGGAGGGTATTCACTGTCAGGTCCTGCGCTGACCTTAACTCACCGTCCCAAAGTAGCATAGATTCCTTGCCATTTCGGGCCGCCTTAATGAAATTTGCTTTAGCATCTCGAAAATCCATTTGACTTTGAATGTTATCATATTTCGCTGGACGCCCTAACATCAATCCAACCCAAAACGCAAAGTTTGCCATTTCGTCAATAACAGTTGGACCGGATGCGATGTATCTATTCTCTATCCTTAAATGTGGCTTGCCACCTCCAACACCATAACAGGGGCGATTCCACCTATATATCGTGCTGTTGTTTAAACAAAGTGCTTCCAATGCTGGAATACGACCTTCTTCCAATTCTTTTAAGGAGTCAGACTCAACATCTCGAGCTAATAATATTTTATGCGTGGCGATATCATTCTTATATATGTCGGCAGCGGTTCCTTTTGACCATTGGTTTCCAAAACTAACTCGAGCTTCTTGGTTTTTAAGTGCGTAAGAAGCGTTCCGTGTATCAATACTTTGTTGGAACAAGGCAATCCGTGTTTCGCTCCAGAGTTCACGACCAAGTAAAATGGGAGAGTTGGTGCACATGGATAAAACGGGACCAGAAATGGCTTGGGACCAATTGTAACTTGACGTAAAATCTTTCGGATCGACTTGTAAGTGCAGTTGAAAACTGGTGTTACAAGCTTCAAAAAGTACGGAGTCGTGGACCACAGACAATTCATCTACACCACGAATTTTAAGCTCTATGTCTGAACCTCTTGATTCCTTAATCAATTGGTTCATTGACCAATATCTGGGTGACTGGGTCATGTAGTCGAACTGAAGTTCGGTCTTACTAATGGTTGGTAAGATACCTGTGAGCAGTACGTTTGTGTCTTTTGAGTCGCAGACATCTTTTGCTTTCGAAAGGAAATTTCGCAACTGGGTTTCCACAGTCGTAAAACAATTACCAACGAGCTCAATTGGATCAAGATTTATTTCAAGATTGTAACGGGCCAATTCCGTTGTAAAATGATGATCATTGAGTAGCGGTAATATTTCTTGTGCGTTTTGTGCTGGTCGCCATTGGCTGTTGACCAAACAAAATTCTTGTTCAGCACCAATTCTGGTCACGCCAGATTCAATCATACCTTGTTCAATCATCTTGTCCAAAGCTTCAATATCATTGAGCAGATGTCGAATAAATTGTATTCGGGTTTCTTTCGAAACTTGAGAAGTGGCTAGGTCCTGTCCCATAGGCATGTACCTTGAATTGATTAATGATCAAGGAAGATATAATGCTGTTGCCAAAAATAGAATAAGGCGATACCGAATTTTATGACAAATGACAGTTCATCGCCTGCGATTATTCCCCTAATCGGGTTTAGATACGACTTTGATATGTGTATAGTTCGTAGTAACGACCTTGTTTCTCTAACAGTCCAGTATGATTTCCACGCTCCACAATCTTACCATCTTCAATGACCAATATTTGGTCGGCTTGTTGGATGGTGCTTAATCTGTGTGCGATGACAAACGTTGTCCGGTTGTTCATCAATTTGCTTAAACTTTTTTGAATGTAGGATTCACTCTCGGTATCCAGGTTTGATGTGGCTTCATCCAAAATGATAATCTTCGGATCTGCCAATAAAGCACGTGCTATGGAAATACGTTGACGCTGACCACCTGATAGTTTTACGCCACGCTCTCCAATCACAGTGTCAAGGCCATCATCGAAACGATCCGTGAATTCGTCCACATAGGCGCCCTGAACAGCATCTAGTAATTCTTTCTCCGTTGCGTTCGGTCTTGGGAACAGTATGTTCTCTCGTATGGTACCTTCATATAAAAAATCATCTTGAAGCACCACACCAAGTTGACTTCTATAACTACTGAGGTTAACTTTGGCTAAATCAATGCCGTCAAGTGAGACGATTCCTTGTGTTGGATTTAAAAAAGTCGCTGCTAAACTTGCAATGGTTGACTTTCCAGAACCAGAAGACCCGACCAATGCGGTAACGCTTCCAGCTTTTGCTTGAAACGAAATGTTATGGAGTACTTCTTTACTTTCTTCATAACTAAATGAGACATCCTTAAACTCGATATCACCGTTTATCGTTTGTAAAATCTTGGTGCGTTCATCGGAGTTATCCTCTTCAGTCATATTCATGAGCTCTTGCGTTCTATCTAATCCAGCAAGCGCCTCGGTTAGCTGAGATCCAATATTGCTCATTTGTACAATTGGTGCAATCATAAATCCAAGGAATAGCGTGAAGGAAACAAACTCTCCAGTAGTCATGGTGCCTTGGATAATGAAATATCCACCTATACCCATGATTCCTGCTGAGGCAAGACCTAATAAAAATGTGGATGAGCTTGTGATAATCGCGGTTGCGGTCAAACTCTTTTTAACATTTAAGAACAATCGTTCTACACCGTCTTCGAAACTTTTGTTTTCTTGTTCTTCAGCGTTAAACCCTTTAATTACTCTTACACCGTTTAGCGTTTCGGTTAAACGTCCAGTGACTTCTGCTTTAATTTTACCACGGTCACGGAAAATAGGTCGTATATATTTAAACGCTTTCAACGCTACAATGGCAAAGGTTGCTACGGGTACCAAGACGAATAATGTCATCATGGCGTTGATATTTATTAATATGATAAGGGAAATTACAGCGGTGATACTTCCTCCTATGAGTTGAACGAAACCTGTCCCAACTAAATTTCGAACGCCTTCAACGTCACTCATTACTCGTGATACCAGAGCTCCTGATTTGTTATTGTCAAAGAAACTTATGGGTAAGGTCAACAGTTTTCTCTGCACCTTAGCACGTAAAACGGAGATGAGGTGTTGCGCTTCAACGCTCAGGATTCTTGTAAGCGCAAATGATATAATGGCTTGAACTAAAATGGCTAAGCCAACATACAGCAAAATAGATGTAAGGGCATTTATATCTTTAGAAGGAATGACATCATCAAGTAGGGTTTTACTCGCATATGGCAATATTAACCCAGCAAGACTCTTGATGATAATTAAACCTAAACCTAACGAAATGATGGCTTTACGAGGCCAAATAAACTCCTTGGCAGCCCATAAAAACGAGACTTTTTTATCACTCATGTTAGGTGTTAGGCGATTATCAAGCCAAAGTCAACTTCATGACGAATAGGCAGTCACAAAAAAAATCGCACCCTTTTATGGGTACGATTTTCTTTTGATGGTTGGTTCTAGTTGTGGTTATACGTTAGTCTGCCATGGTAAATTCAATCAACCCATTTGTAAGGCTGCGGTTTATATAACGTTTAGTTGCTTTATCATACTCAACAAACTCCCCAAAGAATACAATTTTACTGTATCCACCTGGAGATATGTCCCATTTAAGGAAATCTATCCGGATGGTGTTTGGTATAATTTGCCCATTAGGTGACTGGTCTGTTGAGAAGTTAATTTGCCATTTAGTCATTTTATTTTCGCTAAAAGTATAAAAATGTGGTTGGCCATCCATTTTTAGATCTGACAACATTGTAATGTTTAGATACTGAGTTTGTGTAACATCACCCAAATGAATACTCATTTGATTTTTGTCTTTGTTTTCTCCAACTCTAAATCCAGAATTGATCGTATGTGTAGATCCGTCTATTTCATAACTGGCTTTGAAAGACTTTACGTTAGTAAGAAAGTTAACATCTAGTTGATCAGTTGTTGTATTATCAGGGCAGTACTTCAGATTGCCTAGGTTCATTGTCAAACTTCCTACTTTTAAGTTTGGCAAATCTTGTCTTAACGATTCTGTTTTGTGTCTTAGAGTCATGGTATGGGAAGAATTAGAAAGCAGATTAATTGCAAAAGTGCCATTTGTAGTTGGTACAACGTAACGGCCGCCTAATACTAACCTTGCATCCTCTGTGGTTTTGTCATCACAATCGACTATAGTTCCAGTAACAGCTATGGGCTCTGGGAAATAACTATCTGGAATTGTAATAGGTTCGATAATACCAGTCTCAGGTATCGTTTTATTTACGATAAACGTTTGTAAACCTTCAGGACCACCACTGATTCTAAATTCGATATTTATGTTGATTGGCATTAATCCCTTGTACTGTCCTTTTGAGCAGGTGTTACCTTGTCGATCACCCGCTTGACTCGTTCTCATCAGAATTCTAACATTTTGTACAGCAGACCCATTTTCATGTAATATGGTGCCGTTTGCCTCTCTTGCGTCTATTCGGATGTCACAATTCCAAAACGAAAAGTGGTTAACTGTGCCTACGTACTTGTTTCCAACTTTTTTAGCTTCCCCTTCTTTCACCCAGTATCCTTTATCTTCATTGAAATACCATAAGGGTAAGGTGTTTGGAGCAGTTGATTCTAATTCAGATGGAATTGGGGAACTTATCTCTGCTGTATTGCCCTCAGCAAGCTGAAGTTTGTTGCCATTGTCGTCAGTTAATTCTACAACCATCATACCGAATGAGGCCAAAAGCGACTCTCCATCGGTACTAATTGCACGTAAACTTCCAGGCATAATCTCGTTGATGTCATCAGCGGTAGGGTCAATGTATGCACCATTTACGTTTACATTTCCTGTATACGTGGTTCCTGATTCAGTAACAAAACCAGATCCCATATCAATGGACACGGATTCGAAACTTATCGTTCCTCCTGTTGTCGCATCGAAACGACCGGCTAACTTTTTCTTTAGTAATTTAATGTCGACAATGTTGGTTCCACTTGTTGGGTAAAAACTACGACTACCAAGGAAATACCCAGATTTCACAACCTTTACATAAGCATGTTTAGAATACACTTTGGCTTTATCAACGTAGAAGAATCCATTTTCATCAGTTTCAGTAATGCTTCCCATAATCTCTACTCGGGCATTGTTAACTGGTTGATTGTTCTCGTCAACCACAACCCCTGAAATGGCATGTGATTCAGATTGACCGACTTCTATTTCATAGTCTGGTTGTATGTCATTTTTGTCCAAAGTACATTGGCTAAATGAAAAGAGAAGGGTTGTGAATAGAAGAAATAAGGTTTTAGTGTTTGGATTTTTCATAATGGTTTATTTAGGAGACACAATGTAGGGATAAATGGTTGTCTAAAAAACGAGTTGACCGGATGTGAATTTGTGTCAATCTACGCTAGCCTACTACAAACACTGCATGTAACCTGACAAACTAAGTTGTAAAATGTCGGTGCATTGACAAAGGTTTTATGTTCATGTGACAATCAGAGAAACAGCCTAGATACCCATGCATATTGATAGTCAAAACAAACCATTCTTTAAAATAAATATGCAGTACAAATTTGTGGTCTATTCTAAATAGGAACATGGTCAGAAATAAAACGTTCCTTATCTTTCGCCCGAATTCATGCCGGCTTCAGAAGAAATAATCCAAAGACTTCAAAAAAAGGATATAACTGCCTTTGAAATGGTATTCAAACAGTACTATGCGGAGTTGTGTGGATTCGCAAATAAATATGTTCAGAATCCGGAGGTTGCAGAAGAACTCGTACAAGACATGTTTTGCGGTTTGTGGGATAAGATGGAACGAATATCCATACAAACGAATCTAAAATCGTACTTGTATTCTGGAATTCGTAACGCTGCTTTCAATTATTTCAAACACCAAAAGGTTGTCGATAAGTACGAGCAATTCGCTTCTGTAAACAGTCCAATCTCAGAAGAGGCGTCTAAAACGTTAGAGGTAAAAGAATTGCAGCAATCAATTCTCAAGGCTATGGCAGTGTTGCCCGATAAGTGCCGACAAGTATTTGAGATGAGCAGAAACGAGCACATGAAATACAGAGAAATTGCAGATGAACTTAATATTTCAATCAAAACGGTTGAAATACATATGGGAAAAGCATTAAAAATATTAAGAAAAGAACTCGGTAGTTATTTGCCACTGGCCCTGATAATTTGGTCGCATCTGATAAATAAATAGGGGTAAAGTAAAATGAAGTTGTCATTACGTTAGGAAAAGCATGGAACATCAAGAGTTTGATGACATATCGTATATATTACTAGCGCGGTTTTTCGAAGGAAACGCAAGCGCTGAAGACATGCGTTCGATTGAGAAATGGAAACAGAAGTCGAGCGAGAATGCGGCACTGTATGCCAAAGCTAAAATGATTTGGTTGGAGTCGGTACCTGATCACTTTGAGAATGAGGCTGATTTTAGTTATGATGCCAACGCGGCTTGGACAAATGTTGCCTCGAAGATTGTCAAACCGGAAACAGTAATGCGCCGAATGCCAATGTTGATAAGAGTCGCAGCTGTGCTGGCTGTCGTAGCAACAATTTCGTTTGTGATTATTAGCCAACTCAAAGGACCAAATCCAATGGTAGAGGTTCATGCAACTGAAACAGGACAAGAAGTCGTGTTAGAAGATGGATCTGAAATTGAATTAAACGAAACCTCAACGCTGGAATACAGCACACATTTTAGGGGTAAAACAAGAGAAGTAGTTTTGACTGGAGAAGCTTTTTTCGAAATTGCTAGAGACACAACGAAACCATTCGTTGTGCATGCCAACGATATTGATATAAAAGTGCTAGGCACAAGTTTTAATGTGAATGCACATAGTAAAGATAGTGTTGAAGTTCAAGTTGAAACGGGAATAGTCGAATTGGTGTACCGCAATGAAAGGATTAAACTGATTGCAGGAGAAACTGGGGTGTTTCAACACAGCTTAGGTAAATTCTTCAAACGTGAGAGCAGGGTAGTGGTGAGTCAGTTTTGGCGAAACCGAAAGTTGACCTTTAAAAGAACAGAGCTTATTGAGATTGTCGAAACGTTAAATGATTTGTACGACGTTAACATTCAAGTGGACGAGACAACTGAAAGACATAGAAAAATAAATGTACGTTTTGAAGATCAGGATATTGATTTGATTTTGGATATTTTGGCAAGCACATTAAATCTAAATGTTGTTAAAACAGATTCGAACGAAGTAATCTTATACAATGCGGAGTAATTGGATTGCTAAAGCGGTATTAACCTGGTTAAGTGTATTGCTGGTTACGGTTGTATTTGGACAACATGTGCTGAAAAAGAATATCACAATTAACGCAGATAACGAGCCACTGGAACAAGTGCTTGATCGTATAGAAGTAGAGGCAGGGTGCGTTTTTGCCTATCCCACGGAAATTGTTGCCGTCGATAAACTTGTAACGGTACATGCCACACAATTAAGCGTATACGAAGTATTGAGTATTGTTTTATCTGCCGATTTAAAGTATAAAGAAAGAGGCTCTTACATCATTATTCAGCAGAAACATGGTAGCAAAAGCTCCAAACATAAGTATGCTTTATCAGGTAAACTGGTGGACGCTAAATCTGGGGATCAAATTTCTAATGCATCCATCTACGAGGTCAATAAATTTAAAACTACGATGTCTTCTGATGATGGGTCTTATGACTTAAAGCTAAAGGAGAAGTCGGATTATGTAGATATCTTGGTGTCGAAAGAAAACTATCACGATACCTTGATCCGATTGAGGCGAGCAGAAATTAGAGATTTAGTCATAGAGCTTCAACCTATTGGCGATTCATTCAATTTGGTGGAGGATAAGAATCCAGTAGACTCTCAAGTGGTGGTTCAAATGTTTATGTCAGACAAGACGTATTTACATTTATCGAACATTAATTTAGAGCAACATAAAGTAGCACAGGTTTCATTTCTTCCCACCTTAGGCACAAACAAAAGGATGGGTGGAGTTACATCAAACAATTTATCTTTTAACGCCCTTGCGGGGTATTCGCATTCGTTAAATGGACTCGAAATTGGTGGAGTAGCTAACGTAACTAGATATCATGTAAACGGTCTTCAAATTTCTGGTTTTACAAATTTTGTAGGTGGAAGAACCAATGGCATTCAGGTCGCTGGCTTTTCTAATTACAATAACCTCAGTCTAAGAGGAATCGAATTGGCTGGATTTATGAATTCTTCTCGAAGTAGGGTACAAGGCATTCAAGTTTCAGGTTTTTCGAATATGTCTGCTCGTATGGATGGCATTCAGATTTCAGGTTTTCTAAACAGTGCTTGGACAAAATCCCACGCGTTACAAGTAGCGGGCTTTATGAATATTGGTCGAGACAATGATGGTGGACAAATCGCTGGTTTCTTAAACGTATCCACCAAAAAAATTAATGGAGGCCAGATTGCTGGATTTTCGAATTACGGTAGTCGTGTAAATGGCGCACAAATCAGTGGTTTGTTTAATGTGGCTTTAAGAAGTGTTGATGGTGTTCAAATTGCTGGTTTACTCAATTATTGTACACATCTGAATGGCGTTCAAATTGGATTAATCAATGTGTGTGATACGCTTGAGTCTGGAATTAACATAGGTTTACTCAACATTGTAAGATCCGGATTATTTGATCTGCAATTACATCATTCAAGTACAATACCTGTCAACTTAGTCTTTAAAACGGGGTCAAATAGATTTTACAATATGCTGTCGGCAGGGTATCATATAGATGAAGACTTGATCGCTTTGGGTTATGGACTTGGCAGTCGGCATATATTTAAGAAAGGCTTAGTCATTGGCGCTGAAGTACAATCTAGTTTTTTATATAAGCAAGCGTATAAAAAACAAGTTGTCAATCTGTTGAATCAATTTGTGCCATATCTCGGATATCGTTGGGGAAAGGAAATTGTGCTCAGCGCGGGCCCTGAAATCAATGTATATTACAGTCGTTTGGATGGTGAAACTGGAAAGTATGGTTTCCCCGTGATGAACAATGTACTTCATGAAGAAGGTGTTGAACAAGGAATGGTGCAATTGTCGGTTGGATATAGACTCGGTTTATCTTTTTAATTTAGGCATATCAGCTTAACCGCTATAACTTTTTACACCGTTCGATTCGGCTTTAAAGATTCAACACTGAAAATTAACATAGGGGTATAATCGACCTTGGTTGTCATAGAGATGAAAAACAATAATCTTTATGAAACATTTAACAATAATAGCATCTATCATTCTTTCTTCATTTATTACCAAAGGGCAACGAAGTAGGGATTCTACTGAATCAACTCAACCCAATGTGCAAATCACTTTTATCTACCCAATTGGTTCGGGAGGTACGCATAGTATTAATGAAACATATGATGTGTCCGTTAATTTCTTGGGTGGCGCGACGGGAGGAATTAATGGATTAGAATTTTCCGGATTTGCGGGCTTTACGAAAGGAAATGTTCAAGGGGCTCAAATAGCTGGATTTGCAAACATCGTTACCGATACCTTTAGGGGATTGCAAGCGGCTGGATTTTCAAATGTTGTCCGCAATGATTTTGAGGGGATCCAGTTGTCAGGCTTTGCCAATACGAGTATCAAACGTCACACAGGTGGTCAAGTAGCAGGATTTGTCAATTATGTAGGTGATACGATGTCTGGTGCCCAAGTCTCAGGATTTGCAAATGCTACAATGGGAGCTGTGCATGGTGTACAAGGCGCAGGTTTTGCCAATTACTCAATGGGTTTAGTTGGGGCTCAAATTAGCGGATTTGTAAACACGAACGTTGGAGATTTGGAAGGCAATCAAGTGGCAGGATTCGTTAATGTTTCTACTGGGTATACGCAAGGCTTACAACTTTCAGGATTTATAAATGTGGCAAACAAAATGAAAGGGGCTCAAATCGGGTTCATAAATATAGCGGATACGTTGGAAGGTGTTGCTATAGGATTCTTGTCTTATTCAAGAAATGGGTATCATCAATTTGAATTAAGTGCGAATGAAACTTTTCAGAGCAATCTGGCTTTTAAAACAGGATCGAATTACTTTTATAATGTATTTTCAGCTGGTGTGCACTGGAATAAGGATAATCCGGTTTGGGCTCTAGGTTATGGTATTGGTACGCGTAAAGAGTTTGCCAATAAGTTTTCATTCAATGCAGAACTAAATAGTTATTCTGTGTTACCAGATGATTTCGAGGCAAACGAATGGGAGTCATTAAACAAACTAAAGTTTTCGTTTGCAAAAGGACTGGGATCCCACATTGAAGTTTTTGGAGGTGTTTCCGTAAACATGTGGTTGTCTGAAAATGAAACGCCAAAACACGAATATTTATCATCAAACAAATACAAAGGAAGTAACGGTAGTGTGAATTGGATTATGTATCCAGGATATCAATTTGGAATCCGAATCTAGAATATATGGCGACCAATTATTTGATTGATTGGTCGTCATATTTAGTAAAAGGGAAGGCCCGTCTCTAGCGATATCCAATCAACGGCTTCATCCATCGTATTTCTACATACCTGCTTCCCTTCAAGTTTTGCAAAAATGGTAAACAACGGTATCAATAGTCTGAGTAAGGGACCAGCAGACATAAAACAATGTAGCTGAATACGTCCACTATGTGTTTTGTCCAATTGAAACATGCCTTTACCTAAGTAAATTGTGGCTTTTAAATTGGCCCATTTCATCACCTTCATGTCAGATATGATATAGAGCGGACCACTGGTATTACGTAGCATGAGATTAAACAAGTCTAAATGAGCTTGTACCTGGACAATTGAAGGATTAATGTTTTTAACCGTTTGAACAACCAAAGGAATTCGAGTCAAATCAATATACGCACATGAGCTTTCTAACTTTTGACCCAGTTTCATTTTATATCACGACTTAATTGTCGTCCAGCAAAAATAGGAAATCACTACATTTTGTTAGTCAACTTGTGACTTTCGTTTTACAAGGAAAGGTGTCTTTGTCTAAAAATGCAGATAGGCATATGTTGTAACGAATTGACTATGAAGGGGCATGAGCAAGATCTATTACTATTTGCCGCATGTTTTATGTGCGCTAACTCTTGATTGATCTCATAGCTAGATTACCCTCAGTAGGGAAAAGGCTGATTTCGTATTAAAAATAGTGTGGCTGTTAGTCACTCCTTTTTATTGCGCGTTCTATACTATAAAGTAAAACGATCACTGAAACAGCAATCAGGCCAAGGGAGATGAAAACTTCTATTATATTATTCATTTGAACAATTAATCCCACCAAGCTTAAGACCATAAGTATGAGGCCAAGCTTCTGTGTCACTTTGGCTGAAAATGTTTGTGCAAAATCCCAAGTGCCCTGGTCTTTCCTGGATGATTTGGTACGATAACCGTAGAAATTGTTGATGTTTTGAGGTGGATATTTTTGAAGAATAAGCGCAACAATAAAATAGACCAAACCAGTTAGGCCTAGAATAATGAATATAGCACTGGACCAATTTATTTCTTGAAGCATATGGATATTTATTACGTTACGGAAACTACTGTTTCTTAAATATTTTCTCTAAGGTTTTCCTGTGAGTGGTGTATTTGTAAAGCTTATGGTCTTTTAGAACAGACGATAAAAGTAATTCTTGAATCTCTTTCTGTCCTTTGTTTTCTTTGTTAAAACAGATTAAATGATTCAGTAAAAGATCATAATACTTATGGACATATATGGTCTTATAGCTTTGGATTGAGTCATCATACACCACCATAAAATCTTTAAAATATAGATCAGTGTATTTGTAATACGCGGTACCGTTAATTTCGGGAAACTTGTTTATCAAGCTAGATGCTTTTCCAGTATTTGGAGGCTTTGGAATGTTCATCAATCCCCATATTTGACTCCCACATGCATCCATACAGGTTAGAAAGAATATGCCTTTTTCTATATCGGTGTTTAGATTCAGTGTGTTGAGGTCAAAATTGTATTTAGAAAGATTAAACGGTTTGTTTTTGTTTCCGTTTGCTGTAAATGCAACACTGTAATAATCTTTTACCAACATCTTCCTATCAATTGTTGTGTTATACAAACTATCAAATAAGGCATCATTGTTAGTACTTGATTCTTTTCGCAAGTTTTGACTTAATTGACGTACTAGATAGACAGATTTTAATACATGATCGTTAGGCAATGTGATGAACTCAGGTTTAAGAATTTTACTTTTTGGCTTGAGACTTTCCAACACAAATCTTGTTGTTATGCGTAAGCTGTCACTTGTGTTGTTTGTCTGGGTCTCTTTAACCAGTGCCTTAGAAGGCGCTGACATAAACATGTAGTTTTTGTAAATACTACTAAGATTTAAGATACCAGATTTGTAGTTGCTTTGAGCCTGTGTTGAAAGCACAATCAACACACCTATTAGGGTTAACGTAGTTCGTTTCATGGTTGACAAATATATTGAAATGTTGTGAATCAGTTGATCTTACTGCAACGGCAAGCATCTTTAAAGGACCCATGCCGTATTGATAAATACTTGTAGAATTTTAATCTAAAAATGCTGTGAAATAAATCATTAATTATATTTGCCAACCGTCAAAGTACAACCAAGATAAGTGGGTTGTTAAGAACATCGGATAATCACATGAGCGAAAAAATAACCTTCTCATTTGGTAAAAACTGGCAATCGTTTTTACAAAAAATCACTCCACAAAAGTTGGACATTGCAAAAGAGTCTATTCAAGATTTTATGGGGTCTACAGATTTCTCTGGTAAAACTGTAGTAGACATAGGATGTGGTTCTGGTATTTTCTCTTCCTCTTTGCATGCCATGAATGCGTCGAAAGTAATCAGTATTGATGTCGACCCTTTTTCGGTTAAGTGTACTGATTTTATGCATGAAAAAGCGGACAAACCAGCGAACTGGGAAGTGCATCATGATTCGATTTTGGATAGAGATGTTATTGCTAAATATGGTCAATTCGATGTCGTTTATTCTTGGGGTGTTCTACATCATACGGGTAGCATGTGGGAAGCCATTACAAATGCGGCTGACATGGTAGCGCCTAAAGGACAATTTTACATAGCGATATATAATAATGTTACGGGTTTACTGGGATCAAAGTTTTGGTTGGCCATCAAAAAATTACACAATCGATTTCCACTCTTAGGAAAATATGTAATGGAGCCAACCTATATGCTCACCTTTTGTGTTTCGAGCCTAATGAAATTTCGTAATCCATTTAAGATTATTCGGGAGTATCACCAAAAGCGTGGTATGAATTGGAGACGCGACATAACGGATTGGTTTGGAGGATACCCTTATGAATATGCCAATATTGAAGAAATCTTTACCTTCATGAAATCGAAATACCCTGATTTTAGAATGACCAACGTTAAAAGCACAAATGGTTTAGGAAACAATTGGTTCTTATATGAAAGGGAGTAGGGGATTAAAAGAGCAGAGAAAAAGAGAAAAGAGGAATGGCCATTCACTCTTTCTAAATTCGGTTAGTCAACTGTTCAACCCTCAATTGCTTTCCAGAATCGCACGAGTGCCAAACTTGCGCTAGTTTTGTGCTTAACAAGGTCTGTTAGGATTTGGTAATGGACTTTTTATTTCAACTTTCACAAGTCCCCCTAGAAGAGTAACCACCTTCGTTCGGAGAATGCGCATTGGAAATTAGATTCTACTAGTTTTAATGGCGCCAGTTTACAACTTGTGCTTAACCAAATTTATCTGAGATGAGCAGGAAATACAAAATGCACGATGAGTCTGGCATATACTTTATAACATTTGCCGTTGTTGGTTGGGTAGACGTGTTTACTAGAGAATTATACGGAGACATTTTCGTTCAAAGTTTAGC
>JBLHOC010000036.1:0-23158 GCA_047620825.1 Bacteroidia bacterium | reverse complement strand
ATCTTGATGCAATATTTCGCGATAGGTATTACAGTAAAACGCATTGCAAGAAGTTTGTATACTGTATTGCACGTTCGGACTTGGTGCATGACTGTGGCAACGTACGGTTAATCCACCCAAATGAAAACCACCATGACAAGAGAAACGCGTGTTTGGGGTGATGACACCTTCCTGCAACGCAATCAATGCCATTAACACTTTAAAGGTACTTCCAGGTGGATACATCGAAGTTGTCGCTCTGTTTAACAAAGGCTTGCTTTGGTCAGAAGCCAGCGCAGCGTAGTTCTTGCTCAGATTCTTGATCGCAAACATATCAGGCTTGTAACCTGGCGACGTCACCATGGCTAATATTTCTCCCGTACTCGGCTCAATCGCCACGACGCTACCTGTTTTACCAGCGATAAGTTTTTCTCCATATTCCTGAATCAACACGTCCAACCCGGTTTTAAGTTCTTGTCCTACAAATGCTTCGATGTCGTCTGCACCATCGTGATATTTCTCTTTGAGCTTACCGGTGTTGTCTTTCAAGAAGAACTGTTTCCCTTTTTGACCGCGGAGTAAGGTTTCGTAAAAGCGTTCCAATCCACTTTTGCCAATATTCTCACCAATGTCGTAGTAATCTTCTTTATCCCGTTCTAATTCGTTTCTAGATATTTCTGCCACATAGCCTAAGGTGTGTGCCGCAACATTGTGTTTGTATTTGCGATCGGATCTAGAATCAATCGAAAACTGCGGGAACTTAAAAAGTCCTTCTTGAATCCGGGCAAAATCTTGAGCAGACACGTTTTTGATGAATAAGCCTTTCTGGTTATAACGTGTTGCACGGGCTTTTTTGAGTTGTGCTTCCACATCTTCTTGACTCATTCGAACCAATCGGCAGAAATCTACGATTTTAAACCCTTTCTTATTAAACGGGAAATGAACAACTAAGTCATGCGCGTCTTCATTGAACACGATGATTTCTCCGTTACGGTCTGTAATTAATCCGCGATCAGGAAACTCCACTACAGCACGAATGGAAATGTTTGCCGATTTTTCAGCGTACTTGTCGCTGATGACTTGTAAATAGAATAATTTGGATATTAAAATCAGAGCAAAGAGCACAATGGCAATACGAATGAATGTACTACGGTTCTGATTATGAGTCATTTGTTGATTCTCTATTAAACGTAAAGAGGAATAACAAAATTAACAAAATCGCAAGGCTTGAACTATAGCCGATTTTTAACAAGGTGCTTCCAAAATGACTGAAGCTGAAGTTTTCCAAGACAAATAATACGGCATGAAAGACAAACGTAAAAATAGATACATAAGCAATAAACCAACCCGTTTCTGTATTGCTAAAATTTGGACGAATGCCTGTTGAAAGCCATTCTTTATCTACAATGGTGTTGAAATACGCATGTCGTACAAACATGATAAATACAGTCGTAAACGACTGCAAACCTGGGGTGTACGAAAAACTATCGACGATAAACCCCAATGCAAATGCAATTAAATAACCCACCCAATGTTTTAGGTTGATGGGTAACGTTAGCAGCAATAAGATATAAAGCTGAGGGAACATGTATTGGTTTAGGTTCAAGTTGTTTATAACCAATATCTGTATCGCTAAAATTAGGATACCCGATGCAAACAAACGTATCCAATCTCTAGTTTGCATCGATGTGTGGACTTTCTAAGGTTTTTAATTCTTCACCAAAGTGGTTCTTGATGATGTACACTTCACTCAATTGAGACATGTCTGTTGCCAGCTCAACATCTATTTCAAGGTATTTGTCTTCTCCGTTTTTCTCTGCTGAAATGATGTTGCCAATTTTAATGTGCTCTGGGAAATAGTGACCGTATTCGGTAGTCGTTACTTCCTGCCCGACTTTAATATCATATTGATCCGAAATCTTTTTGACTTGCACATTGGCGAAGTTTTTACCATTCCAATTCACCTGACCAGAATGTGTTCGGCCATTAATTTTTGGCGTCAACACAAAGTTTGTGTTCAGTATGGACATGGCGATACAAAAGTTCTCTGACACATCAACCACCACACCAGCAACACCAAGCGGACTAATTACACCCATGTCTTGTGTAACACCGTGTTTGGTGCCTCGATCCATCGTGAAATAGTTCTTTTCTTTTCGGATGTTATTGTAAATCACCTTTGCAGGGATATAAGAATATTGCAACACTTGATTGCTGTCTTTTACAACACCGGTATCTGTAGAGATGAAAATGAAGTTTTCCGTACTGCGTGTACGCAACAAAATGTTTTCTTCCTTCAACTTCTGGTTTTCAGATTTCAGTTGAAAATAGTTGATGACATTTTTTCGAGACGTGAGGATGTTTCCATTGACCGTACTGGCCGTACTAAAAAATACCGATTGATGATAGGTGTTAAACCTAACCAAGGCAAAAAGGGAAATACTTTGAAGAATGAGAAATACAAAAAGGTGAAAATTCGTCCGTAAGAATTGGAGAAGATTCTGCATTTACCTCTTATTGCATAATCGTTTTGTAACTCGGTAAGTTTTTCAACGCAATTCCAGTTCCTTTTACAACAGCTTGAAGTGGATCTTCAGCTACATAAACTGGCAGTTTTGATTTACTTGATATTCGCTTGTCTAAACCACGTAACAATGCCCCTCCACCAGTTAGGTATAAACCAGTTTGGTAGATATCAGCACTTAATTCAGGTGGTGTGTGCTCTAATGCTTTTAAAACAGCTTCTTCAATTTTGGCAATTGATTTGTCCAAGGATAAAGCGATTTCACTATAAGATACCATGATCTGTTTTGGAATACCCGTCATTAAATCACGGCCATTTACAGCATAGTCTTCAGGTGGATTTTCCAACTCAGGTAAAGCGGCTCCAACTTCAATTTTTATTTGTTCTGCGGTTCGCTCTCCAATCATAAGGTTGTGCTGACGACGCATATATTCGATAATGTCTTCGGTAAAGTTATCACCTGCAACACGAATGGATTCGTCAGAAACGATACCAGATAACGCGATTACGGCAATCTCAGTTGTACCACCACCTATATCAATGATCATATTACCCATTGGTTCGGAGATGTCGATACCAATACCAATAGCGGCTGCCATAGGTTCTGGGATCATGTAAACTTCTTTGGCTCCAGCTTTTTCTGCAGATTGTCTTACGGCTCTTTTTTCTACTTCGGTAATGCCTGATGGAATACAAATTACCATTCGTATTTGAGGCGTCATGAAGTTGCTTTTCCGATTGATCATTTTGATAAATCCTCGGATCATATGTTCCGCTGCTTTAAAATCGGCAATAACACCATCTTTTAGCGGGCGAATCGTTTTGATATTTTCATGGGTTTTCCCATGCATCATCTGAGCAGTTTTACCAATGGCAATGATTTCTCCAGTAGTGCGGTTCATCGCAATTATAGAGGGTTCGTTCACCACTACCTTGTCTTTGTGAATGATTAGCGTATTGGCCGTTCCAAGGTCAATCGCTATTTCTTGGGTAAGGAAATTAAAAATGCCCATTTATTGATTTAAAAGCTGATATAAAAGTCTTTGTACTACCTAAAAAGATACAATCCTGCAATATTAGTTGAATATGGTGTGAAATGGTAATTTCTAACTAGAAAACTCACCATCTAATTTCAACCGAAATACCTGTATCTGAGGAGTTTAATGTTTGAAGTGTCTATGACCCGTTATCACCATGGCCAAGTTGTGTTCGTCGCAATAGGTTATCGTTAACCCATCTTTAATGCTACCACCTGGTTGAATCACGGCTTTAACACCTGCATTTTTTGCAATTTCTACGCAATCTGGAAATGGGAAAAAGGCGTCACTTGCCATGACAGCTCCGCTCAAATCAAAACCAAAATTATTGGCTTTTGCAATGGCTTGGTTCAATGCGTCCACACGCGACGTTTGCCCAGTACCACTAGCCAACAGTTGGTTGTTCTTGGTTAACACAATCGCATTACTCTTGGTATGTTTTACCAATTTGTTGGCAAAACTTAAATCGGCCAATTGTTGTTGAGTTGGTGCTGTTTTGGTCGCCACTTTATAATCACTTGTTTCTACCACAACTGAATCACGTTCCTGAATCAATCTCCCGTTCAACACAGAACGAACAGAAGTTTGCTTCCATTCGAAATCATTCAATTTTAGTAAGATCCTATTTTTCTTAGTCTGCAAAATGTCCAACGCATCCTGATCAAAACTTGGTGCAATCAATACCTCAAAAAATAGAGAGCTCATGCTTTCTGCTACCGCTTTGTTTATGGGCGACAAGGTTACCAAAACACCACCAAAGGCACTCATTGGATCACCTGCCAATGCGTCGTTATAGGCTTCAACAACAGTGTTTCGAATGGCAAAACCACACGCATTGTTGTGTTTAAGGATCCCAAATACCGGTGTTGTTTCCGACTTGAAATCAGAAATAAGCGATATGGCCGCATCAACGTCTAACAGGTTGTTGTACGACAATTCTTTACCGTGAATTTGAACAAAAATGTTATCCAAGTCACCAACGAATTTGGCTTCTTGATGTGGATTTTCTCCGTAACGTAAGGTCTTCGACATGTTACCTGCAAAGTAATTTGCGATATGACGGTCGTAAACGGTTGTTGTTCTAAAAGCCTCTGATGCTAACTTCTTTCGGTAGGCAATATCAGTCTGACCGTTGTTTGCTTTTAAATGAGCAAGCAGATCAGTACTTTGGGTTTGGTCGCTAAGTATGACCTTGTGTTTATAGTTTTTAGCCGCAGCGCGTATTAACGAAACACCTCCAATATCAATCTTCTCGATAATTTCTTGCTCGTCGGTTGTGCTGGCAACTGTTTCTTCAAATGGATACAAGTCCACCCAAATCAAATCAATATTTTCAATCTTAAATTCCTTGAGTTGTGCTTGATCACTTGGGTTGTCACCACGATTCAAAATGCCACCAAACACAGCAGGGTGTAAGGTCTTAACGCGTCCACCCAAAATACTAGGGTAGGAGGTAATCTCCTCCACTGGGACCACAGGAATACCTAGTGCTTCAAGATACTTTTGAGTTCCGCCTGTACTCAAAATGGTGGTGCCATTTTGGTGTAAGTAGGTTGCTAATTCGTCGATACCATCTTTATAAAAGACAGAGATTAACGCGGTTTTAATTGACTTCAATGGACTATTGTTTGTGCAAAGGTAAACCGTCCATCTCGGCAGGCGCCAGAAGCGCGAATGACTTTTTTACAAGTTGTGCACAAGGAGGGATTTGGCTAAGGGCCTACCAGCCCTTGAACCCGGTTTTCATTCTTTTTTTGAAAAAAGAACGAAACAAGAAAAAACATAAAAATAATAATGCCCTTCGTTTTGGCTCACACCTCCCTCCTCCATCGCCACCAAAACCCGCCATCACACATCGCCGATTATTTTTGGCCATCACGCTTTACTGCAAGTGTCCAGCACACAAAAGCATTTTTTAATGTCTACAGAAAACTTCAAATGTCAGTTTCAATTGTGCATGATTTAATTAAAAATTAAGAATTCAACATTCAAAATTACTTTGCATTTCTGTGGGGCTTCGCTCAGCTTCGCACTGTCGTCGAATAGTAGGTCATTCAGAGAAATCGACGTTAGGAGATTACGAAGAATCTGTTGACGTGTGCTGGATTAAATGAGAGGTTCTTACTTCTTTTTAATAGGAGCAAGCAGCAAATAGAATATCCAAGCAAACCAAGAGATGAATATGACGGCAAGAATCCAAGCTAGCTTCTCTCCTCCAATTGTTTTGCTAGACAACATGATAGAAAAAAAGGGAAGTAGCCAGATAAAGCCAATGACCAGTAATACGAGTAAGGGAAAAGCGCCTGAATTGTCCATAGCGTAAAAAGGAGTTTGCGTTGACCAAATTTAATTAATTTAATAATGATTCCTACGCTACGACTCTCGAAATTTGGTTGGGTTCAGTAGGTTTTTAGAAACTACTTCATCAGAACGAAGAATCTGTTGACTTGTGCAGGAATCAATTAAAAATTAAACATTAAGAATTCAATCACAGGAAGTGATTTACGCCTCTTCTAAAATCCTTACAAACTCTCCAACTACCCTCATTCCTTCAGCGTCTTGTTCGTTGATGACAATGTCTATAAAGGATTTGTCAAAGGAGTTTGGACGTAACACGATCGAGTTGTGTGACCATGTTCCATCCTGGAATGTTTTTTCACTGGAATACGTTTTAACCGTAAAAGCAGAATTAAAATCAGGATCTCGAGTATCTCTGTTTTCGACCAAAACTATCTTTCCATTTCTGCTGCCGCCCGTATATTCTTTAAATAAACAAATCGAACCATTTGGAATTCGACGGTTCATAGATTTACCAACTACTTTGCACGCGAAATATCCATTCGCAGCTTTAATATTGGTTGGAGCGTCAATGAATGTGAAATCTTTATCCGACTGCATTTCGCTGAATGTCCCAGCTGCCGCATATAAGTTGTAAAGTGGTATTGAGTTTCTAAATTTAAGTTCAACCTGTGGTGTTTGTATTGTAACGATTTTTGTTTTTGGTTTAGATTCTGCTACAATACCCTTTTCGTGCAAATAGGTGTACATATTCGTTGAAACAGGATTCTGCATATCGAAACGAATTTTGACTACAGAAACAGGTTTACCACTGTCACTATTAATTGTGGTTTGTTTTGCGCCATTTATTTGTGGTGTAACGTCACCCATATAATAGAAGTCTTGGCCTTCGTCATTGTTCTTTTTGATAAATAACGGCAGGCGGATTTTTCCGTTTTTATCAAGAATAGAACGGACATCCTTACTCTCCATTTTTCTATTGGATTTTGACATCCAATCAAATTCTTTATTATTTGCAAATTCGTCTTCATATTTCGTAGACTCCGATATGTCCTCTTCTTTGTGATAGTTTACGAATATTGGACAATGCTTGTTGTCCGGACTAACCAAATAGCCACCAACATTTTGAGCCACGGGATTTTCACTTACATTTAGAATCCTGAAAACATCTTTCCGAGAATATTTCCGATAGAGCACAAAACCATTTTGCCAATTGTTTGCGTCAAATAGTTTGCCGAATTCATATATAGAATAAGTGGTTGAATCAATAAGGAAATTTCTGAAAGTGTCATTTATTAAGTCTGAAACAAACTCACTAGAAAATACAAATGCCCCATTTTTGATTTGAATAACATCTAAATCATAAATCTCTTTGGCCGACAGCATTTTGCCACCCAATTTTTCTCTTATAAATTCAAAATTCAAATTGGAGACACATGACTGAATCGTTTCATCTGAGATATCGTATTTGTATTCGTTGTGAACATGCTCTTTTAACTCGTTAATGGAAAGCTTGCCATTTTCAATTAAGAATTGGAGTATCAAACTTTCTTCAACCCGCTTAGCGTTATTGATTTCTTTCCCGAATAACTCCAACAGTTTGATCAGTTTCGTGTCTAATTGGACGTTGTGTTCTTTCTCAACTTTAACGATGAAATTGAAATAGGATCTAGAGTAAGTTATGAAAAGATAAGGGTCTCGAGAACCATGGTCGATGAAATCCACCATCATTGGTATTCTGCCCAACTTGTATTTTAAGAGGTTATAATCTTTCTTTAAATCAGCGAATAACTGCATATTGGCAGAATCAATGGATTTAAATATTTTTTCTTTTGTTATTTCATCAAAATTGATGGTCGATGAACCCGGAATCATGCGACTTCCTTCCGACATTAATTTTCGCAACGCGTCTTTGTTGTAAGATGTGTCACCGTATAAGGCAATGGGTATTAAATAGTTGTTTTCATAGTTGCCTATAAAATCAATGACGGTTAAATATCCCTTTCCGTCTACTTTCCGCAAACCTCTTCCCAACTGCTGCACAAAAATGATTGCAGATGAAGTTGGCCGAAGCATGATGATTTGATTGATAGTGGGAATGTCGATGCCTTCGTTGAAAATATCGACGGTGAAAATGTAATCTAGCTTTTCCTTTAAATTATCGGTCTCTAGTTTTTCGATAGCATTGGTTCTTGTATCATCCTTACTATCACCGGTAAGTGCAATTGTTTTGTACCCTTTTTTATTAAATAATGCAGACAGTTCAACTGCCTCGTTTTTTCGTGAGCAAAAGATGAGTCCTCGCGTTATGCCGTTATCACTTCCATAGAAATTTGCACATTCTAGTATTCTGTTGACTCGTTCATCTGAAACCAACTTGTTAAACTCTGTTTTTTCGTCTACTTCAATATCGTCGATGTATAAATCTGTAACACCAAAATAATGAAAAGGGCTTAACATTTCCTCTTCCATAGCTCTGTTTAACCGAATCTCATAAGCGATGTTGTGGCCAAACAATTGGTAGATGTCGTTTCCGTCGGTTCGTTCTGGTGTTGCCGTCATGCCCAATAGAAACTTTGGTTCAAAATGGTCAATTAAACGTAAATAGGAATCGGCGCCCGACCGATGTGTTTCATCGATAATGATATAATCAAAATGTGTTTCAGAGAAGTTTTCTAAATGACTAGTCTTCGAGATGGTTTGTACGGTAGAAAAGATGAAATCACAATCCAATTCTTTTTTGTTTCCAGAATACAGTCCCAACGTTCTGTCCTTCCCAAACACGCGTTTAAATGTGTTCAAGGCATCCTTAGTTATGGTTAACCGATGTACCACAAACAATAATCTTTTTGGGTTAAAGGCCTTAGCGTCAAACGCTGATAGATAGGTCTTACCTGTACCTGTTGCAGAAATGATTAAGGCTTTGTTTTTATTCTCATTTCTTAAACCATTAAGGTTTACTAATGCCTCCATTTGCATTGAATTCGGAGTTACAGTAGTTTCAGCCTCTTTTAAACCTTTGGAAGTCTGAATCTTTCTAAAAAGAAATTGCTCATGGTATATTTTTTCGTATTCAAGAATATAAGCCGCAGTCACCTGTTGAGCACTGTTGAAATCAGTCTTAAATTCATTTAGGACTTTTTCAACGAGACCACTTTCATGTAACGCTGAGACTTTGATATTCCATTCCTTATTGGTCGATAAGGCCGAATCTGTCAAATTGCTACTGCCTACAATTAGATTGTAATGTGTGTTGGTCTGAAAGATATATCCCTTTGCATGTGCGTTTCCTTCTGTGGTGATCCGTAGGTCAATGTTCTTGAATTGTGCTAGACTTTTTAGTGCTTCTGGTTGTGTAAAGTTTAAATATTGCGAAACCAATACTTGGCCTTTAATTCCATGTTTTTGAAGTTCATTCAGAGTGTTCAGTAGAGTAGCGACACCACCTTTGGTAACAAAGGCTACTGAAATGAAAAATGCCTCACAATGTTGAAGTTCATGAATGATTGAGGTGAGTACCTTTTTGCGTGGCTTCTTTTGATTGACCAGCAGTTCAGGTTGGTATTCAGCAATGGATATTGTGGTTTTATCTACATACCCGGTTTGTAAACTTGCATTAAATAATTCCGTTAGTTTATTCATTCGCTACTAATTTATTCACTATTGGAACATCAGCAGCAGCCCAATCCAATTTTTTTAATTCCAAAATAGGTAGCCATTCAAATGCGATGTGCTCATGAAGCGTCAGTTTTTTGCTTTTAGCAGCACAAACAAAACTGTGCATGGTTAATTCAAAGTCTGGGTAAGGATGCACAATTGTCAGGTATAAAGACTTGATATCAACCGTCATATTTAACTCCTCCATGATTTCCCGCTTTAATGCCTCTTCCTTTGTTTCTCCGTCTTCAATCTTGCCACCCGGAAATTCATATTTCTCTGAGATATAGGTGTATTTGTTTTTGGGTCGTTGGACACATAAAATTGCGTTTTCGAAGTATATAATTCCTGCAACAACTGAGATTTGTTTCATAGAGTAGCGTCCTGTTCTTTATGATGATTCCAACAACGTCCTAAACCACTTTGCAAATTTCACCTTATCAGAGGGAAATGTCATAATTGGATTCGATTCATAATTATTTGAGAAACTAATCAAGTCAACGTTTTTGGCGCTGATGCACATAACCAAGATTACAAAACCTTCTCCAAAGTTGGTTTTAAATGCAAATACAGTCAAGCTATCTACATCCAGAATTTTTTTCTTTAGATTGATCCATAGAGAAGAGTCTGAATTTTGAAATGACTCAGAGCTCTCAAGAGTTTTGAAAAACCCAACTTTACTGAAACCTGTTCCATCAACGTAAAGATCGTAATGGTCATAGTATTCAAGCACTTTGTCAATAACATGCTCTAGTTCAAGATACGTTCCAGCAGAATCATGCTGCGTTGACCAAAGGAACTGTTGACCGAAAGCAGTTGAGGTTGAAATAACGAAGCCGAGTATAAGTCCAATAGTTCTCATGATTGGTTTTTATTTAATCATTCTTTTCCAAATCTACCATAAAACTGTAGAACGGACTTTAAGCTATTTAGAGGTTAGGTAATGGTCAGTGTATTATTCCGTATGGTATTGTGAGATTTAAACCTATCAAGTTCTCCATCCAAAATTTATGTGGTTGATACCGCTTGATAACCTCTATGTCCCTAATTAATTATACACTTTTTTACTTGATGTCTTTATGTGTTAAATAACTCTATTCGTGTATCAATAAGTTCTTGCAATTTCTCTTTTTGATTGTTTGGTAAAAAACTATTTTGAACCCACCAATCAATCTTTTCTTTTTTAGCAAACAATTTTTTATAACTGTTATCTCTTTGCTTTTCGTTTAGAAATAATTTTTTTGCTAGCGTATCAAAGTCTGAGTTTTTAATTTTATTTTTCTTTCCATTAATCGTCAAACTCAGTTGCTCAGGTTCATTTTTTATTACTAAAAATGTAGATAATAAATCGTACGCAGGGCTCAAAGTAAAACTACCATCAATGTTTTCTAACATTGAGAAGTTTTTCAAATGCATATCTGCATTTCCAATAATATAACTAAACAGTAATAGCTCAAAAAAAGTTAAAGAATCGAGCCCTGATTGTGATGAATGTTGACGAATTGTTCGCCCTGTTTTTTCGTAACTTCCTCTGTATTTGTGTTCAGTAAGTGATTCTGTAAGTTGACATAAATCTTCGCTTGCCAATTTTCTGTCTTTCACCCTATCAAATCGCTGAGTAATGTAAGCAAGGTTTCCGGATGATGTTCTAATTAAGCTATGTTTAGCTGTTTTAATATTTAATTCAGATGCTAAATGCATACATAAATCCTCATTTTCAGGTAAAGATTGATGCATTTCGCTTGCAGGTTTAATAATATAATTACTCTTGTTATCTACAATTGTAAAACGAATGTTTTGTTTACTTTCTTCCAACCATAAACTTAATTTCGGTTGAACTCCTGTAATTGCAGTACTTGTTTCAATTAGCTCCTTTGCATATTTTTTTAATTCTTTTTCGTCAATATTTATTATTGGCATTCGCTTTAAGCCAAATTCCTTTTTTAAACATTTTTGATGATAGTCTATCTCTGCCTCACCTAATGGCTTATAACATATTAAACACTTCATATTAACTTGCTTTTATAATACTTACATCTCCTATATTATCTTGACATAGCGTAAGTAAAAGACTCATTCTATCTCTTGGATTTAATTTCCAATTATCAATTGCTATTTTTAATAACCAACCTTCTGGTATTAATCCGTCAAAGAAAGGTATCATATTGTTCTCAACATAAACACCCTCCCTCAGTGGTAGTGTTTTACTTATTTCACCATACACTGGATTATTTAAGTATGACTTATCGTATTGAAAATGATAACCCCGTTCTTCTTCCCAAATGGTACCCGCCAGCTTTTCCTTTTTATATACTAATCCTTTTTTCATATTATTGTTCTTCAATATTCTGAATATTAGAATGAAGAATGTTTTCTGTTAGGTTATCATCTTTAGTTTGCTGGTACTTTATAGCGTTATTGTTAGGCACAAATTTCCATGCATAAATTTCATTTTCCTTCTTAAGCTCTTCTATTATAATTCCGTATTTTATGGTTTTATCGTTCAGGATAATTTTAATAGCTTTATTAAAAAAATTCCAAAAAATAGTATACGGGTCAATGTTTACTTTTGTTGGTGATACTATGTATCCAAATAAGGATAATACTTGATTAACTTTATCTAATTGTATAGTTTCTTTTCCGTGTTCAAGTTCACGAATAAACCTGATTCCAACACCTGCTTTATTGGCAAGTTCTTCTTGTGTTAAACTTAGCCTTTTGCGATGATACTTGATAAATGATGCTATTTTTGACATGTTTTTATACCTTTACGGGTACAAATATATCCATATTGTTAAAGATAACACCTAACGGGTATAAATGCTCTTTGAATATTAGATATAGAACCGAACGGGTATGCTACGTATGCTTGCAGATTACGGTGAGTATAAAACGTGTAGCCTGCAAATAGGCCCTAATGATTTGTTAAACATTGTTAGGCGCTTTTTCTTTCTTTAATAATAGCACAAAAACTAATAATTCAGTCACTATCAATATTTTAACGCCCCAATCAGCTGGGAGATTAACTTCTCTCCAATTTTCTATTTTTACTTTTGGATTCCATGCGTCACATTCACTTACTCTTTCTTTCCCGATTACTTGACCCTTTATTATGTATAAGTCAACGCCCATGGGATCGAAATCAGTTGAAGGTCTTTCTGTCACATAAATCTCCGAATAATCTAAATCATATTTTTTTAGACTGTCGGGAGTAATTGATTTTAAATATAACTGCCCATTCACAACTGTTTCATCAGGACAAGTACAGGCGAGACCACTTACTTTTATCTGTCCCCAATGGAAAGGTGATATGTAATCCCGAAAGATCAAGATTTGACTTATTATCACTAGCCCACCAATTATTAATATTTTTCGTTGTTTAGTCAAAGTTTAATATTCCTATTCTGCATAACTAATGGATATCCTCACGTTCATTTCCCATAACCATAAATACCATGGGATATCCGTACATCCATCCCAAATCTAAATAACTTCTTAACTAAGAGTGGTATCTAAATGGATATATTGAAGGAAATGGTGAAATGTCATTAGATGGAATTGAAAAGTGACATTTGGGATTTAAAAATGTTAGAAATATTAGTCTTGTCTTTTGGTGATTTGCCATACTGGCAGTGCCAGTCATAATGAAGGCTGTCCTTCAAAGGTTCTTACATCATACCGGCCTCTTTGTCGCTTGGGTAGATTCCTGGGAATAACATAGGTGAATATTTGACAGGATACTTTGCATAGTATACCATGTTTCTACTCTCTTTTGCTGCTTCTATTAAGCCCATGCCAATAAGTGTATCAACAAGCGCTTTCAACGTTTTGTCTGATGAATTAGTGATTCGCATCGCTTCAGATTTGGTTATTCTGCCTTTCAAAAAAACATTAGATAATATGTATTTAGCCTCAGGTTTTAATTTCTTTTTGATCACCATTAAGTCGGTAAAATTTTCAATTCTATCGAGCATGTTATCTATATTTAGTACGCGATACATGTAATCAACTTGATCTATTGCGGTTGAAAGAAAGAATTTGCAAAACTCAATTAGCATTTTGTTCGAAAGGTTACCTCTTCCGTCATAGTTGTTATATCTTCCCAAATCCGCATTTGCTAATTTAGATTTGTACACATCATTTTGTCTAGCTAACCCTCTAGATATAGACCATAGACCTGAGGAGTCCAATTCTTCATGTATAAAACAAGCATCAGAATAAAGTCGTATTACCCTACCATTACCGTCAAGATACGGGTGTATCCAAGCTAACTTATGGTGTGATGCCGCAATTGATATGATTCGCCTAATTTTAGATATATTAACGCTGCTTTTTGAGTCGTAAAATGCTTCAAACCTATCCATGAAAAGGTCTAGTTTTTGAGCGGCTGGACCTATATGTCTACCTACTTCGACTTCATCAACTCTAAGTTTTCCTGGGTCAACAATTTTAGTTTTTCCTTCCTTACTTTTAACTTTTTTGAAATCTTCTGGAAGAAGATCATAGAACCGTTTATGGATACTGTTTAAGTAATCAGTAGAGGAAGGGGTTATGCCTGAACGCTCATTTCTTATTTCAATACCGATTTTTTCATGGAGTATTATATGTGCTCGAGCTTCTTTTTGTAGGTCTCTTTTTGTTTTATCTTCAGAAAAGTTGTTTTCTAAAGCTTTAGCGATATCTATCGGATGTGTATCATGGCCTTCAATTAGATTAGAATAGTAACTATTCATTGGGCGCAAAAAACTAGCTATGGCTTTCCTTGTTGTTGGGTGTATGGCACCGGATAAGCGAGCAGACTTGGTAATTAATTCTGTCGCTAATCTTTCAAGTTCCCCTGTGCTGTCTTTAGGGAATAAGGGTTCCATTGCATTTGGAGCCTCGTATAACAAGATGTCATCATCCATATGTACAAAGGTAATATAAAAAGGCACATGTTCCGGTCGTAATTCCGATGGTTATTCCGATGGTTGTTTTTTTGGTACGCGTACCTAAAGTCCTATTTTTAATGTGTTTAATGTGTGTATATATTTTGTTCTACAATTATTTTGGTAATTTTTACGGTCGTAATTCCGATGGTAATTCCGGTGGTTGTCCTAGAAGTTGTGTTGAGTGAAATGAGCAATTATCAACTATCTAACTGTCCAGCCTTAAACCCTAACTCAACACATACGTCTAACGTCTTATACGCTGGATGACAGACAAATCGAAGCACTGCATGTCCTGCGTCAACTATTCTTAATGCTCAATACTTGTGACTTAATACTCCTCTAAAAAGCTCGCCCCAAACTCACCCTGCTCACCCGCGAATTCAACACATTGTTATCGTACGTCCAAGCAAGGTCGTAGCGCATGAAATAACCAAAGAAGGTAGTACGTAGGCCGAAACCACCAGAATAAATAATTGGGTTTCTAGCGTTAAAGATGGTTATGGATAATCTGCCATCTTCAATGGTCGTAATGTTTGAAATATTGGTCTTGTCTTTTGGCGATTTACCATACCATGCCGTACCCACATCTGCAAAACTGATGAGCCATAGATTCTGCAATAAGTTGCTTTTCAATGGCCGCTTACCGAAATAAGTATGCATCGGGACCCATAATTCTGTATTCACAAATCCAAAGGTGTTGCCGGAACGCGTGTTGATGTTAAAATTACGCACGCCGTAGACTGGTTTTATAAAGGCAGCATCGTCAATGCTAATGCGTGCATCGTTAATGGTTGGTCGAAACTGATTGCGGTTGCCGCCCAACACAAAAATAGTATTGGACTGTCCCGTGGAGTTGCCAAATTGTAATCGGGTATTCCACAAGATATCACCTTTTAGTTTCTTGCCATACGTGGCTTCTAGCGTATTGATTAAACTAGACTTGCCTGTGCTTGAATTGTACCTGTACGTTGAGTTGACTTGGGTGTAAATACCGGTGTGCAGTATCTTTTTATGCTTGACTTGTGTGGAGTACGTGAATTTCAAACCATTGTCTAAGTTCAATTGCTTGCGGTCGCGTAAGGCCAAAAATGTTTCGTCTTGTACAATGGGTGTAAAGTTGTCGAACTGTGTGCGGTGGTGCAACTGTAAAGCCATCGTTGTGTTCAGCTGCTTGGTCAATTCTAACTTCGCTGAGCGCATACGTCGTTTACCCAAATCTAAGTTTTGATTGTACCGTGTTTGCTCGGTCGATATCGTAATTTTTTCTTTAATGGCGCCAAGTCGGTTTTCATACATCAACTGGTATTGGAAAACGCTAAAGTTAAAAGTCGTTCGCATCTTACCTTCCAGCACATGGTTGCTAAACTGATCCTTCATTTGCAATCCACCCACCAAACCAATACGATTCTTCATTTGTTTTATGGGATCATATTCTGCACCAAATTCATCGGTTAAAAAGTTGTCGTTGTTAAACTGAGTAATCATTTTGGTCGCCCGAAGATCTAAGTGGCTTTTGTCTACCTTTTTGAAGGTATAATCAATGGTCTTAAGTTTCTCCTCGCTGATGGCGTCTAATGAATCAATATTGTGGGGCACCGGGAACGGCGATTGGAAATACACCTGGTCTTCGTCATGGTTGTAAGTGCTATCCAACAAAATTGGATTGTTTTTATAGGCGTTTATGATTTTCTCATTAACTTTTTGAAGAATTTTGGTTTTGGATGGATACAATACAGCACCAAAGTTTTGGCTGCTATCCACCGCAGATATATGGGTAAACAAATAGCCGTTGTGCAATACCACTTCCATTACATGTGTGCGATCCAAGTTTATTTGTTGGTCTAAAATACTGGTCTGGTAGTTACTTAAGGCGAATGTTTCTTGATTCAATTTATAGGCATACGCATTGCGAATGCCGTTTTCAGTCGACAAATAACTTAGGTACTTCGAATTTAACTTGACGGGCTTTTCTTCGTTCTTCTCTATGGTGTTGGTCACGTTGTTGATGCTTAAAACATCCGAGCCATTTCTAAAGATGTAAAAGATGTCTGTCTGCCACGATGCTTTGAGTTTGCCATCTTTGTTGGTGTACAACACACGTGTGAAATAGATGTTGCCATTGTCATCAAAATGCGGTTGTAAGTCGTCCCCAAAGGATGCCGTCACCGTTGTTCCTTTGCCAAAGGTTTTGTCGAATAAGTATAGAGCGGATTGGCCATCTTTAGTGGCCGAAACAACGAGTTCTCCTGTAACGGGGTAATAATCAAAACCGGATATGAAGTCGAAACTTTCGAAGTTGTGGAGTAAAGTATGCTGTCCTGTTAAATCATACAGGTCTATGTGTGGCACAACAGCGTTTGTTAAAATGAAAATATGATCGTTGTCTTTCCACTTGAGTATCATTTCCTCTGCAACGTGAATTTGTCCATCGTAACTGGAATATTGATCAATGATCTTTTGTTTTATGTCTGTATCGCGGTTGTAATAGTCCACATGGCTTTTTCCGTTTTCCCAAATCGCTGTGGCAATCCTTTTTGCATTGGGCGATAGGGCCGACCCTATAAAATGCGCTTCGTTGGGGTTTATGGCATGTCGTTCGGGTTCTTGCGGTATACGTCGCTTCAGTTCTAAACTATACACGGCTTGGTTGGCGGTATACCATTCGGAGTATAATTGCTTGGACGTTTTGTTGATGACGAAGTACAAAGCGGTTTCCACTTTACGTGTCAGCCGAACCAGATATAAAATACGCTGAATGGCATCTTTGTTTTTGGTATCGTCAACAAACAACCACATGTTTTGTCCAACCAATATTTGGTTCTCTTCCGACAATTGATTGTACGATTTAAATTGTTGATTGTTAAAAGCGTCACGTAGAAGGTTGTCTGAATCTGTGGTCCAACCAATGGCTAAATACTGCACCAAACCTTGTTGAAACCATATGGGCAGGTTTAACATGGCTGCGTACTTCACGCGTTCTTGCACCGTGCCGCCATATAACATTTCGAGTAATAAGTTGTCGGCAATCCCTATAGAAATCTGATCCATTAAATCAGGTATTTTGCCTGTGAGGTACACATGCACATCGTTGTTTTGGATGTTTGTGATACCACCTGTGTTGGTTACGCGTTCGCCTTCTTGTACCGAATAAGTCGTGTTTAATGCGGCACCCGAAGCATGAACAAAAATGTGGATTTTACCACTTAAGCGATAGCCAATTTTTTCTTCAATTTGGTTGAGCTTGTTGATGGCTGCTGGCATGATGGATTTTGCCAAGCGTGTAGAGCTGTCGGAAAGGAAAACGTTAAAATGATCTGATTCTATTAACCACCAATCCTGTGCATTGACTTGCGATCGCTGAATACTCAGATTTTGAGCCTGCAGGGTAGTACCCAACAATAGGAAAACCATAAATAGTAAACGGCCAAGTCGCATGGTATCAAAATAACGAAAAAATGTTGAAACTGTTACGTTACACTACGTATTAAATTGGTAAAAGAAATTACGAACAATACATTTGCGCCATGATTAAAGGAAACACATATTATACTGAATTAGAAGATAAATACGGAGCACATAACTATCATCCATTGCCGGTCGTAATCGAGCGAGGCGAAGGTGTATTTGTGTGGGATGTAAATGGGAAACAGTATTATGATTTCTTATCTGCGTATAGTGCCTTGAATCAAGGTCATTGTCATCCACAGATTATTCAAGCGTTAAAAGACCAGGCGGATAAATTGACGTTGACGAGCCGTGCCTTTTATAATAATGTATTGGGTGAGTGTGAAAAATACATCACTGAACTTTTTGGATACAATAAAGTGCTGATGATGAATTCAGGTGTTGAAGCAGTTGAAACAGCAATTAAACTGTGTCGTAAATGGGCATATGAAGTAAAGAAGCTTCCAAAAGGGGAAGCCAAGATTATCGTGGTTAAAGATAATTTTCATGGTCGTACGTTAGGTGTGGTTTCTTTTTCTAATGATCCAGATAGTTATGAGGGATACGGTCCATTTTTACCTGGATTCCAATTGGTGCCTTACAATGATTTAGGGGCCATGGAACAAGCCATCAAACAGCCAAACATTGCAGGAGTTATGGTTGAGCCGATTCAAGGTGAAGCTGGTGTCATTGTGCCTGACGACGGATATTTGAAAAGCATTCGAAAATGGTGTACGGAATCTAATGTGTTGTTTATTGCGGATGAAGTACAGACCGGTATTGCACGAACAGGTAGAATGTTAGCGACCGATCATGAAGAAGTGAGGCCAGATATTGTGGTGTTGGGGAAAGCGTTATCTGGAGGTGTTTTGCCAGTATCTGCTGTATTAGCCGATGATGAAATCATGTTAACCATCAAACCTGGACAACATGGTTCTACCTATGGTGGAAATCCGTTGTCATGTGCTGTTGCGATGGCAGCTTTAAAAGTTGTTGAGGATGAAAATCTTATAGACAATGCGCAACGATTAGGAGAAATATTTAGGGAGCGCATGCAAAATATAAAGTCACCATTGGTAACTGCCGTTCGAGGGAAAGGATTACTCAATGCCATTGACATCACGCCATTTGGTGAAGGGAAAACAGCCTATGACGTTTGCTTGTTGCTTCGCGACAATGGTTTACTCGCGAAACAAACACATACGCATACCATACGCTTTGCCCCGCCATTGGTGATTACAGAGGAGCAAATTCATATTTGTGCGGATATTATCGAATCGACCATCAACGGATTAGTTTAAGATTTGTTGACACCAGAAAATGTGGTTTTTCTGGAGATCGGGTTTTTCGCGGTCGTTTTTCTCTATTTGTTTGGTTTAGTGTATGCTGCATGGAAACGCAGGCAAAAATTAAGTGCCTCGTACCTGCCTAAGTTGAATGAAGTCTTGGTCGATTATTTAAAAGACTTCCAATATTTTAGAACACTTACCATTGAAGGTCAAGTTGAATTCGTAAAGCGCTTGAGGTATCTCGTTAAGTCTAAATCCTTTATAGGTATGGATGGATTAGCGGTGACAAGAAATATGAGAATCAAACTTTCAGCAACCATAGTTCAACTAACCTATGGACTTAAATCATACGATATCCCAGCGTATGATGAGATTATGGTTTATCCGGATACCTTTTTTCATCCCATTCTAAAGGTGAAAATGAAAGGTTTTACTTCTGTAAGGGGCAACTTAGCTGTTTCATGGCCAGACTATCAAAAGGGATATGATGTGCCAGATGATAATTATAATCTTGGCCTGCATGAATTGGCGCATGCGTTACATATTAATACGGCAAAAACACATGGAAATCAGCACTTTAAACGGCATTTTAAATATTGGACGGAAAAGAGTCTGACTGATTTTTATGACTTAAAGAATAATAAAAACCAGTTTTTAAGGGAATACGGCGGTACGAACTTTCATGAGTTTTTTGCAGTTGTGATTGAACATCTGTTTGAATCGCCTGCTCGGTTTTTGGAGGAAATACCACATTTGTATATTCGTACGTGCGAATTACTCAATCAAAATCCACTCAATAGTAAAAAGGACTATGCGTTTGACTGGAGTGACTTTTTACAATACTTAGGTAAAAACCAAACGACTAATCAACGACCTCAATGAACATAAGAATAGGAAATCAATCAGATATACCGGCGCTCTTGCGTCTTATCAAGGAATTGGCTGTTTTCGAAAGAGAACCAGATGCCGTAGTTGTTACAGAAGCTGAATTGCTAGCTGATGGTTTTGGCGCACATCCGTTATATGCTTTTTTTGTTGCGGAAGTAGATGAGGAAATTGTAGGCGTGTCGATTTACTATTATCGATACAGCACCTGGAATGGGAAATGTTTGTATTTGGAGGATTTAATTGTAACGAAAAAACATCGAGGTAAAGGCATAGGCAAAGCATTGTTTACCACTTCAATCGACAAAGCCAAAGCAGACAAGTGCCGAAAAATGAACTGGCAGGTATTGGATTGGAATACACCCGCCATCGATTTTTATAAAGACTTTAATGCAGGCTTAGACGGTGAATGGATTAACGGTTATTTGGATTTTTGACACGTATGACGCCATACCTAAACCTCCACATGACTCCAGGAATTAAGCATCTCAGACTTTTAACAGTCTATTTGTTTCTATCACTTTTATCCCATATGGTCAGCGGGCAGCAGTTTAGTAAACGCGAATTGATTTCAGAACAAGGCCATGGGAAACAGGTATTGGATATTGACCAAGATGAAATACCATTATCCGTTTGGTGGGATTTCCATCCGTCGCAATTTATTAATAGAATAGCCGTATCTTAGACTTGGGATATGACAGTACTCAAAACACCTCGACTAGATTTAAGAAAATTCGAAGTAAACGATGCTTCATTTTTCTTTGAAATGAACAACGATCCGTTGGTTATGACATATACTGGAGACCTGCCTTTTGAAAGTGTAGAGACCGCGAGACAGTTCGTTGAAAACTATGACCATTATACGAAACATGGTTATGGTCGATGGACCGTTGTGTTAAGACAAACAGGAGAACCCATTGGGTTTTGTGGGTTGAAAAATCACCCAGACGAGGGCTATATCGATCTAGGATATCGCATAATTCAAAGTGAATGGGGAAAAGGATATGCAACAGAAGCCGCACAAGCATGTATCATCTATGGCTTTCACCATTTGGGAATGGATGAGATAGTAGGTCGGACCGCCCAAGATAACATCGGGTCAATTCGGGTTTTAGAAAAGGTAGACATGCAGTTTTGGAAACATGCACCATGCGAAGGGATTGAAGACTCGGTTTATTATAAAATTAAAAAGACATAAAAAAACCGCCATCCTTGCGAATAGCGGTTCTTGAAATAATCTTATTCCTTATTTTGAAGATGCAGCGTATACGCCTTCTTTCTTGTAATGCTTAACAAGAAGGTAATAAAAAATTGCGCGGTATTTATTTCGGTTAGATGAACCCATTTGCTCACAAACCGCATCACATGCAGCAGTCAATTTATCACTATCTCCAAGACCAAGTTTCTTTTTTAAGAAGTTGTTTTGTACAGTTCCCATTTCACTTCCTTGGGTGCAAGATACAGTGCTAGCGTCTTTATTGTAGATAGACGGGCCTAAGCCTTTTGCTACTGCAGTTAATAATGCTTCATCATACTTGATACCCATTTTGTCCATAGATGACGTGTACGTTGACATTGCTTCGTCGAATTTGCTCATTGCTCTTTGATTTTAAAATTTGTTAATGATATTTATCAAAATTAATCAATTTTCATTCCATTTTTGATAACAGGGCCTCAAAGTGCACAAACTGTTAATCAATTTAGGACGGTAACTAGTTAGTCGATTTGTTCTTATCTGCCATGATTTTTTCAAGCATTTCTTTACCACTCAAACCGATTAATTCTTTGTCTAAAATTACTTGAGCTGTATGTGCCTGTTCAGATTCTGGATAGGTGGATATGATCTTTTTATACACTTCAGCAGCCGCTTCAAGTGACCCTTTACTTTCCAGTTGATCCGCTTGCATCATCATGGCTGATGTGGCTAATTCAGAATCAGGGAATTTTTCATAGAAGCCTTGATAGGCTGATATAGAGGCATCCACGCCATCTGTATGTTCAACCAACGCCGCATATTTAAACCAATGTAATTCAGTGGCGTTGCTGGATGTGTCTTCGAGTAAGGTCTTATGCAACATGGCTAATATCCGCATGTCTGCAATAGACAACATCATGCCGTTTTGCACTTGTTCGAATGCGTCTATAGATGCCATGGTCTGGTTTTCTTTATACAACGATCTGGCAATGATTAAGGCAAATTCATGTTTGTTTGTCGCTGAATCATATGTCTCTATATATTGTGTTGCATATTTTTTTGCAAGTGCAGTAGAATCCACATTGAAATAGTAATAACTCAAATTTTCAAGATACGTCTTCGACAAGGAGTCATCTGGATAGGTATTTACAAACTGCTCTATCAGTAGGTTCAGTTCGGATTTTGTCTCACCCGATTGGTGGTCTGATGTTTCTAAGGCTGCAATTTCTTGAGCCAATTTGTCTTTTGGATTGCTACAGGCTGTAATAACCAATGTAAGTAGGGCCAATAAATAAAGTTGTGTTTTCATGGGTTTAATAATTTCCGATACTTAACATGACTAGGGTACAGGCCTCTAAACATTCAACGCCATTTTTTTCAAGTCGTTTGCATAACTCGGGGTTTTCAGCACCAGGGTTAAACACAATACGTTTTGGATTTAGAGCAATCAGGTATTGATAATATTCCACTTGATTGCGTGCGCCCAAATACATAGTTACTGTGTCAATGTTTTTATAGTTTTTAGCTTGTGTGTCAATTTCTTGTTCCTTGATTTGGCCCTTTTTATTGCCTAACAATTCAACTGGATGACCGTAATGCATTAATTCACTAGCAGCACGATTAGAATAACGATCCTGTTTTGGGCTTGCCCCTAAAACCAAAGTCTTTTTTACACTTTTCATATACCTGTATAGTTAAACGGAGTGATGTCTTTCATTTCTATCTTAATGTCTTCCTCAATCTCCAATGTGTCGATAAACGCGTGCATACTTGACTGATTAATTACATCATTCGTTCGCGTCAATCCTTTTAATGCTTCGTATGGGTTTGGATAACCTTCTCGTCGTAAAATAGTTTGGATGGCTTCTGCAACAACAGCCCAGTTGTTTTCTAAGTCTTGATCAATTTTGGATTTGTTT
>JBLHOC010000035.1:0-23323 GCA_047620825.1 Bacteroidia bacterium | reverse complement strand
TGATTTTGAAGAAATTCGGAGTGCAAAATTGTATAATGAAACTTATGCTTGGGAGATAGACGCTACCGGACCAGTTGGGAGATTAAGTCCAGATTCATTGGTTAAATTGGTACATCAAGCCCGTGAAAGAATCGATCAAACAGAAGAGAACCTTCGTTTTTTAAACGTCTGCGAACAAGCCTATAGCACTTGCAAAACCTTTGCGGATGCAACACGTTACATTGTACATCACTTTTTTGAAGATACAGGTATTGTAGTTTTAGATGCAGACGACAGCTTTCTTAAAAAGCAGTTCATCTCAGAGTTTGAGGCCGATTTGATCGAACACAGCGTTAAACCAGTTATTGATCAATCCATACGAGACATGAAGCGCTTTGGTGTCAAAGCACCGATTAATACGCGTAATATCAACACGTTTTACGTAACTAACGACAACAGAACAAGAATTGAACAAACGGATACAGGGTATAAACTTGTTGATGACTCATTACACTTCACCCAGCAACAGTTGTTGACCGAACTTAAGGACAAGCCAGAAAACTTTAGTCCTAATGCATTACTACGTCCCATTTATCAGCAACGGATTTTACCGAATATAAACTACATCTGTGGTGCTAGTGAATTTGTGTATTGGTTGGAGCTAAGAGGTGCTATAAATCAATTCCAACTTACGTACCCAGCACTTACCATCCGTAAATCAGTATTTTTCCTTTCAGATAAAAACATACAAAAACTTGACAAAGAGGATGTAAGCCTACATATGTTGTTTTTATCACAGGAAAACTTTCGAAAAAAAATGTTAGTATTTCTTGAAGTTCAAATGGACGAATTGGGCCAAAAAATCGAACACAGTCAATCCATACTTCTGGAGGCAAAAACATTATTAGAGTCATTCCAACCAACAAAGTCCACAAAGCTTGAAAAGCTTTATAATCAATTGTTTACCGAGTTTCAAGTGCAACAACTTCAAGTCATAAATGCACGTTCACAGTCCAATGAAACGCTCAACAAACTGATTAAAATAAAAGCTTCAGTTTTTGATATGGGTAAAATACAAGAACGAGACAAATCCATCTTAAATATGATTCAGGAACTTGAAATCAGTTTAAATTGTTATCGCAAAAACCACAATCAATTCATGGATCACCGGTTATTAACATTGATATCTAATTAAAATATTTGCTAATTGCCACATACTTAGCTACTTTTGCACATTAACTACGCGAATCGGTTTATAGATTAATAATGAAAATGAAGAGCTTAAAAATAATCTTTCTTATCTCAGCTATGTTCTGCAGTCAACTCGTGTCGGCGCAGATTACCAATTATTTTGAAAAATTTAGACCAGCCAAAAGATGGTCTCTAGGACTTCAGGTTAGTCCGACCCACACAATGGGTGATGCGGATGATACTCGTATTGGTCTTGCATTTGGAGGACACCTAAAGTATAGTGTTTCTCAAACATTTGGACTTAAGTTAAATGGAAACATTGGTACACTGCAAGGTTCACGTAAAGAACAAGATAGTTATTTCTTTAAAAATAATTTCAAGGATTTAAATTTAACTGCCCAATTGACATTGGGAAATATCTCGTTCTTACGTCCTTTAAGAAAAGTACAACTTTATTTTTTTACTGGTTTTGGAGTTATATGGAGTGATGTAAAAGGTCAGTACGAAACTGAGGCTGATGCTGTTACATTCTACAATGCATATGGCGACGAATATTTCACACCAGAATATAACAACAACAACAACCTTGTAAATGCAATTAGCACCTACAAGGGTAACAACTTTACCGTTCCTTTAGGATTTGGATTCAAAAGAAACATGGGCAAAATGCTTGACATAGGTATTGAATACAAAAACCACTTCACAGGAAGTGATAATATCGACGGCTTCTCTTTCCCAGTATGGAGAAACCGTTTATTTGATTTCTACGGTTTGTTAAGTGTTCAAGCAAGTATCAAACTTGGTGGCAAGGATGGTATTGATGATCACTACGATTGGCTAAACCCTGTAGAGTCAATATACTCTACGTTAGATTCGCTTCAGATATTAGAGGAAAAAGTTGACTTGATGTTGTTAGATACGGACAACGATGGTGTGGCTGACTACTGGGACAAAGAACCAGATACGGACAAAAATGCATGGGTATGGGGAAGTGGCGAAGCTGCTGACATCGATACTGATGGTGTACCTGATTTTAAAGACGCAGAACCTTATTCTGAAAAAGGGGCTATTGTTGACGCTGATGGTGTAATGATTGATGTTGACAATGATGGTGTACCTGATTATAGAGATGAAGACACAAAATCTCAATCTGGTGTATTGGTGAACCCACGAACAGGAACATCTGTAAAAGTTGGTGGTAACACATGTTGCGACTGTGAAGATGTGTTTCTTCCTTCCGTTGTTTTTGACAATGGTAGTGCAAACATCAAACCTGAGTTCTACGGTTCTTTATATAGTGTTGCAGAGAAAATGAAAGCTTGTCCAGATTTAAAAATACTTGCATCAGGATACGCTGTTCGAAGCAAATCAGGTTCTCAATTGGCATTTAAACGTGCTAATGCTATTATCGATTACCTTAATGCGAATTACAACATTCCTAGAGATCGTTTTAGCATGGATACTGAAGGTAGTGCTCCAGATGGCATTGATTACGCTTCAAGAAGAATAGATCTAATGAAAATTAGATAAACTTCATCACAAGAATTTCAAAAGGCTCTACTTCGGTAGGGCCTTTTTTTATTGCCAAACTTTGGAACCACTTTGCAGTTCAACAAGTCAACGGTCAATACAAAAAAGGTCCAATGATTGCTCATTAGACCTTTTCCAAGTTATTTATGACTAGCCCTAGTTGTAAACGCGGTAGTATTTATTTAATGAATTGATTACTTGAGTATAGATAGGTTGTGTAAACTCAATAAATAAATCTTGAGGACTAGGCGGGAACGCTTCTCTACGTTTGGTCATAGTGAGTTGTTCTGAAGTCAGTGCTTCCTCCTGTCCATTATATGTCGCCCAATCGGTTGACCAAACAAAAGTGCCAGGCAACTTGCGTTGCTGAATTGTTGCTCCAGTATTGGCGTTTACAATCTGAAAATCTAGCAAACCACTCGATGTTAATGTTTTTACAAAAGTTGTTAGTTCAGCTTTTACTGTTCCATAAACCGGTTTTTCGCCTTCACTAGTTTTCACTATACCAATTTCAACACTATCTTTTTGTAATGTTTCAACACGTTCTTTTACAAACGTTTGACCAACAACAAAATCATCAAATTGCATCACTACGACCTGATCTGGTATGAATTCGTTTCTATTAACGTCTGCTTCTCTATAGAATCGCACAAAGGTGTAGTTCAGTGATGATACATGCTCAATGATTGAATTTTGGAAAAACTCATTCGTCAAGGTTAACCGTCTAGAATGAACCGGTATATCTTGAATAAGAACGTGAATGGTACCCAAGTACAAAGCAGAATCAAGGTAAGTATCTATAGATGTATACTTTGGTGTATAGTCCTTAGCGATGGAAAACTGATGGAATGCCTCTCGCCCACTCTCTTTTGTATATCTTCTTAATGCCGCAACCCCGGCTTCAAAATGATTTTTTGAGGCGACTAACTTAGCTTCGTCATACTCTCTCTGAAAAATTCGTGGCGTTTTAATAATGTCCAAACATGCAGGGCACTTCGCGATCTGATTGTAAAGTCCGTTTAGTTGATTGTAATGGCTTACGACATTGTCCCATTTAAACCTGTCTGAGCTCAATTTAGCTTGCTTGATCGCATTCAAATGATAGTCTAATGCGTATTCATATGCAATTGGCAGGTATTGGCGCGCTTTCTTGCTATCTGGGTTATTGCGAAGACGTTTAATCGCTTGCAGGGTCGCTGCATCATAATCACCTTGCTCGAATCGTTTCTTTCCCGTAACACACCCAATTGACGTTGTTAGAACAATGAGTAGTATTACGCTTAGGTTGAATAGTGGGTAAACTTTTGTTTTCATAACTTATAATTAATTGTCCTACTACAGGAAAGGCAAAAACCAGCCCCAAATGTAAATAATCATTTACGTGACCTAAAAACAAAAGAGCTCAACGTATTATTCGTAGAGGGCTCTATATATCTAAACTGTATAGTTTTTAAGAATTAAGCTTTAATTATACCACGAAAACTCTCAGCGTTTAAGGCTGCTCCACCAATTAAACCGCCGTCTATATCTTCCATTGAAAACAAATGACCCGCGTTTGTTGGTTTCACACTTCCACCGTACAATATTCGTGTACGATCAGCAACTGCTGGGCTAATCATATCAGCTACAATTTGTCGAGAGAATTGATGTATTTCTTGCGCCTGCTCTGCAGATGCGGTTTTACCTGTGCCTATTGCCCAAACTGGCTCATAAGCCAATGTCACATGTGACCATTGCGCCTCAGTCAAATGAGATAAGCCCTCCGTGATTTGTTGTTTTACGATGTTAAAATGATCTCCAGATTCACGTTGATCCAAGGTCTCGCCAAAGCAGTAAATCACCATTAAATCATTTCTAAGTGCTGCATTCACTTTTTGGGCCAGTAGAGCATTTGATTCATTGCAATACTGTCTTCTTTCTGAGTGACCTATTAACACAGATTGTACTGGAACCGTAGCCAACATTTTAGCAGAAATTTCTCCAGTATAAGCACCACCATCTTCTTGGTGACAGTTTTGTGCACCCAACACTAACCCGCTACCGTTTAACGAGTTTTGAAATATTTTCAAATGCGTAAAAGGTGCGTATACGTGTACATCGCATGTCTTAAGCTCTGCCTCACGAACCTCATTCAAAATCTCTTTTAATAATAAATATCCTTCGTTTAGATCGGTATTCATTTTCCAATTGCCAGCAACTAATCTCTTTCTCATTTTAATAATTAATCTATCTCCTAAACCTCCCAAATTCTATTGATTTGGGTTTTATTAAACACGTTTTCTAGTATCGCCCTTTCCACTTCATCCAATGATTTTCCACGGCGTTGCATAACCAACTGTGCTGTTTCGTTTGCTTTATTCAGTTGGTAAGTCGAATATCCGGCCGAACCACCCCATGCAAATGATGGTACGTAGTTTCTTGGGAAACCCGAACCGAATATGTTGGCACATACTCCTATTACTGTACCTGTGTTAAACATAGTATTAATCCCACATTTGCTATGATCCCCCATAACCAAGCCACAAAATTGTGTCCCCGTTTTACGAAATCTACCATCTACGTAACTCCATAGTTTAACTTCTGCATAATTGTTTTTTAAATTTGAGTTATTGGTATCGGCACCTAAATTACACCACTCACCCAATACGCTATTCCCTAAAAAACCATCATGCCCTTTATTCGAATACCCCATAATAACGGAATTATTCACTTCTCCCCCTGCTTTAGAAAATGGACCTATAGTTGTCGCTCCATATATTTTAGCACCCATTTTTAAAGCGGATGACTCACACATTGCTAGTCCTCCTCTTATCATTGCGCCTTCCATCACTTCAGCATTATGCCCAATATAGATAGAACCGTTACTCGCATTCAGCACTGCTCCTTCAACGATGGCGCCGGTTTCTAAAAAAATTCTTCCTTTACCGACTACTGTATTTGATGCAGAGATCGCTAGCGATGTTCTACCTTCAGTAATCAAGTCATAATCTTTTTCTAATTCGACCGCATTCAGTGTAAAAATATCTTCAGGATAATTGACAAATTGGGCGTCAATAACTTTTTTATTTATTGCACCTTCTAAATATGTTGCCGTATGCTTTGCGACTAATCTATTGTCCTTGGTCACCAATGATTCACCTGTAGAAAGTGACTCTATCTCTTGAACTAAACTGTCACTGGGTAAACATGCACCATTAATGTAAACATTAGATGTCTCTTCAGTAGCGCTAAATTTATGCTGGAGATAATCAACTGTTTTATAACTAACATTTACAGCCAACCGTTTACTCCACTTTTCAGCAATTGTCATAATACCAATTCGCAAATCTGCAACAGGTCGCGTAAAAGTTAAAGGTAACAGGTGATCACGTAAATCGTCGTCGAAGAGCACTATGTTCATGAACCAAAATTAGACATTAACGGCATAAAACAAACAAAGCCCTCGAATTGAGAGCTTTGTTTAAGATTGTTTATCTTTTTATTTCTTCTTAGCGTAACGCTTATTGAACTTGTCAATACGCCCTGCTGAATCCACAAGGTTGGATTTACCCGTGTAAAATGGGTGTGAAGTATTAGAAATTTCCAATTTGTACAGTGGATATTCATTTCCGTCTTCCCATTTGATCGTCTCTTTGGTATCTACGGTAGATTTAGTAATGAACGTATGCTCATTTGACATGTCCTTAAACACAACTAATCTATAATTTTCTGGATGTATTCCCGCTTTCATCTCTTTAACTATTTTTGAAGGAGTGCAAAGGTAGCAGATATTTTAAAAGATTAAGCACTTATTTGAACCATTTTGATTAAAAAACTCAACCACATCAAAAGTAAACTCAACCTAGGTCTTCTGGCTATTCTAGTCAAGACCTTTATATTGTTCTTTTTGATGCGCTTACTCTTTGTTTTAACCAATGCAACAACATTCACAAAAATAAACACCAATCACCTTTTCGACGCTTTTATTTTTGGATTTCGTTTAGATTTTATTGTGTCCACATATGTGTTGACCGGCATTTATTTGATTTATGTACTCACCAAGTCCAGGATACTTGCAACACTCCTTACAACAGTTTTTGCATTTTGGGCGTCATTTATTGGGCTGATCGATGCCTTATATTTTAAATTCCTAAAAGAGCGAATAAGCTACGACTTCTTTAGTCAACTGGGTCCTTCGAATAATATAAGCCTTTGGACTTACATCAAAGATTATTGGCCGATGGCTCTTGTAGGCGTTGCCATTACCACAATTTACATCATATGGGTCCGGTTAAACTTCAAAACCAAGATTAAACCGAATTGGCTTAGCTTGTTAATTATTATCGCATTGGCGCTGTTCATTGCAAGAGGAGGTTTCAGACTAAAACCCTTACGAACGGCAGATACGGGACAGTACTTAACAGATGATGCACATGTAGTTGCTTTTAATACTACGCTGTATATATACGAAACCTGGACCAACCCAATCTCTACACCAGTCTTTGTTGATGCGTCAAATGCTGACCTCTCAGAAACAGTTTTTGGTCAAGATTCTTTGATTAAACCGAATTTTGTCATTGTCATTCTCGAGGGGTTTGGCAAGGAGTATACTGGCCTCAACAGAGGCATGACCAACACCTATACCCCATTCTTAAACAGTCTTATTTCTCAATCGGTTTGTTGCCACAATGCTTATGCAAACGGGTTAAAATCTGTTGATGCGGTTCCCGCAATTTTCACTGGAATTCCTAAACTATCGACAACCGCATTCATTCATTCTCCTCACAGCACGGAATCCCGACCTTCCGTATTTAATCTTTTAGAAAAAATTGGGTATATCTCAAGCTTTTTCCATGGTGCCAATAACCAGACAATGGGGTTTCAGTCATACCTTAAATCTAACGGCCTTCAAGCTTACTATGGCATTGAAGAATACCCAAACGCCAAATCGGATTTTGACGGCCACTGGGGTATTTACGACCAGCCCTATTTGAACTACGTTAAAAATAAAATATCCACCCAAACCCAACCGTTTTTAGCAAGCGTATTTACGTTGTCCAGCCATCACCCTTATGCTTTACCAGATCATTTAAAAGACAGTTTTAAGTCGGGAGATATACCAATTCATCACAGTATACAATATTCAGACTATGCGCTCCAAAATTTTATAACATCCTGTGAATCTGAACCTTGGTTTGAGAATACCATCTTTATTATTACTGCCGATCACAGTGCCGAGAACCTACTTCACGCCTATCGAACCCCCTCCGGTAAATATGAAATCCCGTTGCTGCTTTACAGTCCAAAATTGTTACCCTCTGAACCCATTCGAAAAACCGTATCTCACATTGATATTTTACCTACGATTTTAGACATTGTGAATTATCCAACTCCAGTTGTCACACTAGGCAGTTCCATATTTACACAGAACACCAATCAAGTTGTTTGTCATTTCGACAACAACGTATACCACATCACTAAAAATAACTGGAATTATGGCGTATCATCCAACAATCCCGTTTTTCTGTACAACAAAAAGAAAGACATCAATTGTTTGAATAACACAATGTCATCAAATAAGGAAGCAACTACTGAACTTGACCGTTTGTTAAAACAAGAAGTAAGTAAATACTTTCAGCTTATAAAGTAACGCGATTTTCAGGTCTCAAATCAGTATTTTTGCGCCATGCAACAGGCGTCACTTCCAAAAGGCACAAGAGATTTTTCACCAGCAGTAATGCTCAGGAGAAATTACATCACAGACACGATAAAATCTGTTTATCGTGCATATGGTTTTGATCCGATTGAGACACCTGCCATGGAGAACCTAAGTACCTTAACTGGTAAATATGGTTTGGAGGGAGACAAACTGCTATTTAAGATTTTGAATTCTGGTGACTACTTGGCAAAGGCGGATGCAAATGCTCTGACTGCGGGTGATTCTGCCAGGCTAGTTTCAAGCATTTCCGAAAAAGGGTTACGGTATGATTTGACTGTACCGTTTGCCAGATATGTAGTTCAAAATCAATCCAACATAACATTTCCATTTCGACGATATCAAATTCAACCTGTTTGGCGCGCTGATCGACCACAAAAAGGAAGATACAGAGAGTTCTGGCAATGTGATGCAGATGTTATCGGGACAAAATCACTGCTGTGTGAAGCGGACTTTATCAATATCTATCACGCTATTTTCACCAAGTTAGGTTTGAGCAACTACCAAGTACGCATCAATCACCGTAAAGTTTTAGAAGCCATTGCTGTGACGATTGATTACAAAGGCAGTTTTACGGATTTAACGATTGCCATAGACAAACTCGACAAAATTGGTTGGGACGGTGTTTCTAAAGAGTTGTTGGGTAAGGGGTTAAGCGAAGCCAATATTTCAACACTGCAGTCTTTATTAGTTGTCAAAACCTTTAACCGGGACACAATAAACGAATTAAGTCAGGTACTTGTGGACTGCCCTGAAAAGACAATTGGTCTACAGGAACTCGAAGATGTCCTCAATTTTGGAACTCATGAAGATGTTACAATAGCCTTAGATTTAAGTTTGGCCCGTGGACTAGACTATTATACTGGTTGCATCTTTGAAGCCGTTATACAAGACAGTGGCATTGGGAGTGTTTCTGGTGGAGGTCGGTATGACGATTTAACAGGCATCTTTGGTTTAAAAGATGTATCAGGTGTAGGCATATCATTCGGTTTAGACCGGTTGTATGACATCATGTTACAGTCTGATTTATTTACAGATGACGGTCTTCAGAATAAGATATTGTTTTGCCATTTTGACAAGATTTCGATGCAATACTGCATTGAACAGGCGAACAAATTAAGAACCAGTGGATTGACGGCAGTAGTTTATCCTGATCACAAAAAAATCAAGAAACAATTCGATTATGCCAACAAGTCTGGATTTAATTGGGTGGCTGTAGTAGGTGACAATGAAATTAAGGACCAAGTGGTCCAACTCAAAAACATGACTACTGGCCAGCAAGATCAAGTCAGTATAGAAAACCTGATAGAACACCTTTCATGAAATTTAAACCTTTCCCTTCCTATATCGTTTTAGAGGACGAAAACCTTATTGCCATTAACAAACCCGCGATGATTTCTAGTTTGAAAGATCGTGCCGGTATACTGCCAAATATCCAAGAATGGGCTAATGATTATCTAGACACAACTCAACTCTGTCATCGACTGGACAAGGAAACTTCAGGGATATTGTTAATTGCAAAAAACCCAGCAACCTATCGGGAGATAGCCATTAAATTTGAGAAACGAGACATTGAAAAAACATACTGGGCTATAGCTGACGGTCGACATTATTTTAAAAACTTAGCAATAGAAATACCTCTTGCAGTAAGTTCTAGAGGTAGAGCAAAGGTGGACAAGCAAGATGGGAAACCAGCAGAAACTGACCTCACAGTAATCGAAACATTTAAGCATTTTAGCTTAATCCAATGCAAGCCAACTACCGGTAGGTTACACCAAATACGAATTCATCTAGCGACCCAAAACGCTCCAATAACTGGTGATTCTATATATGGTGGGTCTACCCCATTTCTAAACAACATCAAGCGCAATTTCAAACTGACAAAAGGAGAAGAAATTCGGCCAATGATACAGCGGGCTGGGTTACATGCTGAATCGATAAAATTTGATTTATACGGCAAGCCCTATAACATTAAGGCACCATTGCCTAAAGATATGGCTGTATTTCTGAAGCTACTTAGAAAATATGACCATGAATAGGTTACTTCTTTTACTCATTGCTTGTCTTAGCTTTTCATTTTTAACAGAAGCTCAAAACATTAAGTCTGTCGCACAGAAAACTACCACGCATCTAGAGCAGGATAACATTGGTAAAATACATGCTTCCTTTTCAAAAAAAACAAGGAAGGCTTTTAAGAAAATGTTACTAAAAGCGGCATGGAGAACTGTTAAAAAAAATAACGGAAACCTTGTTAAATCTGGTAAGCCTGTTTTCGGTAATGTAAAAGGAAATGAGACTGCTACGATTCCTCTGGATTTTGAAAAATCGAGTATAAATTTGGTCATCACGACGAACCAGAATAATGAAATAATTGGCCTTCGATTTGCACCACTGGCATACGAAACTCCGTCATGGGCAAAAAACAAAGTGTTTGGTAAAGAGCGACTAACCATTAAAACTGATAGTTTTAAACTACCAGGGGAATTGTTGTTACCTCCTGATTGCAATCAGTGTCCTGTGGTGATTCTTGTACATGGATCTGGCCCAAGTGACATGAATGAGGGAAGTTCAGTATCTCCAAATAAACTGTTCCTGGATTTAGCTTACGGTTTCGCTTTAAACGGCATTGCAACGATTAGGTACGACAAGAGGACATTGGTCTACCAAAAACAACTGGCAAATGCAGACAGTTTTACGCTTTACGAGGAAACTATATATGATGCTATTTCTGCTGTGATTAAAAGTAAATCATACAGCTTCCTTGATTCGAACCGCATCTATGTGCTTGGCCACAGTTTGGGTGCTTATGCAAGTCCATTAATTGCTGCAGGGAACAGTGACATTAAAGGAATCATTCTGCTTGCAGGGCCTTATCGCCCGTTATTCGAATTTTTTCCTGAGCAATATGCATACATCTTCGGACTTGATAGTTTAATCACAAAAAGGGAAGCCAAAATGCTACATTTGGTTGAAGAAGAAGTCAAGTTTATAAAAGAAGAACCTTCGGAAGTGCAGGAACTCAAGGTACTGGGTAACGAAAAAATTCTCTACTATTTTCGAGAAATGCGCACATATAACCCCGCTGCAACAATTGTTAATTTGGACTGTCGTGTTTTAATCAGCCAAGGAAATCGAGATTATCAAGTCCGTTACGAAACGGAGTTTGAGCAATACAAAACAATACTCCAAAATCAGCAACATGTTGATTTCCAATTGATTGAAGGCGCAAATCACCAATTGATATGGGGCGATGTCCCATCAACACCTAGTGAATACTATAAACCCGGACATCCTGATTTCGAAGTCATCCAAATGCTATCGGATTGGATCCTTGAGAAATAACCATCAACTTTTCAACAAAGTTTTGCAAAAAACGTCGCTGGATTACCTTTGCACAAACATAAAAACGTGGAGAATACGACAGGACAAGTAGCCATTTTAGTCTTAGAAGATGGCAGCGTATTTAGAGGTAAGGCCGTTGGTAAAATTGGTACCACTTTCGGTGAAATTTGCTTTAACACAGGCATGACAGGATATCAAGAGGTTTTTACAGACCCTTCTTATTTTGGTCAGGTCGTTGTAATGACTACAGATCACATTGGTAATTACGGAACTAGTGTTAAAGATGTTGAGTCCAATAGCATTAAAATCAATGGGTTAATTTGCAAAAAGTTCTCAGCAAAATTCAGTCGAAAACAAGCAAGCGAGAGCCTTAACGATTATTTAATCGACAATAATTTGATTGGCATTAGTGATGTGGACACCAGACAAATTGTTCGACACATACGAAGTAAAGGTGCCATGAATTGTGCCATTAGTTCTGATGAATTGAACATTGATGTTTTAAAGAAACAGTTGTCAGAAATCCCTTCCATGCAAGGTTTGGAATTAAGCTCTAAAGTAACTACAGATAAGCCTTTCTTTTATGGTGATGAGAGCGCTACGTACAAGGTTGCTGTGTTGGATCTTGGCATTAAGACCAATATATTAAGATGTCTTGCAGAACGTGATTGCTATTTAAAAGTATTCCCGAGCAAAGCAACATACAAAGAAATGAAAGCCTGGAACCCAGATGGGTTCATGATCAGCAATGGTCCAGGCGACCCAAGTGTTATGGCCCATGAAACCAACACTATAAAAGAAATCATCGATCAAAAAGAAAAATTATTTGGTATTTGCTTAGGCAGTCAAATTTTGGCTCAAGCGGTCGGTATGAGAACTTTCAAAATGCACCATGGACATCGTGGTCTTAATCATCCTGTCAAAAATCTAGTGACAGGTAAGAGTGAAATAACCACACAAAACCACGGTTTTGCTATTGATCCTGCAAGTGTAAACGACCTTGCAGAAATAACACATACAAATTTAAATGATGGAACAGTGGAGGGTATTCGATTAAAAGATGCACCAGCGTTCGCGGTTCAATTCCACCCGGAATCAAACCCTGGCCCACACGATTCACGATATTTATTCGACGATTTTATTAAACTATTAGCATAAACCCATGAGTGAGATTCTGCATATATCCGCCAGACAAATTCTAGATTCAAGAGGAAATCCAACCATTGAAGCAGAAGTAATAACTGATAGTGGAAGCCTTGGAAGAGCTGCTGTACCTTCAGGTGCCTCAACAGGCATACATGAAGCAGTTGAACTCAGGGATGGTGACAAATCTCGTTACCTCGGAAAAGGGGTTTTAAATGCTGTAAAAAATGTCAATAACGATATTGCAAATGCACTTCTAGGGCACGACGTATTTGATCAGACGGCTATCGATAATGCCATGATTAAATTGGATGGTACAGACAACAAAGGTAAACTTGGTGCCAATGCCATATTAGCGGTTTCCTTGGCCTGTTCCAAAGCAGCAGCAATGGAGTCCGGTCAATCCCTATACCGTTATATTGGTGGTGTAAATGCCAAAGTTCTGCCTGTGCCAATGATGAACATCTTAAACGGTGGTAGTCATGCAGACAACTCAATAGATTTTCAGGAATTTATGATCATGCCAGTTAAAGCGGAGTCATTTAGACATGCGCTGCAAATGGGTACAGAAGTGTTTCATAATCTCAAGGCCGTTTTAAAAGACAAAGGGTATAGCACTAACGTAGGTGATGAAGGAGGGTTTGCGCCCAACATTAAGAGTAACGAAGAAGCCATAGAAATTGTATTAAAATCTATCGAAGTTGCCGGTTACACACCTGGTCAAGATATATTTATTGCCATTGATGCAGCTGCTTCAGAGTTTTATAACAAAGAAACTGGGTTGTACCATTTTCATAAATCAAATGGTCAAAAACTCAGCTCTGACGAAATGGTGGACTATTGGGAAAGCTGGACCGGAAAATACCCAATCGTCTCAATTGAGGATGGTTTAGATGAAGATGATTGGGTTGGTTGGAAAAAGCTAACTGAAAGAATTGGGAACAAGATGCAATTGGTTGGCGATGATTTGTTTGTTACCAATGTAAAAAGACTTCAACAAGGTATAGATCAGGGTGTTGCAAATTCAATTTTGGTCAAGGTAAATCAAATTGGCACTTTAACAGAAACCCTAGATGCGATACAATTAGCAACCAGACATCAGTATACAAACGTTATTAGTCATCGAAGTGGTGAGACCGAAGACACAACAATTGCTGATTTGGCTGTAGCTATGAACAGTGGTCAAATTAAAACTGGTTCTGCGTCACGTACAGATCGAATTGCCAAGTACAATCAATTGTTAAGAATCGAAGAAGAATTAGATGACGAGGCTATTTACGGCGGTCGGCACTTAAGGTTTATATAATATTTAATGTCTGCAGCGAATCTGCATTTAGAAGCGTCTAACTTTCTGTTAGACCTTTGAATATCAAATTAGTGTAAACCTTGCTCGTTTATTTGGTATTGGTAAAGGTTGGGAATATCTTGTACAACCTAATTTAATATAATTGAACAGTAGTAAGCCCTTAAAATGTAAACGCTTTAATCGCGTTTTTTCGATAGTTTCGGCTTTACTCTTATATTGTTCCTCTGCCTATGCTCAATGTACAATTCAAGCAGGAGACTACGTTTGCGTAGATGACTTAATTAGTTTTACGGCAACTTCCTCCATTGGGGTTACTTCGGCAACATGGAAATTTGGTGATGGGAATAGCAGTAATACAACTGCCCCAAATCATCGTTATGCTGCTGCTGGAAATTTTACAGTAACCGTAACTATCCTTCAAAATAATGGTTCAACGTGCGTTGCAACCAAAAAAATAGAGGTTTACAATCCACCTGAAGTCAGCCTTCAAATGCATTCTAGTTCAGTATATTGTTTGAGCCAAAATAAAGTCTGCATCATTGATAACTCAACATCTGGGAATACAACGACAACCAGTACTAAACGCGTGATACTTTGGGGAGATGGCGGAAAAACGGATTCGAACAACCCCAAAAAAGGTGATAAAATATGCTATACCTACCAGCAGTCGGGCAAGTTTGAAATTAACGTTGAAATCACCAACGATAAAGGGTGTGAAACGATTGGAAAAATTAACACTGAAGTCTTACATGACTTTCCTGGCATTTTCAACACTGGTCGTGACGAGAAAAGCTGCATTTCACAGACAAATTGGTTTCAGTTAGACACAACGTGGGTCAAATTTAAAGATGACATCACACTTGCCGTTATAGATTACGCAGATGGAGAAAAAGACACCATCACTGACTTCACAGATACTACATTTTATCACGACTTCAAAAGCAGTGGAAATTACGCTGTTTTTTTGATCCTCACATTTAAAAATGGCTGCCAAACACGCTTTAAACGAGACGTTGGCGTTAGTTTAGATAAGGTCACAATCAACCATTCCAAATCAGATTCAGTTGCGTGCTTCCCTCATTATTTCGAATTTTCACATCCAAACATTTCAGGAGCTGGCTTTTCTTGGACTGCCATAGACACCGCGGGTAACATCGTTCAGAATTTCGGAGGTCAACGTGTTGCATATTTCAATCCAAAAATACCAGGGAAATACTACGTAAACATTAGCATAAAGAAAGGTGATTGCATCTCTAGTAAACTTGACTCTATTGAAGTTGTTGGGGTTCTAGCAAGACCTAAATTGTTAAACGCATCACAATGTGATCCAAACGACACTGTTTACTTCTGTAATGGCAGTATAACGCACCGAACAAATGACTTAAGTTATTTATGGAAATTTCAGGACTTCAATGCAGAGCCTTGTACAACTGACACCAAGAACGGGGTTAATACGGATAAAAATTGCAACTTTTCATTAGATGAGAACGCGAAACATTTATATGATTCTAATATATGCAGTGAAATTTGGTTAACTGTAATCGACAATACAAATGGGTGTCGAGATAGTGCAAAGGAATATGTCATTATCAAAAAACCAAAAGCGGACGATTTTGCATCAGACCCAGGGGTTAGATGCGTTTCATCTTCTGTAAGATTTAATGTTGAAGACTGCTACGATAACGTTCAAATAAACTATGATTCAGCGTGCGGCAAAGATGGCTTCGTCGACTTTAGATCACCTAAAGTTTATAAGAAAACTTGTGACACCTCGGCATGGGTTACTTGGGGAATTGTTGCTATCACAGGAGATGAAAAAGTATACAATTCCTGTGACACATCCGACTATGACATTCGGCCAGATAGAGTGTGTAGTGACACCTTTTGGTTTCACCGAGATTTTAGACTTAACCCAAGTCCAAGACCTCAGGCTAAATTAAATTTTAACGGATGCCTTCCGGCCACTTTGGTCGGTAGTTTTTACACAAAGAAGCAAGACAAGGTCAGTGAAATCTATTATGATTGGGGGGACGGCAATTTTGATACGGTTTTACAACATGTAGATTCCGTTATTGTGCCAGATTTTACGCATCAGTATACCACTAGTGGCGACTATGGGGGTGAAATCACCATGGTCACAGATTCTGGATGTTCACTATCTGTATTTTTTGATCGCAAAATTGGTTTTTACAATGACTTTTCATTTTTAAAGCCAGTGTGTCCTGGCTCCATTGTTCAGTTTATTGATACGATCATTTATTGGAATGACACCAACCAATATTGGCATTGGGAAATGCCCGATAACCTAGATAGACCTGAGGAGGTGTATTGGGATTTTGATGATGGGAATGGTTTTGGGAAACATGAATATCTACCGAAACATGTTTTTAGCACACCTGGCACTTACAAAGTGCGCATGGCTCCAAAAGACGGTACAGGCTGTAGCGACACAGCCACACATATAGTTGTGGTTGAAAATATTAGAGCAGGAGTAGCAGATTTCACTAAAAAACTAATTTGTGATGACATCCTACAGGTTTTCGATTCCTCGTCTGTAGCCGATACACTATTTGACAAAATCACCAGTTATTATTGGGACTTTGGTGATGGCAAAGCACCGAGTTATTTGAAAGACCCGTTTCACTATTATTCCTCCTATGGTGCATTCACCATAACGCACGTTATACAGAATAAGGTAGGGTGCTCAGACACAGCACGTGTTACCATTAATATTGACGGTCCAATTCCTCATTTCGATATCTTATCAGACACCGTTTCTTGCGTTCCACACACAGTAGAATTTAAGAATAACTCAAGCCGTGCAACGGATTACATCTGGTACTTTGGAGATACGTCCTCTAACGCTAATTCGTTAAGTACCAAATCAGATTCTAACGTTTCCTTCACTTATACAAAGCCTGGGATTTATTACATATTTTTATATGCTGGAGATAGTGTTGTAAACCCAGATAATGGCAATAATGTCTATTACTGCAACTCAACATTCCCAGATACAAATGCCCTAAAATATGAGGTGAGGCGGGTTGTTATACTGCCGATTCCGCCAGTAGACTTTACTGTAGAGGGTGACTTGTGTAAGAACACTGAAGTCGTTTTGATAGATAACTCGGACTCTATATACAATACGTTTAAATGGTATCACAACAGGGATTCTGTAATTGCTACCCAACCTTTTGCTACACTTTATCTGAATGACACGGGTAATTTAGAAATCACTTATCGCCCAACCTATATACCACAGGGGCCATATCAAAGGCGGTGTTTCGATTCAATTACCAAGACGTTTAATGTTTTTGAGAATACAGCACAATTCACGCTGACACAGGACAGTATTTGTCCGATATTCAAATTTACCGCTGAAGCAGATATTGGAGACAAACTATTCTGGGACTTTGGTCATCCAAATAGCGGCCATTTAAACACATCATTCGAAAGGTTTGTTGAACATAACTTCGCTCCGGATATTGGTACGTTTGACGTTTGTTTAGTCTCAGAAAGTATTGAAGGTTGTTTCGACACGCTTTGTCAAGAAATTGAAAGCACACACCGGTTTGCGATGATGATTCCAAATATTATCACGCCAAATGGAGATGGGTTGAACGACAACCTTGAGATTGAAATGGAAGGTGAAGACCTTTATGAATTGACTATTTACAATCGTTGGGGTGAGTTTGTATATAAAATTAAACTTGACCCAGAGCCAGGCTCTACGCTGAACTGGGATGGGACTGTTCAATCTACCGGCAAAACTTGTCCGGCTGGCACTTATTTCTACATTTTAAAGTTTAGAGAGGCATGTATAGATGATGCAAAAATGGAGAAATACAGTGGAACCGTAACCTTAATTTACGACTAAATGAAATTCTTATTTAATAGTCAAATTCAACTTATCTTTTAATAGCTGAAGTGCTGGATTTTTCTTTGCCATCACCTCAAATTTTTCTTGTCCAGTATAAGCTCGCGTGCCCTCAGCTTTGCGCTTTATTTCTTCAATGTCTATTTGTATTCCTGGATGTTTCAACGTTGTTCGCAAGAATTGAAGGAACTCCACCTTAATATCTTCTAATTGAATACGGTGCTGTTTTATAAGCTTTATGTGCACTTTATTCTCTACCAATTCTGGTTTTATAAACGTAAACAAGGAATGTTCTATTGATCGATCTGCAGCTTTGAGTTGTTCCTTAAATGCCTGCACAGCTGAATTCAATTGCTCCAGAGTAATCGTTTTGTAGCTTGGAATTTCTCCGTCATTAACGACATCGATTTGTTCAGGTTGCTCTTCCTTGACCGGTTCAGAAAGCAACAACTCATCTAGATTCCCCAATTTAGCAACGTTATTAGATAGTTTTGCTTTTTTGAGGCCTTTTGGTTTATCAACGTCAGATGACACCTTTATTTCGGAGGTTTGGATGGGTTCTTCTTCCTTCAGTACAACATCCTCCTCTTGTGCGACCGAAACAACCTCTACTGCCTTTGTCACTTCTGGTGTTGTGATTACTGGCACCTCTGGAGTTACGGCCTTACTCGGAGGGCTTGAAGCCTCCGGTTGCTTTAACTCGATAGTTACTTTAGACTTTTTTTTTTCGTCTGCTGATAAAAGACTCGGCAGATAACACATTTTTATCAATGCCAACTCGACATGTAGTCTTTGATTTCGACTTAACTTGTATCCTTGGTCAAACTGATTTGCAATGTTTATTGCGTTAACTAAAAACCCTTGACTTGACGTTTTGGCGGCATCAATATAACGTTGATGCATATGAGGTGGAACGTCCAACAACTTTACGGTTTCTGGACTTCGACCAACCATGAGATCACGAAAATGATTTGCCAAACCATTTAGAAAAATCTGACCATCAAATCCTTTGGTCAATATGTCATCGAATATGAGCAATACATCCCCTACATTTTGGTTTGTAAAAGCGTCAGTAAGTTTAAAGTAATAATCGTAATCTAGTACATTAAGATTTTCTACAACATCTGTATATCGCACGTGCTTATCGCCAGATATACTCACCATTTGATCAAAAATCGATAAAGCATCCCGCAACGCACCATCAGCTTTTTGTGCTATGATGTGAAGTGCCTCCTCTTCCATTGATATCCCCTCTGCCTCACCAATACCTTTAAGATGTTTAATGGTATCCGCTACGGATATCCGATTAAACGTAAAGACTTGACAACGAGACAAAATGGTTGGGAGTATTTTATGTCGTTCTGTTGTAGCAAGAATAAACACAGCATAACTCGGTGGCTCTTCAAGTGTTTTCAAAAACGCATTGAATGCCGCTGCCGAAAGCATGTGCACCTCATCAATGATATACACCTTGTATTTACCAACTTGTGGTGGAATTCTTACCTGTTCATTAAGCAAGCGAATGTCTTCAACGCTATTATTAGAAGCAGCGTCTAATTCGAAAATATTATAAGAGAAATCATGTGTTTTATCTTCGACGCTTTCCTTATTGATTTCCTTCGCAAGTATTCTTGCGCATGTAGTTTTACCAACACCCCTAGGTCCATTGAACAAAAAGGCTTGCGCCAATTGATTGTTTTTAATTTCGTTTATCAGCGTTTTGGTGACATGCTCCTGCCCCACTACCGTGTCAAATGACTCCGGCCTATACTTACGTGCTGATACAACAAAACTGTCCATCTGGACACAAAAAAAAGGCTTTTAAACGTAAATTTCGAATGATACTGAATTTAAAGTTTCACACAATGTCAGCTGAGAATTAGTCAGCTTTTTTCAAAGTAAACCCAAAGGTAGTTCCTTTGCCTAGCTCACTGCGCACTTTGATGGTTTGCGCATGGGCTTCTATGATGTGTTTAACAATACTCAACCCAAGTCCTGAACCACCTGCGTTACGAGTTCGACTTTGTTCAACTCGATAAAACCGCTCAAACAATCTGGGTAACGCGTTCGGAGGAATGCCATCACCATCATCCGAGATCTCGGCTAGAATGTTTTCGTCCATATCATATAGACCACAATTGACATTTCCGCCTTTTTTGCCATACTTAATCGCATTAACAACTAAATTGATGAGTGCCTGTTTAATTCGTTTTCGGTCTGCGTGGACTTTAAATATAGTGTCAGCACTTTGCTTAAACCCACATGTTATTTGACTTTCCTTACACATAAACTCAACCTCTTCATACACCTCTTCGACCAAAACACGCATATCAAATTTGGTCATTTCCATTTTCATCTCACCAGACTCAATCCTGCTGATGGATGTCAAATCATCTATCAATTCAATTAACCTATCTACACTGGAGGAAGCTTTACTTAAAAATGAATAATTCACTTGAGGATCAGAAAGTGCACCTTCTAACAAGGTATCGATATAACCTTGCATCTGAAAAATTGGTGTTTTCAATTCGTGCGAAAGATTGCCTACAAATTCACGTCGGTATGTTTCCTGTTCTTTAAGTAAGGCGATTTCTGCTTTTCTTTCTGTTGCCCATGCCGATACATCATCTGATACTTGCTCAATCAAATCTTCATTGGCAAAAGGTTTCTCTTGAAGATGCTGCGTGTTCAATTGATGAATACTCTTGTAAATAATTTTGATCTTGCGATAGATAAACCGCTGAAGTAAGAAATTTATCACAAAATAACTTAGTCCAAAAGTGATAACGAACAATACTGAAATTAGCCATAACTCAAGGTTCAAAAAAAACGCAAAGGCAACTGGCATCAATGAAGACAACAGGGCCGATAAAGCGGCTATTTTACTAGGTGAGGAATTGGTATTCAAGTAAACAAAGGTATTAAAAACAATAGAGGCAATTGGGAGGCTTAACCAACGAACTTGTAGCCAACTCCTTTGACAGTTTCAATTTTGCTGTCGCCAATTTTTTCGCGAATCTTTCTTATGTGGACGTCGATGGTTCTGTCAACCACAAAAACATCTGTTCCCCACACCTTGCGTAATATCTTTTCACGTGTAAACACTTTGGCTGGTTTCGAGGCCAGTAGATATAGTAAATCAAATTCTTTTCGGGGTAAGTTTAAACGCTGCTCTCCCAATACTACGATGTACTCATTTGGGTTAACGACTAGATCTCCATGGGTTAACACGACACCAGTATCAGGTTCAGTTTGAGCATTTTGACGTTTCATGATGGCATGAACACGGCTAATTAGCGCTCTCGGTTTAATCGGTTTGGTCACATAATCATCGCCTCCAGCCTCGAATCCTGCAATTTCGCTGTACTCTTCGCTACGAGCAGTTAAGAACATGATAAATGATCGATTCAAATCTTCGTTTTCCCTGATTTTTCGACACGCTTCAATGCCGTCCATTTGAGGCATCATCACATCGATAATAATTAAATCGGGTTGAAACGACTTCGCTTTCTGAACGGCTTCAGCACCAGAATGCGCTGACTGAACGGTATACCCTTCTTTTTCTAAATTATAGCAGATAAACTCAACAATGTCAACTTCATCATCTACAATAAGTATTTTAGAACTCATGGATTTATTTATATAACGCAAGTAACAACTCTAAAGTTGAACTTAGTCCACAAGCATATTATGAAATAGTTAATTGAATATTTCGGCAAGCTTAGCTTCCAACGCTGCACCTCGTAGATCTTTAGCTACTATGCGTCCATTCTTGTCAAGTAAAAACGTTTTAGGAATTCCAGAAACCTCGTACAAAGCTGCTGCAGCACTTTTCCAACCTTTCAAATCACTCACATGAGTCCAAGTTAGACCATCTTGAATAATTGCCTGCTTCCAACGGTCTGCTGAGTTATCAAGAGAAACACTAAATACTTCAAAACCTTTATCGTGATATTCTTTGTAAACACGCACTACATTTGGGTTCTCTGCGCGACATGGTCGACACCATGATGCCCAAAAGTCAACAAGTACAATTTTGCCTCTTAAAGATGACAACTTCACTTTTTCACCTGACGGACTAAGCAATTCAATTTCGGGTGCAAGGCCTCCAATATCTAAAGCACCTACTGACGATACTCTCTTGTCCATCCGATCTGTGAACAGACTATTAGGTGCATCCTTTTTTAATTTTAGTAGAGCGTAGTCTAACAGTTCCATGCTCGGTTTTTGTACTACATAAGTGGCTGCAAAATAAGTCGCAGGCCCACCTTTTTGTGTTTTCACGAAACTCATTACGTCAGTTTCCATTTTTTGTTGCAAGGCAACCAACTCTCCATTATATGCTTTTATGGTACTGTCGCCTGCTGTTGCTGGATTTATTGTTTTATAGCGTTCCTGAAAGTCAGACATGTTTTTATTGTTATTCAAATACAAATCATAAAGCTTTTTGAGTTGATCATTTTGAGCATCCCCTTTTACTTCAGTTAGGATATATCTATCGATATTTATGTCTAGCTCAAGCGTTAATCCTTTTTCTAGAATGATAGGCACTCCAGGAGGTTTCATTGAGTTCACAGTAACGTAATAGAACATTGTCGTATCTGCCGATGCAGTAATCTGGTACCGCCCTTTGTCATCAGCTCTTACTGAATCAATAAAAGTCAGTTGACCTGTTTCCAATTTTTGCAGCACAACAAGTTCACCTGCGCCACCAATCACCTTTCCCTTCAATATAAACTGACCGTCTTTTGGTTTCTCTAAGGTCACTTTAACCTCGGGTAATTCTTGCTCAACGACAACTGTAGCTTCGTTAGCAGCACTTTGATTACCACAACCGATTACCCCGACTGAGGATATTAACATAATTACAGTTAGCGTAGCTACTCTGTTTCGAAATGTAAATTGTTTCATATAATTATCTTTAACAAATAAGATGCCGAAATGTGTGATTAAGATTCTAGGACTTCCCTCAGTTTCTGAGTTGCCAGTTTTGGATCTGCTTTTCCACCACTCTTTTTCATTACCTCACCCATGAATAGCCCTAACAGGCCTTTCTTACCTTGCTTATATGCTTCCACTTTATCTGGGTATGCATTTAAGACTTCTGTTATTAGTGCTCCAATAAAATCATCGTCACTGTTTTGAATTACGTTTAATGTTTCAGCCAGTTGACGCGCCGATTTCTCTGGATTTTCAATCATTGCCGGAAATAAAGTTTGCTCACCTACAGCGTTACTTATGACTCCTTCATCAACAAGAC
>JBLHOC010000034.1:0-23538 GCA_047620825.1 Bacteroidia bacterium | reverse complement strand
ATGGTGTTCTCGTCACTATAAATGTAGGTTGGTCCATAGAAATAGGCAATCTTTGAGATCGTATTGTAACTCAAAGTATCGCTCTTCATACGATATTCTGGGTTTACTAATTCTACACTGTCCTTAAAGAAAAATGTTTTGCTTCTACTGTAATAACGGCCTTGTCTACTTGTTAAATTATCAGACCCATTAACGATTTTACCCCCTGTAGAATAAAACGCTGTCTTGCTTTCAACATCATACTGAACCATATCAGTGGTAAGTTGCATGTCCTGATCCTTCAGTCTCACGTTGTCTCTTACATACGCAATCTTCTTGTCTCCATCATACTCCAAGTAATCACCCCACAGATTAAACGTGTCTCTCTGACGGATATAGATATTACCATACGCTTTGATCCGATTGTCTTTGCGATAAAAGTATGCGCTATCACAATCCATATAGACTTGGTCTTGCTTAAATCTCACATTCCCAATAACACGTTCTGCATCAACATAATCTTGGTCGTACTCTATAACATCCGCACCCAAAAGTTCGATAACGCTTTGGGCATAGCTCATTACCGAAAACCCAATCATTAGCATAAATGCCAATAGAATTTTTTTCGTATTTAGAAGTTTTATAACCGAGACAGGAGTCATAGATTTGAATCACGACAAAAATAATGCAAGAAAGGTTCGAGCATAGCTTATTTCACGAGGGATTCATAAAAAAAACCGACCGAATTATCTGTGCGGTGAGTGGAGGTGCTGATAGTCTTGTTATGACTCATCTATTTCATGCTTCTGGTGTTGAAATTATTGTAGCACATTGTAACTTTCAACTACGAGGCAATGAAAGTGACGATGACGAAAAATTTGTCAAAGCCTATTGTTCGAGATTTAATATTCCATTTTATTCCAAAAAATTCGAAACGACGGCGATCAAGCAAGCAAGTAAATCGTCAATACAAGAAACTGCTAGAGCACTCAGATACGATTGGTTTTCGGAGCTCCTTTCTGAGTTAAACTTTGACTATATATCCACTGGCCACAACCAATCTGACAACCTTGAAAGCATCCTTATTAATCAAATTCGTGGTACAGGGTTACAAGGTATGGTCGGAATCCCTAGGAGAAGAGATCAAATAATTCGTCCTCTATTGGATTTCAAAGCGTCCGAAATACGGCTGTTTGCTACAAACCTTGGACTTGAATATCGCAATGATAGTAGTAACCAGTCAGACAAATATTTAAGAAACCAATTAAGACATAACCTTGTTCCAACATTACTAAAAATTGAACCAGAATCAGAGCAAATTTTCAGCTCTAATGCTACCAAATTCAATCAATACTCAGAATTATTAAATTTCTTTATTGATGATGTGATACAACGTCATGTAGAACACAAAAACGGTTTAATATACATCCCTTTTGAACCCGTTATTAGTTTTCCACATCCCCATATACTGCTGTCTAGAATTTTGACCAATTGCGGTTTCAACTTCAGTCAAATACGTGACATCACTACATCACAGGTGACAGGAAAATTTATCGAAAGTCCGAAATATCGAGTGACTACGGATCGCAAATACTGGATTGTTGAACCTCGATTAAACCCAAAAGAGGTTTCTATTGAAATATCAGGCCCTGGCTTATATGAATTCAAAGGACACCGGATTTCTGTAAAGTCTGTACAAACCGAAGACATCAAGCTTCCGTTACTCAAAAGTCAATGTATCATTGACAGCAGAGTGACCCATCGTCATATTACTGTTCGCAGTTGGCAAACGCAGGATAGGATTCGTCCGTTTGGAATGACTGGCACAAAACTCGTAAGTGATGTTTTTGTAGATCATAAGATAGCTGCACCTCATAAGACATCGACTCCAATTTTTACGCATAAAGGCAAAATAGTCTGGGTTGGAGGTTTGTGTTTTTCTGAAGACTACAGGATAAATTTACTAGAACACGAAAAAACTAGTCATTTGTGGATGATTCAAATTGACACAGATTAAATTGTTCAATCTTCTATAGCAACTAGTATGAGCTCGTTTCTTGCATTATTCTTTTAGCAAGTGTTTAAATCTCTTTCTAACTTTTTGCACCTTGGGTCCAACCACAGCTGAACAATACGCCTGGTTTGGATTATTATCTAAATAATTTTGATGGTAATCCTCTGCGGCATAATAAATCGGCACTTCACTAATTTCAGTAACGATTGGATTGGGCCACAAACCACTGGAGTCTGTTGCTAACTTACTCGTTTCAGCCATCTCCCGCTGCGACTCGCTGTGATAATATATCACAGAACGATATTGTGTCCCCTCGTCTCCACCTTGCCTGTTTAGTGTAGTTGGGTCATGAGAATGCCAAAATATTTCTAGCAACGTCTCATAATCAATTATGGCACTGTCAAACCATATTCGAGCAACCTCAGCATGGCCAGTGGTGCCATTGCACACTTCTTTATAAGTTGGATTTTTCACAGCCCCTCCTGCGTATCCTGATTCAACTCTAACGACGCCTTTCATTTGTTGAAAAACGGCCTCTACACACCAAAAACAACCTGCACCAAATGTCGCAGTATCATAGTTGATTGAATCTCCAATCTCAGTCATTTCTATTTCGTTATGTTTTGAATTATTATTGTTTTGCGCACATCCAAAAAAAGGCATGAGCAACAAAAATGGAACAACACTTCTGGTTATTTGTTTCATACTATTTTTCTAATGCTTTAAATTTTATTGATACAGAATTTACGCAATGCCTAGCATTCTTTTCTGTGAACTGTTCTCCTTCAAAAACATGTCCTAAGTGCCCGTTGCAAGTGGCGCAAGTTATCTCCGTTCTTCGTCCGTCTGAATCTAATGTCCGAGTCACCATACCTGTAATCTCATCGTCGAAACTAGGCCAACCACAATGTGAATCGAATTTATCTGAACTCCAATATAGCGGGGCATTACACCTTTTGCATTGGTACAAACCTTCTGCCTTATGGTTGAAATATTCACCGGAATATGCCCTTTCCGTACCTTTTTGATCAATAACGAAATTCTCAAATTCATTTAAATCGTTAAACGGTCGAAATGTTGATCCATCTTTGATATCAAAAACAGCTGTTAAAAATGCACTTTTTATTTGCCAAGGGCTCGCCATATCTGAGTACAAATTGCTGGCCCATACTTCTATGACTTCTTGCTTCTCATTTAATAAAACTGCGTAACTATAACTTGTTAAATCAGTATTGTAGTCCTTCATAAACGACGCATAATCAGCCGGTATACGTACGGAATTATCTAAGGATGTAAGCATTTTATTAGAGTCGTCATGTTCAAACAGCAAATCATTAGAAACATAATGTTTTGTTGCCGATGAAACAATGAGTACCTGTAACCCGAAATCATCCAATTCCTCCCCTAATCTTGCGTAATGCGTTGAAGCAGCCTTATAAATTGGGTCGTCTAAATCTCCAACAAAAACTAAAAAAGTGAAACGGCTAGAATCCCAATCTTTATTTTGAATGGGTAGCACAATTTGTCCTTGGGGCTTGTTCACCTTAAATGCTTTATTGTAAAAAGATTGTGAATCTACCCATGCCTTAAAGTCAGGCAGGCTATTAATAACACTATCAACATCGCCCTTTAACAACTTACCTAGTTTCATATTTTGCTCTTGCATTGTGCCTACTTGTCCCCGACAATTAACCAATAATAACAAGGCCAGCCCTAGCATAATTGTTCTATACATTGAAAACCTCATAATTAATAAACGAAACTAGCTGCCAGTTAGTTTGCAATAAAGATTACAGACACATATAAATCGACAAAATGTTTGTCTCTTTTGATGCAATGTATCATGTATCAATTATGATATTTATCTAACGATAACGGCTATATTAATTTAACTTTGACTTGAACGGAAAAGCATGAAGCACGATGAACTGTTACTTAAATTCCAGTCTGTTTTTCAAACAGCAATAGACGGTATCATTTTGATCGGTTCCAGAGGTTTAATTGAGGAAGTAAATGACTCCGCTCTTGAATTATTTGGATATGATAGAGACGAGGTTATAGGCAAAAACGTAAATATGCTTATGCCAGAACCTGACCACTCCCAACACGACAAATACGTATCAGACTACTTGAAGACCCGTAAACCAAAGATTATTGGCACCGGGAGAGAAGTTAATGGCAAAAAAAAGGATGGGACTACATTCCCTTTTCGACTTGCGGTTAGTGAGATAATATTAGAGGATCTAACACTTTTTACAGGTTTTATTCATGATTTAACTGAAGAAAGGCGGGCTCAAGATGAGGTTAAAAACCATCTTGAAAATCTGGAGCACATTGTGCTAGAAAGAACTCAGCTACTTGAGGACTCTAAAAGTTTACTTGAGAAGGAAATTTCAAAAAAAGCAAGAACAGAAATCGCACTCTTGGAAAGTCAGAAATTGTATGAAACAATTTCTAAAAATTTCCCCAACGGAACAATTGGTGTATTGGACAAGAAACTCAACTTTTTGTTTATCGAAGGTCAAGGTTTGAGGGACTTGGGATTTGGTACTAAGGAACTTATTGGCAAAAACTACTTACAAGTCATCCAAAAGGAATTACGTGACATTGTACAACAAAAACTGACAGCCGTTTTTGACGGTATCCCTTCCACTTTTGAAATGGAACATGACCACAATACCTTTAGAGTAAGAGCTGTCCCTTTAATAAATAATGCAGACGAAACTGATCGAATACTTCTTGTTGAAAGTAATATAACCCAGCAAAAGAATGCTGAAAAGGAAATTTATAACTCTCTTCAGAAAGAGAAGGAACTGAACGAAATGAAATCCAAATTCGTGAGCATGGCTTCGCATGAATTTAGAACACCATTAAGCACAATACTTAGCTCTGCCTCTTTAATCAACAAATACATTGAAGTCGAGCAACTTGACAAAATAAAACGGCACACAAGTCGGATACAGAACAATGTCAAAAATCTAACCATGATTTTAAATGATTTTCTAAGTTTAGAAAAACTTGAAAATGACAATATTCATTCTGAAATAGAACCGTTCGACATTTTAGACTGCGTATCGGAGGTGAAAGAAGACATGCAACTTCTTAAGAAACCAGGACAAAACATACGACTAAATCATAATCTAATCAAGTCGATCATTACGACCGACAGATTTATTATTCAAAATATTCTAACAAATTTGTTAAGTAATGCCATTAAATATTCCGGGCCTGATGCTGACATTCAAATTGACATCACCGAAGACAATTCAGACCTAAAGTTATTGGTGGTAGATGATGGCATCGGTATTAGTAAAGCAGACCAAAAACAACTTTTCCAACGATTCTATCGAGCCTCTAATTCTGGCACAGTTCAGGGTACAGGTTTAGGTTTACATATTTTCAAAAGATATGTAGAACTTCTTGGCGGACAACTATATTTTGAGAGTGAATTAAACAAAGGGAGTACCTTTGGGTTTACATTAAAAAACAAATTAGCGTAAAATGAAAACGATACTGGTTATAGAAGACAACGAAGAAATTCGAGAAAACTTAAGCGAGATCCTTGAATTGGACGGCTACACTGTTTTGAAAGCAGCAGATGGGAAAATTGGTGTAACAACTGCTCAGCAGGATCTACCAGATTTGATCTTATGTGACATCATGATGCCAAACTTGGATGGGTATGGCGTTTTACACATGCTAAGTAGAAATCCACAAACCATGCGCATTCCATTCATTTTTTTAACTGCAAAAGCAGAAAAAATTGACATACGAAAAGGTATGAGCCTTGGGGCTGATGATTATATCGTTAAACCATTTGATGAGACGGATCTATTAACTGCAGTTGAGAATCGATTACGCAAATTTGACCTTATTCAAGACGGACATCATAAATCAGCAAGTGCTTCGAAACCCGATGCAGAGCTGTTTCCCAATTGTTATATTAAGAATTACGACAAAAAGGAACTTGTATATCACGAAGGTGAAACACCAACCAATATTTACCAAGTATTAAGTGGTAAATTGAAATTAACTCGATTAAGTGACGATGGTAAAGAAATGGTGTTAGACCTCTTAAAAGCTGGTGATTATTTTGGATACTGGTCTGTGCTACAAAAGCAAACAACCACAGAAAGTGCTGAGGCACTTGAACCTTCTCAGATCATGTTAATTCCAACAGCAGATTTCATGGAAGTTGTAGAACATGAAAGTAGTATTGCATCTAAGTTTATCAAATTACTGAGTAATAACTTACTCGCCCAACAGTATAAGATTGTTGAATTAGCTTACAATTCTGTCCGAAAAAGAGTGGCAAGCGCTTTGGTTCAATTGGCCGACAAGTATACAGACGACACGACCAAACCCTTTAGCATGGCTGTTTCAAGAGAAACATTGGCCGGCATTGCTGGAACAAGTGTTGAATCGGCTATTAGAATGTTATCGGAGTTTAAGGCGGATGGACTGGTTCAAGTGGACAAAGCCACAATTACGGTTACGCAATACGAAAAACTTAAGAACGCCCCTTATTAAGGCTTGAACCGTGTGTACGTATCAACATGACGTTCCTTTTTTGAAGGATATATATCGTCGATAGTAATAAGAATCCCGGTTTCTTCTACACTGCCAAAGTCATCATTTATTGCTGTCCCAAAAACCTTCATTGTTGGCGAAAGCTGCATATAATTGTTAATCAGCGGAGGTATTTTTTCATCCCGGGCACGAACGAATTTCGCTAACACCTTATGTGCTTCATTAAAGTCCAATCCTTCAAGTTCCTGAACAAACTGTGTTAAGTTTGACATAGGCACCAACGGTGTTTTAGCCTTAACCAATCCTTGTGTATCCGGGAAATAGCGATTTAAAAATGCTAGGATAGCGTCTCTGGCGACAACGTTATAATTGTTGTACATAGTCACCTTACCAAAGAAATGTTTGATATGCGGATTATCGACGGTTATTGCGCCTAACCCATCCCACAAATTATCTAAGGCAAAAATTCCTCGTCTTGATTCTGAACTTGGCTGAAAGTTAGGTTGTACCCAGCTTCTGCCTAATTCTATAGTCTCAGAAAGATAGTTGGTCACAAATGCTTCCGAGAAATCAAAGTAATGCGCAGTTGAAAGTTCAAGTGGCTTCGTGTGAATTATTTTCGAGCAATCTATATAACGGTAACCACCTATTATCTCTTCTGCTTCAGGCGCCCATAAAATCAGTTGTTCATAACAGTTTCCCGAAGTATCAAAGTGATCAATGTCTGCCTCCATTCCTGTCCCACCACCTGAAGACGTAAAAGTGATTTCACGTAATCGTCCAATTTCTCTCATTACCATTGGACTGTTATGATGGTTCACAACATAAATTTCGTTCCCCCCCTTGTTTGTAGTTCTAACAAACCGATCCCTAGTCAATTCGGCTTTGATTACCTCAGTAGGCACCGGATCAATAATATAGTCTAGGCTTTTAGTCATCGATTGTTTTTAATTTGTAAACCTCACCTTTCACCCAGCTAGCCCATTGACGGTGAGTCTTGCTTTTATCGAAATTGGTTGCAGGTATTGCTTTTCCAAATGTAATACGAATGGTCTTATTCTTTTGTTTGAATAATTCATTTACTAGAAACAACATTTCCAGATTCAATTTTATGCGGAACCATTGACGAATTTTGGAGAGCCGATAAAAAAATGGACTCAATTCGCCTTCTAAGTAGACCGGTATAACAGATTTATTATACTTCACTGCTTGAGTTACAAAGGCCTTTTTCCAGTCCAAGTCAATCACATCATCTCCAATTTTCCGACTTACTAAACCGGCAGGAAACACAAAAATGGCATGATCAGAAGCAAACAACCTGTCCACATCTTTCATAGAATCCTTCACATTCGAACCATGTTTATTTACGCCAACAAATAACCCCTTTAAGTTTTCCAAAGTAAGCAGAATATCATTCACTATAAACCTAATGTCCTTTCGATATCTTGTAAATTCTGATACCAAAGCCATGGCATCCATGCCGCCTAATGGGTGATTAACAACAAAAATTGCTCCGCCATCCTTAGGGATATTATCTGCACCATCAGAGTGAAGTTTTAACTTAAATCTCTCGACGATCTCGTTGCAGAATGCTTCATTATGTAAGTCCCGATTTTCGTGAATTATTTGATTGATTTCTTCCTGATGAAGAATTCTTTTTAAATATGAAATGATAAACCTTGGAAGTCGCTTTAATAGCTTTTCATTTTTTGACGCTATAATCCGCTCAACATCTACAAACTTCTTTCTCATAAATCGCTAGGCGAATTTACAAGTTATTGATTGACATTTAAACTAAGAAGAACCTTAATTGCATTTATCAACTACAGCCTTACACGACACGATTAATATAATGTCCTAATTTACGAACTAAGTTGAACGTAAATCCCATTAAATCCGTAGGTCTTGTTAAATTCTCCCTACGTTTCATTTATAGTTGTGGTCATTTGATGTTTAAAATACTTTGTAGACAATTGAGTTTCTACTTCCTTTGTACCTATGGACTACTTTGCACATGAGACTGCAGTAATTGATGATGGCTGTTCCATTGGAAATGGCACAAAGATTTGGCACTTTAGTCACATCATGCCTAATAGTACATTGGGTGAAAAATGTAACATTGGTCAAAACGTTGTTATCAGCCCTGAAGTGATTTTAGGAAACAACGTAAAGGTGCAGAATAACGTCAGTATTTATACTGGGGTAACTTGTGAAGACGATGTATTCTTAGGACCAAGTATGGTGTTTACCAATATCATCAATCCTAGAAGTGCTGTCGTTCGAAAAGACACCTACCAAAAAACGATTGTAAAAAAGGGCGCTACCATAGGCGCGAACGCTACAATAGTGTGCGGAAACGATCTAGGGGAATATTGTTTTATAGGTGCTGGAACTGTTATTACAAAAGCTGTGTTGCCTTATGCACTAATGGTCGGCAATCCGGGTAAACATATTGGATGGATGAGTAAATTTGGTCATCGCTTAGCCTTTGACAAAAGTGGAATAGCTGCCTGTCCGGAAAGTGGTGACAGATATGAATTACAAAATGGTCTAGTAAAGTGCATCAATGAGTAAAATATTAGTAACAGGTGGGTTAGGTTATATTGGGAGTCACACGGTTGTGGAATTGCAACAACTTGGACATGAAGTTGTTGTTGTCGATAATCTATCAAATACTACCATAGAGGTTAAAGCACGGATTGAAAAGATTACTGGTAAAACGTTTACGTTTTACAATATCGACGTTTGCAATACATCAGCACTAAACAACGTATTTGAAAAAGAACAGATACATGGTGTCATTCATTTTGCTGCATATAAAGCAGTTGGAGAATCAGTTGACAAACCAACCGAATATTACCACAACAATATATCAGGTCTTATTTCACTTTTAAACTGCACTAAAAAATACACGGTATCATCTATTGTATTTTCATCTTCATGTACTGTTTATGGTGACACGAAAGACAGTCCAATCACAGAAGACCAACCAGTTGTAGAAGCGATTTCCCCGTATGGCACAACCAAGATAATTGGTGAGCAAATATTAAAAGATTACGCTAAATTCTCAGATACTAAAATTGTTAGTTTACGTTATTTCAACCCTGTTGGGGCACATGAAACGGCTTTGATTGGAGAGTTGCCTTTAGGAATACCAAGCAACTTAATCCCTTATTTAACACAAACAGCTGCTGGAATTAGACAACAGCTTACCGTTTTTGGCAAAGATTACAATACGCCAGACGGCACTAATATAAGAGACTACATACATGTAGTTGACTTGGCTAAAGCACACGTTAAAGCGATTGAGTATTGTGAGCAGACTGATTTGTCTTATGACACTTTTAATTTAGGCACTGGCAAAGGGCATTCTGTCTTGGAAGTCATTCAAACTTTTGAGACCATTAATGACCTTAAATTGAGTTATCGTTTTGGGCCAAGACGCCAAGGAGACGTTGAACAGATATGGGCTGACACCACTAAAGCGAGCACGATTTTGGGATGGCAAACAGAATTAACGCTTGAAGAAATGATGCGTTCATCATGGGCTTGGCAACAGCGTTTGCAACAAGCTTAGAAAAACGTATTCTGTTCAAAAAACCACCAAACAAAACCAGGAACCAAAAAGATAAAATCCCCCCAAAAACGGTAACGTTCCTTTTTCGCGAATCTTTCTTCTTGAATGTATATTACGAGCAATACGTTTAGCATAACTAGCAACGCAATGCTAATCTGTATCTTCACAGGACTAATGATTAGGAAGGTCCAGGCTGTGAAAAGTACAAATGCTAATGCGAGTGCATTCATTATCATCATTTTAGTTTTCGTCAATCCCCAGTGTGTTGCCGCAGACATTAAACCATTCTTTACGTCGTTCTCGTAATCGTAGTATGAAAAAAGTAACAGGTTCGCATAATTGATACACGCCATACTACATACCATAAGCACAGACTCAAACGAAAAGCGCATATCACCAACAATACCGGGCAACACCACCATTCCAATGGCAACAATTATGGAAACGAATAACTCCTTTGGAAATACAATTTGTTTTGATTTTAACAAATGGACAATTCCAAAATACAGTCCCACAAAAAATGACACGATTATACCTGACCAGATCACATTTATTGGCAAAAAGAACCAAGCCAAATAGCCATTAAATAAACAAAGTGCCGCCAAAGTTGGTACTATGCTCTTGCGATATTTATAATGAATGAGGTGCCTTACTGAAATTGAATCTTCTTTAAGCTTATACCCATCTAGAATATGATCAAGCGTGTAAATTATCCATGTTGTAGTCGCTAACAACCAAAAGAAGGAAAAACTTAAATCTGCGTGATAAATCTGACCAAAAAAATAGGACGTAGAAATCGTCCCCAGAGCAACTAATAAGCTAAAACAATTTATAAATTCTGCAACACTTAAGTTAGATATACGTAAGTCAGAGCGCGAAGTAGTCATAAGACTAGGCTTCGGCTAATACTTCTTTTACTTCAGGATAGATTCTCCGAATGCTTTCCTCAATGCCTGCTTTCATGGTGATGTGACTAATTTCACAGCTACTGCAAGCGCCTAACAATTTTAAGCGAACAACATCGTCGTCAATGCTAATCAACTCAACATCTCCCCCGTCTGCTTTTAGAAAAGGTCTAATACTATTTAAAGCCTCTTCAACCTTAGCATGTGTGTCGCTATCCAAAATCGTTTTATTAATATTCGAAGTTACGTTAATTTGATAAACTGCCAATGCCATTCTTAATGGCTATATGCCGAGCTACTTCTCCCGCTAGTTTATTATAAGCCTCTCGCACCACATCCGATTTTCCCAAAGCCTCTCCCTTATCACCAGACTCTCGAATGGATTCCACAAAAGGTATTTCGCCTAATAAAGGTAAGTCGAACTGCTCCGCAAGTAACGTGCCACCACCTTTGCCAAACAAATAATACTTCTTATCCGGTTGGTCTTTTGGACTGAAGTAACTCATATTCTCAACGATGCCAAAAACTGGTACGTTGATATTCGGATTAATAAACATATTCACCGCTTTTTTGCAATCAGCTAATGCTACAGTCTGTGGTGTAGTTACGATTATTGAACCGCTAACAGGGACTTGTTTTGAAATAGTCAAATGAATATCTCCAGTACCTGGAGGTAAATCTAGAATCAAATAGTCCAATTCTCCCCAATTCACATCCGTTGTAAACTGTTTGATCGCGGACGATGCCATTGGACCTCTCCAAACAATAGCCTGGTTTTCATCGACCAAAAATCCAATCGACATTACCTTTATTCCATCTTTCATCAATGGTTCCATTTTACCGTCAACTTGTTTTGGATTCCCTCCTTGTAAACCAAACAATGTCGGCATACTTGGACCATATATATCTGCGTCTAACACCCCAACACTTGCCCCAGAATCTGATAGACTTCGAGCCAAATTAATCGCTACAGTTGATTTACCAACCCCACCTTTGCCACTGGCAACGGCAATAATGTTCTTCACACCTGGCAACACCTCTTTTTCCTCACGACTTGATGTCACATTACTAGTCATGTTAGGTATCACCTCAAGATCTTTAGACACAAAATGCTGTACCGCGTTCACACAGGCATTTTGAATCATGTCTTTCATCGGACACGCCGGTGTTGTCAATACAACATCGAATCGAATTTGATTTTCGTCAATTTCAATTTTCTGAATCATGTTTAATGTCACCAAATCCTTATTGAGATCAGGGTCATCAACATGGCTTAACGCACTTAATATAGCCTCTTTTGTTATACTCATTTTACAGGTTTCTTTCCGACCATCCGTAGGTTCATTTTTTTAATAAACCACCAAAAAAACTTTCGTTCTCCGAACAATGATGCAATGATCAATAGCATGAATTGATAAATGAAATAAATAGACACCCATTTCACAATGATGGCCAACGCTCTGTTGGCAATATCAATATGCAAGGCGTGAAACAACCCTTTACGGACGAACAAAGTTGCTGTTCCTGTAATCGCAAAAACGATGAAAATAACCCCCATTCTCACGTCACTTTCAACTTCCCATTTTTGCTTTAACCGATTCCAGATTTTTTTCATTTCGCGAAGTTAATTACCACAGCATTATTAACAGTAATAATGACATTTAGTTTGGCAATTCCACTTTAATGCGTTTCTATACACGGCTTCTTTTGTACCTTTCCAATTGTAAATATATGAAGCACATTAAGTGGATAGCGCCCCTCGTTCTGATAGTTGGTATTTGGCTTTACTTTCAGGCGAACCAATCCGCATGTGTTGAAAGCTTAAACCTAATACCTGATGACGCCTTGTATGTGTTGGAAACAGAGCAGCCCATAGCACATTGGAAGGCCTTTAGTGAAAGTGATATCTGGGAAATTCTTAAGACTCATCCAAACTTTATTAACTTAACGAATGATGCCAATTATTTGGACACCTTAATATCAGATAATGCCATTTTATTCAAATGGTTGGATAATAGGAGCTTATTCATCTCCGCACATTTAACCAGTTCTAGTGACTATGACTTCCTATACGTTATCGGTCTTAGCAAGAAGGCCAAATCAGAAGTTGTGCTTGGTGCTTTGAAGAAAGTACTAAAGACCTCCGGCTACACCACAAGTGAAAAAGTTATCCTTGATATTAATGTTTTGTCTGGGACAGATGCTGAAGGTAAGACAATTTATTTTGGGCAGATAGGCAACCAATTCATTTGTTCTTATTCAGAGTCAATTCTTAAAAAATCGATTGAAGCTTCAACTTTAACTAAATGGCTTGACCAACCTATGTTTAAGGATGTTTACGAAAAAGTCCAACACGATGGTTTATGTAGACTGTACTTTCCATATGCCAAAGCCGGAGATCTTATGCAATGCTATTTTGAGGACGGTACCAGTAACGTTCGTGAAATAGGTCAGTTATTAGGTGTAAGTGCCGTGGATTTCGAAGTGGATGAAGGTAGTTGTACATTTGATGGATTTACTAACTTAAACAGCACTAGCCCTTCTCTCTTGACATCGGTTCTGATCTCTGGACAAAGTGACAATACCGTTGGTGAAGTCCTTTCAAACCGCACGGCATGGTATTTAAGTTTTAACTATACTAGTTTTAATACGTTCCAATTAAACATAGAAACCAGCTTAAAGCAATCATCCGAATATGAAGTTTACACAAAACGTCAGAACCAAATCGAAACCGTATTAGGCATTTCGGTGCAAGACGATTTGATGAGTTGGATCGGGAATGAAATAACTGTTGCTCAACTCCGTAAAAACCTAACATACAATAAAAGTGAAAATGCCGTAATTCTGATTAAAACCGATGACATTTCCAAAGCACGGGACAGACTCTCATTTGTTGCTCAACAAGTTAAAAAGCGGACACCAACCCTATTCAAACAAATAGACTATAGAAATTATCAAATCCAATATTTAGAGATAAAAGGCTTCTTTAAAATGTTCTTTGGCGAAGCTTTCAATAAAATTACAAAACCATACTACACTACGATTGGAGATTATGTGGTTTTTTCAAATAGCCCTTACACATTAATCGGTTTAATTGAAGATTTTGAGAATAAACGTAACTTGTCGTCAACCTCATATTACAACCACTATGTATCTGCATCTACAACAAGTAGTGTTTCATTATTTGTTTCTCCCACAAATCTGTATCCAGTTTTGACCCCAATGATCAAAGGCACGAATGCAAAAGTTATGCAATCAAACCAGCAATATTTTGAAGCATTTGAAAGTATGGGGATTCAGTTGGTTTCCAACGGTGGTTTATTTAAAACGCATATTTTTCTGCTACAAAAAGAAGAAATGGTGCCAATTGAGCAAGTCGATGAAAATAAATTCCAAAACCTCTATAAATTATATGCATCAGAAAGAGACATAAACAGTGCTCAATTTGTACTCGAATGGATCGAGGACGGTATTTATAAACGTCAGTTCCCTGGTTCCAAGCAGATTCAAATAGAAGCAAAAACTTCTATCGGCGTATTGGACGGCTTTTACAAAGAATTCCATCTTAATGGGAAATTGAAAACATTGGGGAAATATAAAAAAGGTCGTAAAAAAGGAACGTGGAAGTTCTACAGCACATCCGGTGAATTAGTTGAAAAGAAAAAGTATTAAAAAAGGCTGTACGTCCTGCACACCGCCTCAAATATCATCTTCTGAACCTATTTATTTGAGTCTGCGTAAGCAAACACTTTTTTCAGAATTGCTGTTGTTCGTTCTATTGGGTTTGCTCTAATTTTATCCTCTTGACTTTTAATCTCAGAGAACAATGCCGTCATTGCATTTTCAGTTACATATTCGTTTAAATCAGTTGTCACTTTTTTCCCAGTCACCACATTGTAGCCTTTAGAAATAGGTGTCCAAATTTCATTGGCATTAACTTTATCTAATGACGTTTTTATAACGGGTAAAAACTTTTCTCTTAACTGAGCTGACGTAGCACTTTTTAAATAATTCGTGGCAGCACCATCTCCTCCAATAACAATGTTAATGGCGTCTTTGATGCTCATCTGCTTAACCGCGTTTACAAAAATCGTTTTTGCTTCCGTCATGGCGCCTTCTGCACCTCTATTCATAGCAGTTACTAAGTTGTTAAGGTGTTTACCAGCAAGCGCGTTTGCAATTGGGTTACTTCTTATCTTTGACTCCACATCTCTAACTTCCTTTGGCATCAATATTTTATATGCTGCATTTTTCAAGAAACCATCCGTTTTTCCAAGAAAGTTTGTTCCGTTTGAAACGCCATTAGTTAAGGCTTCTTTTAACCCTTGTGCTGCCTCGCCTTCACTTATTGCTCCAGTTTCAGTTAGCACTTCATTCGCTGTTCCTAACACTTGTAATAAACTGTCACACGACGTGAGCGTGATGGTTAGACCTAAAATTAAACTCCACTTTTTCATTGTATATAATTATTGAATACTAAAATCGAATTGATTACGAATCAAAGGTGAAAAAATCACCTGATGGATTCGTATATCACATCCATAATGTTAGAGCGAACACTCATTCTGACTAATTTTTTATTGTCAGCGGATGGATACACTCTATTGGATAAGAAGACATAAACTATGCCATTCTCGGGGTCTGCCCACATCTGGGTACCCGTAAAACCACTATGTCCAAATGTTTTGTGCGAAGCAAGGTCAGAAACAGGATTAACCTTATTCCGATTGGGTTGTGGTTTATCGAAACCGATGCCTCGTCTTGAATTCACATATTGATATTTTGTGAAATTATTGATTGTTTCGTCATCTAGAAATCGCTGACCATTGTAATAACCGCCGTTCATTAACATTTGCATAATAGCTGCAACATCGGCACTGTTCGAGAACAACCCCGCATGTCCAGAAACGCCGCCTAACATAGCCGCAGCAGGATCATGTACGTAACCATGAATCAAGCCTTTTCTAAAATCCGCATTGTCCTCTGTTGGTACAATTTCTGATTTAGAAAATTTAGATAACGGCCTGTACGTCATAGTTCTTAATCCCATCGGTTCATAATACACACTATCCACAAACCTATCCAACGTCGTATGTGTCACCTGCTCTATGAGGTAACGCATTAATATCATCCCCAAATCGCTGTATTTATAAGACCCCGGTGTTTTCATTTCTGAGTCATAGATCGTTCCGAAAATAACAGTTTGAAATTCCCGACACATGTATAAATTGTCATCCACTTTAATACAAAATCGATCAGAAGCCACTTTCGAAAAAGTAGTATCATACACCAACGGATCTGATGTTTTTATATTGTAAAACGGTATCCAACTTTTCAATCCCGCCGAATGTGTTAAAACCTGTTTTAAGGTGATATCGTTTTTGTTCGTTGTATCTAAGTTTTTAAGGTATTTGGATAAAGGGTCTGAAAGTCGAATAACAGAATCTTCTACCAGTTTCATGACAGCCAATGTGGTTGCGCTCACTTTTGTTAATGACGCCAAATCATACAAATCATCATTCGCAACTGCTCTTGTGCCGTTATACGTATGCTTACCAAATGATTTTTGATAGATCACCTTGCCATGTCTTGCAACCAGCACTTGACACCCTGGCGTTGCCCCTTCTGAAATGGCGTTTAAAGCAAGACTATCTATTTTCATCAGGTGTTTTTCATCAAAGCCAACTTCTGAGGCTTCCCCATATTGCAGGATTTTCAAATCCTGAATCACCTTTTGATTAAATACTTTAAAATTTTGTGTTACGGATACTGGTAAAAATCCATCGGCAGGAATGGCTCCAAACAACATTTGGGCAGATTTAACTTGATTTGCCTTGTCATCTTGATAAGCCATAACAACAGTGTTCATACCGTCAAAAAACTTCAAGTTATATGGATTCCCGAAATCTATAAAAACACATTTTTTTACCTTATTTAATGCTTTTACAAAACGGGCCGTAGACATATTTACGCCAAAGTTGTTTCTAGGATACCTGCTGGTTTGATGCAAAGTGACAACCACAACATCATAATCTTTATACGTTTTGGCAACGTTTGCTATTTGTGATTGCGTAATGGCCTTCGGTAAATGGAAATGACTGGCTTTTTGATAGTGGTCAAATGTCTTTTCGAAATCATTCGATTTGGGTCCTCCAATAGACAAGGTCGCTATCCTCTTTTTACTATTTATTTTTAACGGAAGCAGATTGTCTTTATCCTGTACAACGCACAACTGCTTTTCAATGAGTTTATTTAATAAAAATGAGGCATAAGAAGAGTTTAATTCTTCTATTAGATTCTCTTCAGCAATTGGCGCAAAATCATTCAGCCCAGCCCAGTATTTGGCTTGAAGTACCTTCCGCACTTTGGCATCAACGTACTCTTGGGTTATCTCTCCACTCTTCACTGCCGCTTTGATTAGCTCAATGGCTTTTGGAATATTTCCCGGTGCAAGTAAAATATCATTACCCGCCTTTAAAGCCTTCAACTCTAATTCCCCAGGAGCGTGGAATTTTGCCACACCTTGCATATTTAAAGCATCTGTAAAAGCCAGCCCATCGAATCCTAATTCCGTTCTGAGTAACCCATTTATGCCTATCGGAGAAATAGAAATCGCGGTATTGGGTGTTGGATCAATAGCAGGGATGTATAAATGTGCCGTCATAATGCTCATTACACCGCTGTCGATTAAATACTTAAATGGATATAATTCAATCGAATCAAGTCTTTCACGAGAGTGATTTATAACTGGTAAATCCTTATGAGAATCTACGTCTGTGTCACCGTGACCTGGGAAGTGTTTCGCACAAGCCATTACATTTTCTCGTTGCATGCCTCTCGCATACGCCCACCCTTTAGCTGCTACATTCTCTCTGTCTTCGCCAAAAGACCGATAATTGATTACAGGGTTATTGGGATTGTTATTTACATCAACCACTGGCGCAAAGTTTACATGGATACCCATGCGCTTGCATTGGCGTCCAATTTCTCTACCCATTTCATAGATTACCTTATTATCAGCAATACCACCCAAACCCATTTGGTAAGGAAATGAAGTAGTTTGACTTAATCGCATAGCAAGTCCCCATTCTCCATCAATGGCTACCATCAATGGCGTTTTAGACATGGCTTGAAACTCATTTGTAAGTCGAACCTCTTGTAGCGGGTTTCCTTTAAAGAAAATTACACCTCCAACTTTATACCTATTTATATCACTTCTAACTTTGTCCAAATGAACATGGCCATAAGTTGGTCGAACTTCAATCATCAGAAGTTGAGCAATCCGCTCGTCCTCCGTTAAACTTTCAAAAGTTCTATCTACCCAATCAGATTCATATTTATCTGGATTTGGAGCATAACCACTCGTTGTGGTAATTAAGAGCGCCACACATGCTAAGAATTTTATGGTAGGATTTTTATACATTTATTCTGAAACTTCACTTTATATGTTCAAAAAGCGTACCCGCAATGTTATATAATTCTAAAGCTTAAATGCTGAGATTTTATCAACCCTTGTGAATACGTGTCTAGTGCAGCCGTTGTAGCTTATAGTTCACATACTACCATTACTAACTTCATCGTTAAATAATTAGATATGACCTACAAGCGATTTATATTCAATCCCCTATTACTAAGTGTTTTACAAATGGTGTGGCTTTCTAGCTGCACCGCGCAAACCACTGAACCAGATACAGTACAACCAGAGGCAACATTTATAATCGATCAAGTAAAAGACATCCCTTTGCCTGAAGGGTATGAACGACTTGAATTTGACAGTTCTTCTGTTGCTACATATTTGCAAAATTTGTCGCTTAAAGAGGACAAACAGGTGTATTTGTATAACGGACAACTAAAGCATGATCAAACTGTTCAATATGCTGTTATTGATATGGATGTTGGCACAAGAGACTTACAACAGTGTGCTGATGCCACAATGCGATTACGCGCTGAACATTTATACCAAACAAAACAGTTTAGTCAGATTGCATTTCATTTTACAAGCGGTCATTTGGCATCTTGGTCTTCATACGCCCAAGGTTATAGGGCCAAAATATCAGGCAGTAATGTGCAATGGGTTAAGACTGCGAAACCAGACACCACCTATTCCAACTTCCGAAAGTATATGGATTTGGTTTTTTCGTATTGTGGAACAAGGTCAATGGACAAAGAAGTTGTCAAGGTCAACGTCAGGGATATTCAACCTGGTGATGTTTTTCATGAAACCGGGAATCCATACGGACACGCCATTACAGTTATGGATGTAGCACAAGATTCATTAGGGAACAAAATATTTTTGCTCGCACAAAGTTATATGCCTGCTCAAAGCATCCATATACTTGTCAATCCAAATGACCTACAAAATAGCCCTTGGTATGCTTTAGAAAATGGCAAATCGTTGGTGACACCAGAGTGGGTGTTTCCTCCAAATAGTTTAAAAAGGTGGAAGAATTAAATATCTAGAACAAGACTTGGTGGTCTACCTATGACTGCCTTATCGCCTGTAACGACAATAGGGCGTTCCATCAAAATTGGATATTTAACCATCGCCTTAATCCAATTCACCCTTTTAGGATCTTTACCTGCATAATTCTTAATGAAGATTGCCTCTTTTTTACGAATCAAATCAAAAGGTGCAATACCTAACAATTCAACTAATTCAATAAGTTCAGACTCTGTAAGTGGATTTTTGAGATAGTCTATGACCTCAACATCTTTACCTGCATCGGCGAGTAAACTGTAAGCTTCGCGACTTTTGCTACACCTTGCATTGTGATAGATTTTCACTATTTCGTATTAACGTAATTAATCTTTATTACGTGATCCGTCGTATCCCCAGCTATTGGGTCTACAAACTCATAAACCATGTGTATATCCAAATTAGTTGCGGTCAACGTTTCTATGTCTAAAGTTTGCGGAGCACCAGTAGGATCAAATGGAAAACTACTGAATTTAACCTTCGTTTCATTGTCAATAAAAAACCAAAGACCTCCGTCTTCCGTTTGAGGATCGTTCATATCGCATTTGCTTGGTCCTTCATCGAGTACTACACTCGAATCTGTTTTTAGAAACATCAAGTTATCTTTATCGCAGTCTTGAACCGTACCACCTCCTTGATAAGCGAGTAGATCCCAAAAATCATCAACGGTAATCACATTTCCCATAATATCAATTGTGATTGAAGGCACGATTGTACCGCCATTTATTCGCCAAGCCCCTTCTGTAGCTAGCTCCGTTTTAGTCTTTTCTTTTTGTTGAGGTGTTTCCCCATCGTCGTCTTTACATCCTACTGTAAAAAGCAAAGTGCCTACCAAAACGATACCTAATAAATGTTTCATACCAAAAATATTTAAGCGCAATTTACGTGATTTTATAATTACTGAATGTGCTGCTGACGTCATTTCTGATTATGCAGTTTTCTAGTTAACACCTTCTGTAGTTCTCTATTTAATATTAATTCAGTCAATTTTTTTATTTGATCTTCATGGTCTAGCGTCCAAACCACCCTCAATTTTGATTCAAATACGTCCACGCGATACAGAATGGACATAAGTGTTGATTTCTCTGATTTTAACAACCTACCTAACTCTCTTTTCACTTGAAATATGAAATCATGATAAGGGTTGTGTTTGTCAGAATCCCATTGAATATCTATTAGATTAGAACCAAAATCTTTGTTTAGTTGGGCAACAACTTCCTGTAACAAATCATTACGCACCTCGAGTTGCTGATATGTTTGAATCTCATTAATCAATGCTTTACCTGATGTAATCCAAATTGTGGTGTCCAACGGAAATAGAACTCAGCAAGAATGTCGTTTGTTTCTTGCTTGAGATTTCGCATAAAATTCGAACGAATTAAAAAGTCAAAATGCCGTGCAATAGGCTTATGCCACTGAAGTCGCACCATAACAACTTTGCGATAATCAAACACATAAGTGCTATTACGAGAAGATACACTTCGAAAAACAACATCTCCCATAGGATTATGAAATTGATGCGCATCATAGTAATTGAACATTAAACCAAAATCTTTCGCATAAAAAGCTGCAGAGATGTATTGACCTAATCCATCAATATATTGCTCTGGGTTTGTTGTTATGTCTTCATAATAAAGTGCATGCGCTTGAAAATCAAAGGAGTCCAAAAACCCACCATTTGATTTATATCTATACCTCAACGCATAATCAAAGTTAAAATTAGAGATGGTTGGCATATGTGATGTGTCAATCTCACCACCCTTGTGAAAAGAAATGGCGGCTATTGGTATCGAAATAATGTGTTTATCTGATGCTGTATGCAGCTTAGGTTCTACCCTAACTCCTGTAGTAAACTCCTCTCTGAATGGACTATTTTGATAAATCATCTTGTGCCAATCTATCCAAAACTCCCCATCAAGTTTACGACTGTTCCGTTTGTATTGAAATCCATTCTCAAGTCGATTCTCAATGACTCTTTCTGGATCGTAAATTGGTTCTACCAATTGGTGTTGTGTAGCGCCCAATAAAGTCCCAAATCTAAAGAAGTGACCTTTGTTCCGAAACTGAAAACTAAAAGTTGGTGTCTGCTGAAAAACTTCATCAGCACCAAAATCCTGCTGGATAAACATCCCTAAAGACACTTGAACATTAGCACTGGTTTGATACGTAAACTCAGGCCACAACTGATGCCCGAACAAGGTACGACCTTGATCTATGGTTGACTTAAATTCCGAATTTCTAAAATAACCTAAGCTCTCAACATGAAGCTGTATCAGCCCTATTTGTGTATCACTTCGCTCAATATCGAAAAAAGAGTTATTCCATTGTCCATACGAAAATGTGGACAATAAAGTGAACATAATGATTAGAAAAGTATGTTGTATCCGCATTCTCATTATCGCAAATATAGGCGTATCCATCACAATTACATTTGACCTTCAACAGGTTGATTTTAACCCTTTTATATGAGTATCTCTGTAGGTATATCTCCTAATTATTATCTTTGAATTAATTTCCTAGATAGATGGAACGTTAATTGAATATACTAAGGCGTACATAATTGACCCTTATGAAAACAAGTATAAAATACATATCGATAATTCTGCTGATTGTTTTCAACTTCAGCTTTACGCAAAAAGAAAATACTGCGTTCAAATTTAGAGAGCAGTCAAATAAGGCGTTTGGCTTTGGTGAGAACCTTACTTACAGGGTACATTATGGTTGGTTAAATGCAGCAAGAATAACAATGAGTGTTGACGATACAACCATTAATATTGGAGATAGACCCACCTACCACATTGTAGCTAATGGAAAAACCAACAAGTCTTTTGATTGGATGTATAACGTTAGAGATCGATTTGAATCATACGTAGATACTTCTGGAATTGCGCCATTAAAATATTTCAAAACGGTTCAAGAAGATAAATACACAGACACTGATTTGGTTTACTATGATCATGAAGGTAAAAAACTAAAAGGTCTTAAAAAGAACATGGATATGCCGCAGTATGTGCAGGACATTGTAAGTGGCACATATTACGCTAGAACGATTGATTTCAGTAAGGCTTATATCGGTGAAACATTTCCCTTAGACATTTACCTTGATCAAAAAATCTATAACCTTAAGTTCAAATACCTTGGTATTGAAACCATTAAAAGTGATTTCGGGAAAGTAAGATGTATCAAACTGCGCCCGCAATTGGTTGTTGATCGTGTTTTTAAGGACGAGGACGATATGACCATTTGGGTGAGTGACGATGGTAACAGACTCCCGATTCGTGTAAAAACAGAGATTTGGATAGGTTCTTTAAAGGTTGATTTAACTGGTTACAAAGGATTAGCAAATCCATTTGACGCTAAACTTTAGACTACTCATTCAGATATTTCACCACCTTTTTTACAACCGATGGCGCGTAACCATAAATCGTCCAATCTAAATTTCCAGTTTCATCGTATCCACATATTTTAGGATATGAACCGTTAGCATTTCGTTCCTTTGTTTTATAATACGGGAATGTATACGCCTTCTTTTCTATAAATCTTTCAAGATTCGCTTTTTCATCGAAGGTGTTAAGTACAACGATTAATGTGTTGTCAATTTTTCCCTTGTTGACTTCTTCCTGTATTTTGCTTTTAAGCACTGCACATGGCGGACAGCTAATGTAGCTGTAAACCACCACGGATTTTCTGTTTTGATAAGTAGGCCCTGAAACATGAATTGTTGAGTCTAATGTAGAAAGATCACTAAATGGAAGTTCCATTTTTGTTGTAGTATCAACCACAATCCACGTTTTGTCTTTTATAGAATCTTTGGAATAACCCTTTGGGTAGAAATAGCTTTTAGGCGGTGGTTTATCCAACCTACTAAAGGTCATTATATTCGAATCATTCATGTAGAAAAGTTCATGATAAGAACGCTCAGTAATGCTTGTGATTTGTGATGAGTCGTTAAATTGGGTCTGCTGAGAAAGTCAGATCAACACGCTATTATTAATTGCACTTCTCGTTTCAAAATGTTTTGAGGTTCGTATTTCGCTTTTAATAATTTATTTAAGGC
>JBLHOC010000033.1:0-23708 GCA_047620825.1 Bacteroidia bacterium | reverse complement strand
CATCGATAAATATAACGCATACTCATTTTTGTGCTTTGTTGTATGTGTCGCAATGGAGTTAGATAGAGAAGATGTTGTATCGAAACCTCACATTGAGCTGAGTGAATTTGCCTTGTTTCAGCATGAAAATATGGGAGCAACCGGATGCTGCATCAAACTAGACAACCAGATACACACTGTCAATTTGTACACCGATTGTCATGTGGTTGGCCCACTAAAAATATTTAATCCCGACATTTTTAACAATGCGTTAGGCATATTGAGAGCGTTGATTATAAATGGGGAGATCAGCAATCCTAAAAACATAGAAACATTAACACTTATACTATCAATATTGAGCGATTCATCGCTTATCATAACTGGCTCTGCTGAAGACTTGATTGGTCGGGACCTGACTTTTGATGAATTATCTTTTTACGGATATGTTAAAAGCTTGGATGGTAGCTTACAAACTCCCTATTTTGACATAGACGCACTCCAAACTTTAGTGCACTCATTACTGTCACTTTACAGACTAGTGGCTTAGGTGATGACTATGAATAAATTAACCTCCTATAGTGCTACTGACATTGTGAATACGGTGCTGTTAAAAGTAGTCGCGCATCATAGCTTCAGTGATAGTCACACTCGGCAAATATTCCATGGGTATATTGTTAAAACACTGCCTGAAGAACAGTCATTTGTGGCTTTTTTGGGCAAACTTGCTTATCAATTAAGTGTGTTAACTGCGATAACACATTCCCAATGGTGTGACTATTTATTCAAAGAATTGGTTGAAGATAAGTCGCCGGAACTGGAATACGATTATTTGCCCCACAGAATATCGTCTCATATGGCTGATAAAGTTCAAGAAAGTACCGGGTTGTTCTGTTTAGATCAAATGAAGGTGGTGACCGCATATCAAGCGTTATCAAATGAATTAAGTGAATGCCATATAGAAAATGCTGGCCTTTTACTTCATTTTGCAAACGCCAATTCAGCGCATGCAAATTTAACCATAGGCTGTCTTTTGTGGCGTATAAAAAAGGATGAACCTTTGGTGGTAAGTTCACCGCTTGTCAACCAAGCCAGAAAACACATAACCACCGGTTTAATGTTGTGTTCAGAATATCATATTCGTTCGGGTTTCAAAGACAGATATACCTCCCTTTTACGCGAAGCGAAACTAAAGTACGTGTCTACCTCAGTGCTATTATCTGAGATCTCTGAACTAGATGCTCAGCACCTTAAATATGTGCTTAAAACGTCACGCAATAACAGCAGGCATCATACCATCGCTTTACAGCTTTCGCGTCAGGTAGATTCACATTTTCGCAGCCAATAAGGAGTAAATAATGTCCAAGATTGATTTCACATTTTGCAGTTCAAATGAAGTATTACGCTCTTCTATCAGAGAGGTTGTTGATGCAACCAGCTATCAGATAGGCCAAGCGGACATGCCTCTGTCGCCGGAACGGGTAGACGCGTTTTTTCGAGATTGGCCTCAGTATAGTCAATTCCCATATATTGATGAACTAAAAGAGAACAAGGATTGCCTTCATAGTGACGCAATTAATGGACTTGCTGAGTTTACTGCTACTGTCGATGGCACATTTTTTTTGTTTTAAAACGACCTAATATTGTCTGGTTGGAATAGATTGGAAGCCTTGAAATAGCTATTCTCAATACAGCAGACGCACAAAAGTTAAAGTTCTAAGGATTAATATGAGCGCATTTCTAGATAACATCGCACTTGAGCATAAAGAAAACTTGGTCAGCGCAGCAGAGAATGCGCTGATGGGGTGCATCGTTCAAAAAGATGGCCTGACTGTCCTTTATGAGCAAGGAAGGTCATCGATGTCCTTTGATGCTGAATTTATGATAGATGTAGCTAGAGCGGTTTCTTCGTTGCAGAAGCGTTTTAATAATCCAGATGCCGTTCACGAATCGTCTAATGAAGACATGAAGCAAGAAGTTGCTGCCTTGTCGACAGATATTAAAGAGATGTCTCGTTTACTGCAACAGCACCTTTCCTACTCAGGTGAACATGAGAAGTAAGTTGATGAGCCGCTACCAAACGTATACGAAGTGTAATTTTAATATGTATAGCAGGTTTTGGTCTAAATATTCACCCTCTATTTAGTCTCCGTGCGAGGTAAATTTCGTCACTGAAAGGCACCGTATAGCTTAATTCTTGTGCAGAACCCCGATGAAATAATGATCGTATTCAATTAAATGATTGGTTGTCAGGAGAAAAAGGTCACGTATTTGAATAACTTTGCATGGCTAAAAGTAAGTGTGAATTTTATCTCAAGTCAAAAAATAGATTTAGAGAATTGTAATAAAAATCAGTTTATTCATATTCGAATATTTAAACCGCTTGATGAGCTGCTTGTTATCCACTATTTTAATGAACAGGCATTAACGTGCCTTTATATCTTGGCGAGAGCCTTTGTGCGAAAGCACCCTCACACGTAAACCGGTATCCACAACATTTCATTATGTTTTGAATATCAGGTCGTTTCCCTGCACCAAAATAACTATCTGAGCCCCTTATTTATTTTGCTTAATCACTGTATTAAGCATTTTAAGCTGTTGAGATAGGTGTTTTGCATCTTGCGATTTTTATCACTTATGCTTTTTGTGTTTTATAAAGGCGCTCTTTTTATCCATTTTTTTGGATTTTTTAGAGGTCAGGTTATGTTGTTTATATCCTTGTTATCGTTATTAGATTGGGTCCACCTTTCGAACGCCTAACTAAAATTACTTTGCAGCAATGTAAAGTTTACAGGCGCCAGCCTCTTATAGATTAATACCAGTAAGAAGTAGTATTTTGCTGGTTATCATATGTTGAACATTCTGTTTAACCTATTACTTACGCTTCATTCAATTGTTCACTTAATAATCATTTTCTCTTGCTTTTAGCTTGTGGAAAACTTTTTTGAGAGTTGATTAAATTTTGTGTGAAGCCAATCAAAGCTAATCAATTCCGATTGGCAATTTAACCCTTAGGGATCTGCAACACACTCCCTTTGGGATTGATGTGTCTGCATGTTCCCTATTTTGGAGAATTATATGCAACACATCACCACTAAAGTAAAAGCCCTTTTGCCACATGAGAAAGTGCAGGCAGCTTATCGTTTTACATCAGATTTCGACCGAGGCACTGAGAAATCAGTTTGTTCAAGGTACGGAATTACACCTTTGCAACTTGAAAAAGCTGTTAAGGATTTTGAAAATAATAAGTTTAAAAAAGGAAAGAATTGGAATCCAAATTGGGATGAAGATTCTTGTATTCACCATGTTGTTGACACTACGACCATGGTTGATATTGAAAAAGGAACGAAAAAAGGGTCAGATTTTGATTTGATTTTCGATCCGGATTTCGACGCAGTTAATGGGCTTTTGCACGTTAATTGGTCAGAAGAAGATATTTTATCGTTATGCGAAGGTTTACCTCGTCGCATTATTGAAATATTACGCGATTCAACGCCTGGCGATGAATTGTACCAAGAAGCATTGTTGTTCACTGAGTGTAAACTTTTTGAGCAAATTTGTGATTTTTTTCACATTGATGCTGAAATCTTAGTACGTCGCGCTTTAGAAATTACTAAAGCCGACCTTTAAACCCATTGGGAGAAACACTTAACTCCCTTTGGGATCGTGTTTCTCCCAAAATTAATTAAAATTTTGGAGAGAAAAAACATGACTAATTTAACAACTTTAAATACAGCACCTGCCATTAATTATAACCAACTAGAAGAAGTTTGCGGTTCAACCCTTTTTCCAGCGTTATATCAACCAGGTGAAGTTAAGCTTAAAAGAAGAGCCCATCGCCACCCTGATTGCATAATGTCGAATCCGGATTACATCCCAGATGAAACATTGTTGCGTAGAAGTTTGGCATGGTTCTTTTTTCCATCTATGAAACCATTAGGTCTTCATGGGGAAACAGGAACAGGTAAAACAGAGCTTGCTTTGTATATCTGTGACATGCTCAACGAACCACTTTACATTGTAAAAGTCCATCCTGCTTTAATGCCGGAAGATATTGAAGGGTGTAAAGATTTGATTGCCAGTGAAAAGGGGGTTGTAAGCAAAAATTCACTTGGTTTAGCAGCAAAAGCATATCGTAATGGTGGTGTTTTGTTGTTGGATGAAGTGGATAAAGTTAACGCCCCTTTAGGTTGCGCCCTACATGGTCTTACTGATGGTAAGCCTTGGCCTATTGAACAATTTAATATTGTCATCAATAAACATCCGTATTTTAGATGTATGGCCACTGCTAATACCATGGGTGAAGGAGGTCATGAGCGTTATCACACTTCTAATCGAATGGATCAAGCTTTACGTTCACGATTTGGCTGGAGACAAACACATTTTCCTGATTCAGTTCATGAGTTAAAAATATTGGAGAAGAAATTCCCAATGTTACCTTATGGCATGAAGAAAGAAATGGTTTCACTGGCTAATGCTATGCGTGATGCTCTGCTTGGTAAAGACAGAAAAGGCAACATTGATAATCCTATCAATGCAGTGTTCAGTACAAGAACATTGGTTGACTGGGGTAAAGCTACGTTATGTTTTGGCAAAACCGCAATTTGGCGCGAAAGCTTAGATTATGCGTTTCAAGGTTCTATCGATCCTGAGCATCTTGATAGCGTGAATGACATTATTCACCAAAAGCTGCATGGGATTATTGATAAGACTGTCAAAGAAGTTGTTGAAGAGTACACCACTGTAAAAAAGTGAAAGCAGTAAATTCAAACATTCCAAATGAATGTAAGGGTTTACTGAATGAAACTTTTGAGGTGTATACCCAAAACAACAATGGCGTAAAACATCAAATTGCACAGAGCCTTAATACAATTAATGGATTTCATGCAATTTTAAAAATAGAAGATGGCAAATTTAGTACACGCTCAGATAAATCAAACATTACAGATCCTTTTGAGGCGCTTAATGTTGATGAATATTTGCATGCTGAATTGTCATTTGATGATCAAGGCCAAACGATTTTTGACCCACTGCATTATAGCCCCTCCAGATATCCTACGAACGACATTGACGATATTAATGTATTTCATTTCGATGATGGCAAAGTGATGAAAATTTGGGGGATTGTTGATGCAGGAAATAACATGGCACATGTGTTCTATCAAAATAATCAGACGAATAACCGCTTGGTATATAACCTTGTGAGTACTCGCTCTATGACTTTGAATGATCGCATACAAAAGCAGGTATCGAAGGGCTACAAATTTACTGAAGAACGGACGTATTTCAATCTGACTCGTCATTGGGAATTTGTAGGCATACCTTTTTAACCTCTAAATCTAACTTTAACTAACCCAATGGGAAAAACATGAACACTCCCATTGGGATTGATCGTGTTTTTCCCATTTATGGAGAAATAACATGACCAATACAAATACTGCTTTAGAAAACGCAAAAAAGAACACTGAATCACTTGTTGGAAATAAGGAGAAATCTTTAAGAAATGTAGCTTGTCTTATGACTTTGCCTGATATTTCGATTCCGACTGGTAAGAAAACTGTTAAGAAGAAAGAGTTAATTCTTCATGATGGCACTTCAGTAACTAGCACCAAACTTTCTGGCGGCGCTTTAGAATGGTTTCCCCAAGAGTCTTTAAGTGATTTTGGCACTTTGCGTAAGCAAGCCTATAAAGTCTTTGAAGAGAAAACAGTTTGTGTCGGAGGTATGCATCTTGTAGCTCTGAATGAAATTGATTCCTTAATTTTAGATATGAAACGTATCGAGATTGATTGGGACCAAGCTGTTTTAAAAATGGAAGAACAATTTGATGGTTTATTACAAGGTTACGCTGTTGCTAACCCTGATATTGAAACCATCATAAAAGACTATTCTCTCCCCAAAGGCGAGTTTATGTCTGTGTTCAAGTTTAAGGTTTTACCCCCTTTAGCTGTCCAACCATTATTTCCAGAGCAAGAAGCTGAAATTGCCATTTCTGCTACTGAATCGCTTTGGGAAGAAATATCGTCTGAAGCAAAACGTCAATACAAGACGTCTTTTGCTAAGGGTGAAAATGTGACGCAAAAAGCAAAAACTGCTTTGAGTCGTATTAGGGATAAATTGGTTTCAATGTCTTTCTTAGATGATGGAATCGATATTGTTGTTGAAACATTTGACAGCGTGATGTCCCGATTACCTAAAACAGGAAAAATAGAAGGCGGTCTATTTCATGAGCTAGCACATTTTGTGAGTCAGCTTGGAGATGAAGATCGATTAAAAGCAACGGCAGCAGGTAACACTGATGACGGTTTAAATATTAGCGCGTTTTATAAACCCTTGTCTCAGACAGTGGATTTAGAACAAGCAGTGTTTGAACAAGCTGATACCACCCCTTTTATTAACCAACTAACTGAGGACTTTGATGACATACAGATATCAGATTTTGATATCCCTGTAGCCATACCTCAACAATCTGCTCAATCCGAAATGGAATGGCAGGACTATTAATTAAAAACCCTTTGGGCGAGCAATTCTGACTTTCCCTTTGGGTTAGTTACGTTGTTTCGCCCTTTTTCTTTGGAGAAAGATTATGCAAGAACAACGTCAATATCTACAGCAAACACTCCCAAATGGTTGTGTTGTCATCAAGCCAATTTTGAAATGGGGTCCGCGTTTTGAAACAAGTAAAAATATTGTTTCTCAACAAAAAATCCAACATTCACAAAAGCAGGCTTAATTCTTAATCCTAGAGCTGTCAGATCGCCAATGCTTCTGATAGCTCGGGTGTATTGGGATCTGATAGTTCTAATTTAATAAGGAGAAAAACATGACTAACACAGCCATGAGAGTGTCAAAGATAGATAAAACTCACGCCCTCGTTTCACAAAGAGGTGGTTGGGGTTCTGTTTATCAATGTTATAACGAGCTTTACAACGCTTACACCCATTTAGGCAAGGAATATCCATGTCCAAAAACAGGTGCAGGCAAAACAAAGTTTAGCTTTTTTAAACGAGATTCAGATATTAGAGGTGGAGCATTTCATAGAGATGAAGGCGCTCTCCCAGACGGTATCGATGTTATCAGTTGGTATGAAGGGGTCGATAAGTCACGTGCTATGGATATCATTATTGATATTTGCGGTGGTGATACGACAAAAGTTACGGCAAAGGATATGCAGAAATTGAAGGAAAAAAGACAAACCGCTTCGGAGTGTCCTATTTCTGAAAAAGATGCTGCCCAGAGAAGTAAAACACTTCGTACTACATGGTCAGGACTTAAACCTATTGCTGGAAGTCTTGCTGAAACCTATCTACGTTCGCGTGGTATGCAAGGTGATGCAAGAAGTTGGCGCGATGTGTATTTTCACCCTTCTTTGCCTTATAAGGAAGATGATAAAGCACCGTGGCAGCGACTTCCCGGCATGGTTTCAATGGTACGCAATCATGATGGTCAACCGGTAACGTTACATCGTACATTTTTGTCCTCTGATGGCACTGCGAAAGCAAATGTCTCACGTCAGAAAATGATGTTAGCGCAACCAAAACCGTTAAATGGTGCGTGTATTATGTTAGATGCCCCAACGATGACTCCTACTGGCAAGATGATTGGCATAACTGAAGGTATCGAGAATGCACTAAGTATTCGAGAAGCTACCGGTTGTCCAATGTGGGTAGGAATTTCTGACCGAATAATGGAAAAGATGATCTTCTCTGAAGATATATCCACCATCATTGTTTGGGCAGACGTTGAACCATCTGGAGCCGGAATGCGTGCTGCGGAAACACTTAGAAGTATTTGGGAAACCAAAGGCAAACAAGTGGTTATCCAAGCGCCGCATTTTATGGGTAGGGAAAAATGTGATTGGAATGATGTATATGTAGAAAAAGGTGTTGCTGGATTTGATATGCGTGTTGCACAGAATTATCGTGTTTATACAGGCGTGGAGATACCAGCATGATCAATGTGCATGTAGGTCAATACAATCGTTGTTTAACCCCAAAGTCGAATGACTCTTTACTTGAAACCCTCGAATCTGATGGTGTGCAGGTAGAGAGTCATTGTAGAGGTGGATATTGTGGTGCTTGTCGAACAAAAGTTGTTAAAGGTAACGTTGCGTACTTAACTGAACCGCTAGCGTTTATTGATGATGATGAATGTTTACCCTGTATCTGCAGATCCGCTTCTTCCGACCTAACTATTCAAATAGCAATTATATAACTTAACCCCAACCAACAACTGTGTTGTGTCGGGCGTCTTCTAATCGGTATTCATTTCCCGAGCAGCAAACAGTTATATCAATATTTTAAACCCCAATGGGATTCAGACATACATCATCCCATTGGGATAAGTGTGTCTGTTTTCCAATCAATCAATTGGAATATTTATGAACCAGACATACTTAATAAAAGCCTTTGCACAACGTGCCAAATTACTTGCACATGTTGTAACAGGCTCAAAAAACATTAAGGTCACAATCTCAGGTAATCAAGCTTATAGAACACCTGGCTTGATAAACTTACCTGTCGGTGATTTTTCAGACCCCGCTTTTATTTCTATGACCTTAGGTTGGATTGACCATGAACTTGGACATGAAGACATCACTGATTCTGCTGTTACTAAACAAGCATATCAGGAAGGAAAAATAGTCAATACATTCAGACAGATTATTGAAGATGTCAGAATGGAAAAGCAACGGGGTGAAAAATATAGAGGCGCTAGATACAACCTTAATCGATTGGCAGAACTTGCAATAGAAAAAGGATTGTTTTCAGAGCCTACAAATGACAATCAAGCGTCATTGGTTACCGCCCTGTGTTTGTATTATGGACGCAGTAAAGTAATTGGTCAGTCGTGTTTAAATAACTATGCAGCGTTAGCAGAACAATTGTTAACCCAGTATATGCCAAAGCACGCCATTCAATCTATCTTGGCCGCTATGGATAAAACCCATGATGCTAAAGGTAATGCTGACTCACTAGTTATTGCTAGAGAGATAGTCAAAATCCTTGAAGACCAAGACCAAGACCAAGATGATTCGCAAGATGACTCAAGTGATCCGTCTGATGATAATTCTGATGATCCGCAAGATGACTCAAGTGATTCGTCTGATGGTAATTCTGATAATTCGCAAGATGACTCAGGTGACCCGTCTGATGATAATTCTGATGATCCGCAAGATGATTCAGGTGACCCGTCTGATGGTAATTCTGGTGATCCGCAAGGTGATACAGGAACGCCATCTAAGCAATCCATAATGGATGCTTTAGAAGGGTTAGATGATGAAGATTTTCACGACAAGCTGGCAAAGTTGTTGGGGGAATCATCTAAGCAACATCAGGATACTCAAGATGGAGACTCTGACTTGTCTGGATACTTATCGACAAACATGATTGCAGATCACAATAAAGTGTTGAATGCGTCAGTTGATCAAGTTTCGGCAAGAAGGATTTCAGGTCAGGTCTATCAAACCATGCATAAAGTGTTGTTTGACCAAGTTGATTCATTAGTTGTTACTAGAAAGTCGGGTAATAAGCTTCTGAATCGAAAATTGGTAGGGATTTCAGCTGGCAATTTAAGTGTATTTACACGAAGAGTTGATCAGCAGGATATATCAGCAGCTATTACAGTGTTGGTAGACGGTTCCCCTTCAATGATGTCCAGAGTGAATGAAAATTTTACTTTAATGGATTATGCGAACACGTGTGCTTTATCGTTTTCACTTGGTCTAACTAAGTCAGGCATTGCAAACGAGACTATTTACTATGGAGATTACGATGATGGACGTTATTTGGCTTATACCGCTAAACCGTTTGGCACTAAACCCATGAGTAAAAACTTTGGATTTCGACCTGGCAATGGAACAACACCAACAGGAGAGGCAATGATGTACGCATTAAATTCTTTGGCATTACGTCATGAGAATAAAAAAATGTTAATTGTTTTAACTGATGGACAGCCTTCTTGCATAAATCAAGTTAAAAAAGCGCGTGAAATAGCTCAACTTTTCAATGTCAAAGTCGTACCAATTGGTATTTCTACAGATGTTGTTGGAGGATTTGATAATAGTGATTTTGTGACTGTTAACAATCCAACAGAGCTACCCAATGCCCTTCGAAACGCTGTGAAAATGAAGTTGTTTTCATAGTTAGATAACAAGGATAAAAAGTAGGCTTACACAACTACTTTCCTCGCTACATTAATAACCAACCCTTTGGGAGCTTTATAAACACTCCCTCGGGATGTTTATGGCTCCCTTTTTTTATATTTTGGAGTCATAAATGAACAGATATACAGAAGTTACCGGATACACCACTAATGGACGTCGCATTGTATTTTTTCGTGCTGACGAAAATCGTTCCAATCGAGTGAATGCTTTTTTAAGAGATAACTCAGTTGGGAAACTCCCTTTTGATTTAGTAAAAGTAGAAAAAGTTTCCATTATTTCAGGTATACCCAGAAAGACAGGTAAGGTTTTTGAAGGAGTAGGCTATGCATACTAATTCAGACGCATTACCAACATATCCAGAATTTTTGAAAAATCGTTTTAAAGATACCAAAACATTTTTGAAAACAATTCAAAAAGGATACCTCAAGGTTTTAATATATTTCGATACTACCAATATCTATCTTGTCACCGTTGATAATTTCAACAGGCAGGTAGATTTTGAAGAGCGAAAAAGAACCTTATTTATAGATTAATTAATAATCTATAACCCCATGGCCCTTAGAGGATAAATACACACCTCTAAGGTGCTGTGATTTGTCTTATCTCTAGGGGCTTATTTAAAGTTTAACTTGGAGTAACTAAGATGAAATACACAAAATACTTGTTAGAGTATTCTGCTGTTTTTAACGTTCTCGCGTTTACATCAATCGCGTTTTTATTAACTGAAGTCAGTCAGTCCGAAGCAAACCTAATGCCATTATATTTAGTATTAATGGTAGTGTTTATTTCAGTAAAGCCTTTGCTGTTAATCACTAATAAAATGTATAAACGTTTAGGACAGCAATCGATCCATTGGCTATTTGAATCTGCAGTGTTATGTATCATTGCTGGATTCCAAGCAGTTGTTCCACTTACTGGCGCAATATTGTTATCGCTTGGGGTTATTCAAATTGTGGCTTTTTTACTTATTGCCATGCATAAAGTCCTTAAAATCGAAGCTACTCAAAACAAAAACTAACCCAGTAATGGCTTAGTTCTATGTTGTAAATGCTTATGCATTTATCGACATAGTTTAGTTACTCTCATTTCAGTGAAAACTGGTGAGAGTAACGCCGCTTGCGGTTTTCAATCAAAATGTTTCATGGCCACAATTGTCACACTTTCTGTTTGACGATTTATATAACGTTTAATTAACCCTTAAGGAAAAAGCAACACCATTCCTTAGGGAAACGTGTGTCTGCTGATTTTCATTTAATTTTGGAGAAAGCAATGCAACTGTTTGGTTTAAAAAAATTGGTCATTTCACAAAGTTCACGAGAAAAGCTTTTAGCTACTTTCCCGCCTTTGTATAACGCAAAATCTGAACATATCACCTTAGAATTTGGTGCGTTAAATATGTCGGATATTGATTTATCAGGGGTTGAAATTGTTGGATACCAAAAGACCAGTTATTTAGAAGTACTAGTTGTATCAATTAACGGTTCTATAACCCGATCCTCAGATAAGCAGATATTACATTGCACGCATAGTCTCAAAGATGGAATTGCACCTGTGTGTTCTAACGATGTACTAAACGAGCTTTTATATCAGCCTGTGAATCCAATCAAAATTGAAGTTTTATCTGAGACACAATATTTCAATTAGATAATTAACAATAACCCTCTGGGAGTCACGATAAATACTCCAAGAGTATTTCCGTGCCTCCCATTTTTTTTGGAGTAAAGCATGGAAATTTTCGCAGAACAGTCAGCACAATCTGCAAAAACGCCAGCACCTACATTTTGGGTATGGCAATTAACGGTTACTGCTAATGGTGAACATTTAAGACACTTTAAAACCATTCAATATGGTTACCATGAAGTGAAACTATATTTTACCAATAGCCGATTTATCACTGTTCATTTTTATGACGATGATTTTCAAAAATTGGAATTTAAAATTCGTTCACCATTTGAATCGTTACTAGGTTATCAAGGGCAATTAGAAAAACAGTTATCAGCTCACGCTAGAAGAACCGTTTTCTCTGGAAATGCCTATGCTTAACCTCAAAAGCCCCGTGATATATACTCCTTTGTTAGCATTTACAACAATGTTAAAACGTAGGATAAAGTTCATGTCTTCTTTCACAGTTACCTAAAAAATGATGATACATATCCAGATTTGATACAGCAGCTTGCTAAATACCATGGTATTAAACCAGAGGCACTTATTAAGTGTTTTATCAGTCAAAGTTTGTCTCAGCATTTCCCGCCTAAAAGAGAATTTCAGAATATGACAATCTGGATGATCTATTTAATCGAGGTGGCTACAAAAAATAAGTAAAAGCATTTGATTTGTTTTGTATACCAATCCCTACTTGGGTTTTGGTTCAACAAAATATCTCTTATGCTTTTTTTTTGAGCGCGATTTAAGAATTAATGCATAGGGTGCAAAAAAAGCCAGCCTCTAATTTAATTATCACGTTTAATGTGGTTGTATAATTACTGAGAATAAAAATAATAGGTTTACTAAGTGGAAATTGTTAGCAAACACAATTCAATTGACGATATGGTTGTACACCAGTCGTTGTCTGAGCTTGAGCGTAAGGCTTTGATTGCTAATTTTGCTCATGAAAATGCTACCTCAGACCAATCACGAACTGCTAAAGAAATTTTGGAACAAGCAAAACGAAAAAATGCTTGGATACGTTGTGACTGCCTAACGGAGCAAGCAGCGTTGTTATTTCCACGCTTAACGCATTCGGGCGTATATACATTAGTACGACCTTGCCCAGTCAGGCAGATCCCTCATTCTGATAGTTGCGCGTTTTATTTATCTGAAAGTGATTCAATGGCAGGGCAGGGTGACACCCAATCCGTCCAAACTAATTATTGTTTGTTAGCTGTAGATAAACCAAAATCCGAAAAGTCCACGTCGTCTCGACCTACATCACAGTCAACAGACAAAAAGCTATCAACCCTCAGTACCATATTTTTACGCTTGCTAGCTGAAGCGGATACGTTTCGATTAAGTAACCACCACTATCCCTCATTTAACCAAATAGCCATTAATCTAAAAAAAGTTGCCAGTACTCAACCTCTTTGGGTTGGGTCATCATTGAAGCTATCTACTGTATTATTAACCAATATAAAAAAACGCGTACCTTTCTTTTTTCATATGCGCAATCAAGATGGGTTTGATCAGGCACATCGCAAACAAGGTTTCATGCTGGTCCAAGTGAAAATTGTTTCTGGAAAGACGTTGGTATGCCATGACAATACCGCATTAGAGATCACCGGTTCCATAGACTGTCATGGTGCAAAAGACGCAGATTCTTATCTGGCTCTGATCTTGTGTGGTGAGAGCGTCGAGGGTAATGGTTATTTTGTTAATTACCGAGCCAGTTTGATATCTGTTTATAGTGAGAAAATCCCCTTTATCACCACTTCACCCGAACACCATTTATTGATCAAGCGTTTAATCGCATGGCGGCAGTATTGGCGTAACAAGAATTACGATTTCGAGTTACACTATCCGCTATCAATAGGGTCTGAAATGCCCCTCAAGCCTTCTATTTTGGTGAGTGATACAGAAACAGGTAAAAGATTGTCGATATCAACCGATATACACTGTGATGAATTTCATTTTGAACCCGAACAGCCAGTTAAGGATTTCAATATTGCTGTTTCTAAAGAACTTTGGGCAAGTGAATGACAAGTGAACGCTATACTTTATTTGCACAAGATGCCAATGGAAATATATTGCATGTATCTGAAACCCAAAATACTAACAATTCAGGCTTGTTGACATGCGTTTCTTGCCATACTTCTTTAATGCCCACAGTCATACAGTGCCAGGATAGTGAGGCTTATTACCCTGTTTTTGAACATACTGCAGGTATTTTATGTTTACAAAATCATGGCAAGGTACTTCTGTATTTTGCAAAACAGCACCTACAGAAAGAGCGTAAGGTAAAACAGCCAGAATACAGTCAAACACTGGAGTCTGTTTTGACTATGGTGCCGGGTTATCCCAATCGATATTATGAACTGCCTGCCCAAATTGAATCTTATCCTGCTTCCGTCATTCACATCGATAACATTGAAGATTTACCCACGCCTGACTCACAGACAATAGCCTGTCTTATTATTACCTCCGCACAATCGTATGCAGTAGTGTTTGATATAGGGGGTGGGTTTGTAAATGCATTTGATGTTGATGAATCAGGCCGCTTACCTGTCATGTTAATTAGCATGAATTCAGAGCTTGATACACTTTTGCCTTTTACAGAAACGCAACTGTGCGAGTATATTTTACATACAGCCCCTAGAGAGTGGTTGTCACATCCTGTGCATCTGGACCACATGGCAAAGCTCAGGCAGGTTCGTTATGCCTTAAGCCTTGAAAGAGCGGCTAAGCAAGCACTGACGCTCAATAAACTATCCAATGATGATGTTATTAAAGTAAGGCATCAGACGATGACGACGGAGCAGGCCTTTTGCCATCAATATCATGAAGAGCTGATGGGTTTGGTAAATTATACGGGCGTGACAAAGGATCTCACTCTCTTAAATGAACATAAACGTTTATTTGCCCAGGCGGGAATATATTCAATGTCCCACTACGAAAAAATAGCATCCACCTTTCCAACAGGTTTGCCTCTTCCATACGATAAATCTTATATCGTTGCGTTATACGCGAGTCAGCGAGTGGATATGACATTAAGTGGGGATAATGTTTACGTAGATTGTTATGCAGTCGCCAATTGGCTAGTAGATGCCTTACAGGTCCCAATGCCATTGTCAGCATTCATCAGTCACTCACTTTTCTACTGCCATGATATTGATAGATGGCGCGACAGCACTGGATTATTAGGCTGCAATGATCAGCGTCAATTGTTGTTGCCTGCAAAAAGGTTATTGATATTTATTTGGAAGTTATCTCAGTATCGCCCAAATTCAAAAGTGCACAATATCAGTGAACCTATTCAGTAAAACTATATACACAGACCATCCAAATCAGCGCCCTCTAATTTCTACAGCAAGTAAAATCAAGTGTAACCTACATCCATAATAAACTAATGGATCCCCTATATGTCTGGTTTGAGCACAACGACTATCCTTTTCATCTCCTTGGCTGCAGGATTATTAGCAGTAGTTTTCTTACATTTCATAAAGAAGGGCATTCAAACGTATCAAGCTAGAGGTAAATTGTTAACGGCCGCTGAAATTAATTTCTATCGTCATTTGCAACGTGCCATCGGTCAAACAGCCACAATATTTTGCATGGTGAGAATGGCAGATATTCTGACCGTTAAAAAAAGTATAAAAGGGAAGAAGCTAAAACAAACTATCGGCCCAATCGCCCAGAAACACCTTGATTTTGTGTTGGTGGATAAGGACTTTAATATATTGTGTGCCGTTGAACTCAATGATAAATCCCATGATCGTCCTGATAGGATTGCCAGAGATAAGTTTGTCAGAAAGACCTTGAAAACTGCGGGTATTCCCCTTATCGAAATTCCCGCTTCACGCAGTTACAGTATTGTCAAAGTCCAAGAGGCTATCGCTAACCAAGTGCCTAGCTTGTTAGTTTCGCTATCACTCCCTGAAGCTATTCAAAAAAAAGAAAATAATCTAGAAGCTGCAAAAGTGAAGGCTGAGGTTAAACAGGAAGAAATTCAGCATATTGAAGAAGAGCCTGTTCAACAGACACCAGAAATCGAGCCGGATAAACCGCGTCAAACATTGGCAGATATTCAGTATCAAGATCCAAATGAAAAGAATGGAGAAAAAGCTCTTTCCCCCTATGAACAGGCACAGTTAAAAGCTCAGCAATATATACAATCGTTGGATTAACATCAGGATGTTCTTCTAGAATATTCCTCGGTCGCCTAGAGTCATATGGCTTAGCCATCCTTCCTTAGATTGAAAATCAACAAATGCCGTGTCAAATTCTCTTATTTGATGAATAGACTCGCCTCAATAATCAACCTATCATTCGTGTCATGTAGTTACATAATCAAGAAAAACACGACTTAAGGTAGCTAATGCCAATTGAAAAGATTTTTTCTGAAGACGATATTCAACACTTAATTAATGCTAACTCACAACCAAAATACGCAGTTAGAAACAAGGCTCTGATATTTGGCGTCAGTTATTGGGGGCTTGAACGAAAAGAGGTTTGTTTACTTCCCTTGAGTGCAGTTATGAGCGAATCGGGCCAGTGGCATAAGATTTGGTATATACCCAAAGAATTCAGCTACAACGGCGAAGCGAGAGAGTTAAGAACATCTGATCATGTTTTGCCCGTGTTTGACGCTTATGTGGATTGGCTAAAGTCGCATGGTGTAGGAAAAAGTAACTTACACACTTACCGACAGCTCAATCCTGATATGAAGTTATTTGTAAACGACAACATGCAACATTTCGCATTAACTGCTAGAAGTAAGCTTAGAACAGATGGTAGCGTGAGCTTTCAAACTAGGTCGCTGGATGACAAGCTTAAAGGCTTTCTCGCTAACTCTAGGATTCAGGGCGCAACGGTGAGCAGGTTCCGCGATAGTTGGGTCAAGATGATGTTTGATAACGGTGCAAGATATAATGACCTCAAAGACATATCAGGCATCAAAACAAAGGCTACGCTTGACGCTAAGATAAAGCCAGTAGAGCGCGAGCTTGAAAAAGTCTTTAGCAGCGTGTTTCAGCGTATTGGATGAGGAATTGAAATGAAATTGTATATTTCAGGTATCGTTTTTGTTTGGTTTATTGTTAGTGCTATCGTACTGTTTACACAAAGTAATCTCTGGTCAGGATTGACTGCCCTATCGCTTGCTATAGGCCTTCCATTGTCAATTCACAATTCAGATAATTTTATTCCCACAACCGTAGTCGTATTAATTTTTGGCGTTATTGGCGCGTTTAACGAATATTGGAAGACTGTAGAGGACCCCGAACATCAATACCTCAACTACGTTATGGAGACAATCGGTAAGGGTAACTATGGAGAGCATGGTAAAAACGTTAGAATGGCTTGTGGTGTCCAAGCAGTAATGAATAGCATGTTGCTCTCAATCAATTTATTCAAAGCTATTTATTACGATGCCTTTTTGTCAGCTGTCGACTTTATACGGAATCAGTTTTCCTCGTCACCCCTTAATCAATGTTTAGTCTCAGTTCAAGAGCTTAAAAATGTTTATCCCAACTTCGGTCTTAACATACCCAAATAGTGTTGGTATTTTATATGGAACACTGAGTTAGTGCTTTGCAATTAATTTCTAAAACACTTTTCCACACAGAGACCCGAAATTAACCCCCCTAATTTCCCAACTCCCGAAAATAGTTGACATACTACTGAGAGTTGGTAGTTAAGTAGCGTGATTTCGGTTGAGTGTTAACTTATCTACATCAAAAAATTAATATAAATAAGGAAAGAAAATAGTTAATTATTTTAATAGAGCCTCCGATTTAACCCCCTCTAATTTCCAAACAACCAGAATAATTGTACATACTATAACGATGCCATCAGTTTACTAGCGCGAATTCGATTGCATAGTAGAATTAGTTAAATCAACAAACTGGGAATAAATAATATGACTACTGACCAATTATACCTATTCTCTTATGGGTTAATTTTTATTTGGATGCTCATTACATCTTTTTATGGGACTCAGAAATTATTTGCTAGGTGCGCACTTTCAGTTTTATTCTTAGTGTGTTGGTGCTGTATCAATCAAACGAAAAAGGGGATGTTGCATCAAATGTAGGGGGGACATTACTAATTTTAGCGCTTGGGCTTTTTCTGGTAAAAGAACTCATACCAATGTTCGTATATCTGGGTTCGTTGGTTAAAAAGAATTAGGGGGGAAACTGGCATTCTAACGAAAAAACTTGTTCTCTATCGCAGAGCCAAACTGCACTAATTGCAGAATTTGGGCTGCTAGGATTTAGTAAAATACAGACAGAGGAATAAATATATGGGTATTGAAAAAGGTGGTATGGGGCAACTAATATTTCATTGTGAGTTTAATAGTGTAGCTGGCTCTATAACTCATTACACGCATGAATTTGATATCAATACTTACCATGAATTACCCTATCTTTATGCTGTATGTATCGCTACCACAAGCCAAAAATAAAAAAGAGGTCGGTGCTGGATTCTTTATCAAAACAAGTTTTCATCATAACGACCTAAAGTTTTTAAACCATCTTGAACTTGTTGTTAGAAGCACCCCTGAATTAGAGAAATACTACGAGCCCAACATCTTTTTTTTACCAGCAAAAATTGATGTCGATGGCCCTCCTCCTTCTGAAGAGGAAATGCTGAAATTAATTACTAATCAACATGTCAAATTTTCTGTCGCTGGCAGATGTTAAGTAATAAAAGTGGGAATAAAGGATGAAAGCACTTTACATATTTGGCGGTGATACAAAAAAGTTCACTTGTTGAGAATCACGCTAATGGTTACTGCACGATCATTATGCCAAATGGTGAAGAAAAATTGCGATAGTATCAAAATGAAAAAATACTTCGTAACATTTGGACTTAGTAATGGCACTTATATTAAACAGAGCTGCAATGTGATACTTGAGCAAGAACTTTCGCTATACAGCAGTGGTGGATTATTACAGGCCAAGAAGACTCTAGGTGGCCCAAGGGGATGGGATGCCGACCAAACCGTAATCACGTTTTTTTCTGCTCAGTTAGAATCAAGTTCAGAATGAAATAGTTTGTCATGAACTATTACTTGAAGGTACTTGCTTCTGCTGTGGTTATGGGGGTTGTGTTAACGTTTGCTGTTGTAAATGATTGGGTTCAATCTATCTCTTATTGCGAAGGTTTTGGCTGCTTAGGTCGTATCTTTATATACATGTACATTTCCATTGCAATAGTTATAATTTTCTTTGTTTGTGGTTTTATATTCGGCCCCAAACCCAAATTTAAATCTTCTTTGTACGCAGGGGTGTTATCTATAATTGCGGTGGGTGTATCAATAGAAGCTGTGTCGATAAACAATCAATTAAAGATTGAAAAGAGTATGCGAAATTATGACGAAGCATGTATTGAGTACCCAATCCTCTGTCCAGAAAGGAATGAAAGGTAAAATTTTATAATGGTCGACATGTCTAAATATTTAGTTCATTTCTCAAACACCTATGACTCAATGATGGCTATTTTATCAAGTGGGACTATTAAGCCATCCGGGCCTTTTGGAAAACTAAATAAACTCCCCAAATATCGAGAGAAAACAGTTTGTTTAAGTGAAAAGCCTTTTGATTCATTGTCAAAATTATCTTCACGTCGTGGTAGTAAGTTTGGATTGGCATTTACAAAAGAATTTATTATTTCAAAAGGCGGAAATAGAGTTTGGTACGTTGAAAATAATTCTCCACAACATAGTTCATTACAGAAAATGGCTTCCAGTAATAACAGCTTATTGGAACTTGTCCCGTATATCGAAATTGTGTCGAACAATCAAAATGAAAGAAATGACTTCGATTGGGAAAGGGAATGGCGGGTCATTGGTCAAGTCCATTTTTCACCGGAAGATGTTAAATACCTCTTTATTCCGTTAGATTCCCATCAGCAGGCTAGAACTTTTTTTGATGACGCAGAAAGAGAAAATACAGGGCCTAATTACCAATGCCCCTATATTGACCCAGTTAACTTACAAAGGAATGAAAACGTATGAGTTATTCAGGAAAAATTAGTCAGGTTATATTATTGTTTATTGTTATTTACGCACTCGACTATGTAGTTTTTGAAATGCCTTTTTGGTTGTACATTGTAGTAGCCACTTTAGCCGTTGCCACACTAGATTTTTTACAATCTGAACATGACATTAAATTGTTTAAAAAACAGATTCAACACTTAAAATAACGATGAAACGACATTGTTAATCATCACTCTTGTTCTGTCATTGTTATTAACGATCCCATTTATGAAGTTATTAGGCCGACTCGTACAAATAGAAAATACTTCAGATCTAAATAATTTAATAACAGTGTGGTTGCTGTATAACGTTACTGTGAAAGCTGGCATAAGAAAAATTTCAATAGAAGAATCAATCAATGTTTGCCGCACATCGCCCGTTGGATGCTTAGCGTTAAATAGTTCACTTTCACGTGAATAAACAATCCAACCTTTGGTTCTATGCTGTTTGTTAACGATGTTTACACTACAGGCGGAATCATATAAAGTTTTTAAAAGTCGTAAGCTATAAAACAAATGGATTGTGCAGATAATGAAGGATTGGAAAGAGCTGTTTCTAGGCAGAGAAAAAGAGTTAGAGAGTATTCATACTGCCTGGGCATTAGCTCAGCAAGGATCGTCCATTTGGTAGAACGTGAACAGCCGCTTTTGGCACATCTGCAACGCTTACCAGTTGAACTCACAGCGAATAGCGGACATTGGCCTTTCCAACCATACAAGGTAAGGTAACTTGTATGGTTGGACTAATACACTGTTAAGAAGCACGAGAAGAAGGGACTCAGATAATGATAGAATTCGACATTTTAGACTTTTTAATAAAACTCGGTCTACCCACCGCGATCTCGGCAGTTGTGGTAGTGTTGGCTAAGGAACTATCTGGCTCGCGCCAACAGAAATCCAAAGAGTCACTATTGGATTGGTTGAAGGATGCTTCTACTACTGAGCCGTTCAAGGATGACGATAAAGCGATGAACGCGTTGAATGAGTTGCGACAATCGTTGGTCTTTGAGAGAGCGTTTGGCCTAAAAGCCGATTTAGCGCTCCGCAATCAGTTGCTCGCCTTTGCAGAAACTAACCATGATTCCATGAAACTCGAAGAAATCACTGATGCTTGCCGACGGATGCAGAATAGAGTATCCCTTACACAATTGCCAAGTCCAATGGTGAGTCAAAGACTAAAGGTGGCTGTGAAATTGTCAAAACCGATAGGCTACATCTGTATGTTGTTAGGTGTAATCTCTTTTTATGGCGGCATGGTTCTGGCAATAGTATTCCACACGAATAATTATCTATCTTTGGCGCTAGTCGTAATGGGTTTTGTACTTAGTGCCTTCCTATTTGTGTTTGGACGCTACAATGTCAAACATTCCCGCCGCGTGGAAATCGTTGAGGCGTTTCTGAGGTCATGGGCAGACAATACGCACTCTAATAATACTGTGGTGGTGTGAGTTCAATTGGTTAATGTAGCGTTATTGAATTGCTCCAACACGCTCAACGTTGATTGATTTTTGATACCATGAATTTTCTGGATTGCCTTCGATGCTTAAAGCAATGGCAAGCGGCTTACCAATCAAAGTAGATTTCTCAACGAACCCGAAAAAACGACTATCTCTACTATTATCACGGTTATCTCCCATCATAAAATAGTGGTCGACAGGAACCACAAAACGTTCAACTTCAGTGTTTCTTTGGCTGAAATAATCAAGGGTGTTATCGACTTTAGATGATGTTCGAGCAATCACGTATTCAACGCCATTTAATGTTTCATCAAAAAGTAACATCTCACTGCCATCACTATCTATTATGGTGTCATTTCGAGCAGTCTGTTCAACAAGGATCACCTCAGGGCAGGGCTCTGCATTAAGGCATGCCGGGATAATAGTCAGGATTTTATCTTGGTAAATGACGACATCCCCAGGTAACCCAATAACGCGCTTAATGTAGTCGATACTAGGATGTTCAGGGTTTCTAAACACAGCCACATCACCTCTTTGCGGGGTGTTTGTCTCAAGTAAGACTCGTTGAAAAATAGGCTCGCGCACGCCATATGCAAACTTACTTACGACGATTTGGTCACCTATCTGTAATTGAGGTGACATTGAGCTTGATGGAATACTAAAAGGCTCAACGATACAAGCCCGCACGATAAGGATAAGCAACAACCAAGGCGCTAAGCTTCTGGCCCAATTTACCCATGCAGGGCGGCTTCCAAGTTTGCTAAGTAATGAATCATCAGCCCCGGACGCTTGTGCAACGCGAATCCTTTCATTCCTAACATCTGCTAAAAATAGACTATCAACAATGATGATTATGAGTGCTGGAAACACCAGCATAACAATAAAGAAACTATATAGACTGGCCATGATGGTTTGACTCGTTTAGGTAATTAATAATATCAATGTCCAATTGTGTGATCTTTCTTTTTAGTTTTCCGACATTGTTCATGTAGCGCTGTGCGGCATCAGATACCAACCGAATATTTTGATTAGTAATGGGCTTAATTAAGTCTTCATCGTAAGGTCTTGCAAATTCCTCATTATCAATTTGTAGGCTCACTTTATGTAGACGTAAAAACACGGTTTGTATTTGAAGCTCAGCAAACAGCGCTAGGCCAAAATATATTAATAAGGCGAAGGCGAGTTCCATCCAAGATGCTTGAGTGGCGATATATAATATCGGAATGCCGATTAAGAGGTACGCAATGATTTTATAATTTCGGTGTTTGGTTCGCCATACAGTCGATGCAGATTGCAATCTTGAGAGTGCTTCCTGATCCAGTGGATGCTTACTTATGCCATCCGTTGAAGTGCCAAATATGAACATAATTTCATTTCCTTTAAAGACAGGCGACCTGAATGGGTAAGTTGATTTTGATAGAAGGGGTATTCGGGTTGCGACCTGTAAATTGTTTGAAAACGCCTGCTTTTGCCAGCCCTAGTTTGATAGCTGTGTATTTAACATCTATTGGGTTACGCATGAGTTTTTGACATAATTTCTTCAACGGTGTCTTACCAATTTCACGAACAAGCATCGCTTCTTCTTGCAACTCCCAAGGCTGTGTAGCGCCTTCATTTTTTAAGTTGAACTCAACAAACTTTTTATTCACTGATTGTGTTGAGCGATTTAATACGATCGCTAAATGTTTCCGATTGATGTTTGGATTTTGGATCAATACATCCACTTCGTCACTGCGCCATCCATCCTGCCTGTGAGATAAAAGCAAGTGTTCATGTTCGCTGTATTTAACGACCCCAAGCTGAAATGCCCGTTGAGTGACTATATGAAGAGGACGTCCTAATTTAAGACATAGACGTTTTAATTCTATGTTTGCATCAGTACAAGAAAGTGCTGCAGTAAGAGACTGACGTATTGTATCGTCATCTGTTTCGCTGAAGTTTTTGAAGGTTATTGACATATATATTTCCTCTTATCGTTAGCTAGATAATAAAAGAAATAAATCCAACGCTATAAATCAGAGGGGGCTATTTTGCCGTCCCTAACAAAATAATTGCCCTGAAGGATTGGTTTAATATTTGTGTCGAAACTCACGGTACTTACATTTTTAATATTCTTTGTTACAGCTAACAAAAAATATTAAAACGCATTTATTCTGATTTATGACGTAATTATCGTTACCTGTAACAATATAATTTTAAAATTCTTTCTGTAGTAAGTTACGCGCCAATAAACTGTTACAGGTAACAGAATTGTATTTTATTAAGTCCTATTGTGATTGATAATTATAGTTATCAATCACAATAGATTTTTACAAATTTAAACTGTATATTTAACCAGTAAGTAAAGTTGCGGGGTATTTTGAAGATATGACGGGTGTAATTAACCAAAATCACTATTTGGCTGATCTGGATACTATTGGTGG
>JBLHOC010000032.1:0-23746 GCA_047620825.1 Bacteroidia bacterium | reverse complement strand
ATTTTCGCAGAACGGCCCCGCTGCATTAATCGATGCGTCTGGGATAGAATCTACTACGATAACCAAAGAATCTACAGACACACATCCATTGGCATTGACCAAGGTGTAATACACTGTGTGATTCCCTTGTTTTGCGACACCTGGATCAAATAGACCTGTTGTGTCAAGATATGATGTTGGTGTGAATTTGCCACCTGAATTGGTAACCGCAAGGGTTACCGCTACGGTATTTTCGCAATACGGCCCTGCCGCATTAATCCCCGCATCTGGAATAGAATCGACGTAAACTACAGTTGAAGCGTAAGTCGTGCAATTCAATCCGTTGATTTGCGTAAAGAACACATTATGGTAACCAATACCAGCAGTTGTGGGATTTAAATAACCAGCTGAATCAATAAACCCACCACCTGAAAAGAATCCACCAGAATTTGGCGAAGCCGTTATTAGTTGAACCGTATCATTTAGACAATATGGTGTGGCGGTGTTAATGGTTATTGGCGTTATTGTATCAACACGTAATACTAAGCTGTCGATAGCCAAACAGCCATTGCCATCTGTAAATCTATAATACACCTTGTGAACTCCTTTCTTAGCTAGAAACGGATTAAATCCTCCCGCTGAATCTACATAAGTACCTCCATAAAAGCGTCCACCTATGTTGAAGGATGGCACCAAGGTGTCAATCGCTCCATTTTCGCAATATGGGGTTTTGGATGTAAACGATGCTTTAGGAATTGAATCCACCACGACTGTTAATGAATCAACGGCTGAACAGCCATTGCCGTCCATTAAGGTATAAAATATTTTATGCGAACCCGCTTTAGCAATACTTGGATCGAACAGACCTGTTGTGTCAAGATATGATGTTGGGGTGAACCGTCCTCCAGAATTGGTAACCGCAAGGGTTACCCCTACGGTATTTTCACAATATGGTCCGGCTGCATTTATACCGGCATCCGGTATTGTATCAACAACTATCGTTGCTGAATCCATATTGGAACAACCGTTTCCATCCGTAAATGAATAATACACGTTGTGACTGCCTGCTTTGGCAATGCTTGGGTCGAATAGACCTGTTGTGTCGAGATATGATGTTGCTGTGAATTTTCCGCCTGAATTGGTAACCGCAAGGGTTATCCCAACAGTATTTTCACAATATGGCCCTGCTGCAGTGATTGAAGCATCTGGAATTGAATCAACCACAACTGTTATAGAATCAGAAGATGTACAACCATTTCCATCAGTTAAATTATATATCACCTTATGGCTACCAGCCATTGCTATTGTAGGATTGAATCGGCCAGCTGTGTCGAGATATGATGTTGGTGTGAATTTGCCACCAGAATTGGTAACCGCAAGGGTTACCCCTACTACGGTATTTTCACAAAATGGTCCGGCTGCATTTATACCGGCATCCGGTATTGTATCAACCACAATTTCAATTGAATCTATTGCCTGACAATCGGTTGAATTTGTGCTGTAATATACCTTGGTTACTTGCTGACTTGTCAGAGATGGTGTAAACCAACCGGCAGAATCAATAAACGCTCCACCATAAAAATACCCATCAGTATGGTTTAAGGTTATTTGTATTGCCGTATCATTCCGACATAAAGTATCCACTGAATCAAACACCAAAACGGGAATTGAATCAACGATAAAATATCCCGTGTCCAAAACCAAACAACTGTTGGTATCGATCAATCCAAAGTACACGCTGTTTGTACCATATGTTGCTGAATCAACCAAAACCAACCCACTACTGTCAACAGCAGTATGACCAAAATAAAATCCCAGCGTATCTGGCTTGGTCAATTGAAAAGAATCCAACAACAAACAAACATTTTCTATTGAGGTAAAAAAACTGTCTTTGGTTGGATATTTATCTATCGTTATGGTATCGTAATTACTCGCACATCCAAACTTGTCGATAACGCGCATGTTTACAGTTTTGACTGGAGAAATGTACCGTACAGAATCGGTGTTTCCGTCAATCCAATTGTAAGTAAAAGTGCGTTGGTTAACCGGCGTAATTACAATCAGCTCTGGGTTATTTCTCGAGATATGGAAGTTTCGAACACGGTATTCGTTGTAATAATAACTCCTTGCCCCCAAGCCAAATTTGAACCCTGTTTGTGTGCGTGAACCTGCATCCGTGTAGGTCACATACAGTTTCCCAGCAATGTAGATTTCAAATTTCTGGTTGTTATAAACAATCCTCACCTTGCGCCAAGTACCATTATCTAAACTGATATTAACGGAGGTTGTATTTAGTCGAGAATTGTTCCATTCGGTTTGAATTTGGTTATATGCATTCCTGTCAAAGGCTATAGAGTATCCACCACTCGCAAAATCTTCATTGGTTGCCGTTGTTGTTGCAAACATGTAGAACCACAATGCGTAGGCGTCGTTACCAGTTGAATAATAATCGAAACAAATGGTAAAGGAATCTCGTATTGAAAGCGTTGAGTCTTCCCATTCCAATTGTCCATTTTCTGCGAAGACAGTGGAAGATGTTAGATTAACGTAACCATCCAAAGCCGTATGCGATGCCGCATTTTTGAGCGTTCCAGTTAGCGTACTATTTATGGAATCGTTCACGATATATGGGTCGTAATATGAGATCGTAGGTGCAACCAACACAGAGTCTAACGGACAGATAATTGTATCAGTAGGTAACGATAAGACTGGTATTGGATTCACTTGTACGTAAACACTATCTTTATACTCACAAGCACTTCGCATTTTCAATTTGAAGAAATCGAAAAACGCATAACTCGTTTTAGTCGTGGTGTTGATTTTATTGGTTTGAACAATCACCCTAATTTTTCTAGTTCCTTTTGGAGTGGTTCTTGAGTGCTCTAAGTACTGCCAATTACCATTGTAATTGGTTAATCCAGATTGATAAATGCCCAACAAATTGTTGGAAGCATCAAGATATCGAACGATAATCTGACCTTCATCGTCGTATGAATTGTGGCCTACTATGTATCCCGTAAATGATGTCTTGCCAATACCAGAATCGATTTGAACTGAATCTATACTAACGTCAACTTCTTGGTACATTTCAAGGATGCCGGTAGAGGCTGCCGTGGTATGACTGCCAAACCCAACATACGATGAATCACGTGGGCTATAACTACTGCTTCTTGTCCAAGTACCTGAGGTTTCAGTCCATCCATCAGTTGGTATATCACGTTGAAAACTAGGATTTATTAGTAACTGTGGCTTGTCTTGCATTTCAAAGAAATACATGCCTGTTGCTTTCACCGTTATCGAAGCAGAAGAATCACCGTTTGACCACACTCCATCACCATGCGAGATTGTACCTGTAAGTGTTACACTATCTCCCAAACATAAATTGGTGTCGTTGTTAAGGATTTCTACGCTCGGTGCAAATGGCACGTCAATAACAATTTCTATTGAATCTTTACTGCCGTAGGCTATTTGTGTTACGACAAGTTTTACGGTGTACTGTTTTTCTATACTGGAAGACGGATATACGACTGTTGGATTAATACTGGTATCGGTCAGACTGCTGTAGCCAAAATCCCAGAAGTATCGTATTGAATCGCCTCTAGAGGATGTGTTGACAAAGTTTATTACGTTTTCAGGGCAACCGGTATTGTAATAAAAAGCGGCGTTGGGTTGGAAGATATCTACAGGATTGCATGTGGTATCCGTGTTTTCTTTTGCCTCTGCCCATAATTCGACTTCACCTTTTGCATCGGCTGGTGTGACGACCTGAACATAGTATGTTCCTTTACGGATACAATCTAATGTAAAGGTGGTTAAGGCATTGTTGTTACACGGACCAGATGTTAAACTTTTACAGTTGCCATAAAACGTTCTGTAACGTATTTCTCCTGCTGTGGCGTCTGTATATTCTCCGAGTTTAAATTCTAAATCAACCTTGGTGGTGTCGGAGTAATCCACCACAAACCAACTCGATTTATAGTCCTTGGGGCCAAATAAACAGCCCATGTCGCTTCCGTCTTCTCCGAAGTCAGTTCCTATGGTGTGGCAGTTAACTAAAAGCCGAGCTGATGTTTGTCCAATCGTATCTAATTTCAGTGGAACAGCTGTTTCGCAAAAGTCCCCAGTATGGTAATTAAAAACGAATTGCGGATAAACGTAATCGTTACATTCATGTTGACTGCATCTATTAATTTGAATATAATATGTTCCTTGATTTACACAGATATAATTAGAATAGCTGTTATCCATTAATGTATAGTAGGTACTGGATGTGGCAATCCTAGGCACATATTCTAACCCGGCCAGTGAATCTCCATCAACTAACGATTTGTATACTCGGATGCGATTCGCATCGTAGCCTTTATTCTTTAGAACGGTTGTTCCCGATAGGTAACTGTACACGTAGTTGTAATATAGGTAACCTGTCGAATCGACATCAATTTTGTACCAAACGGTTCCAGCGGTTGAGGGATCTGAACATGACCCGTACATATATGTTCTGCTGTAATCCGTAGAATCTAATGTTGCTGCCGTAAAATAGGTCGAGTCTCCTATATACAATGACTCTGGAGCAAATACGGTGTTACTTCCATATTTGTCATTGACATTGTTTGCTGATGAATAGAAGTCAAACTCGGTATCCGGTATGTATAAACTGTCGTAGGATATTTCCAACCACACGTTGTGGTTTACGTTCGGATATGAATTGTTGTTATAAAGGTTCGTGGGCTCAACCAAGACATAATATCGCCGTGGTTTTATCTTTTCACACGAGGAGATTCGGAATGTAGCTGTCAGGTCTGAACCGATATAACAGTAATAATCCCGATCCACAAAAGTCAACCCGTCATTGTAGGTTGAGTCTACCTTACCCGAGGTTTTAAGGTTCGCATAGGAGAGGGAACCATCTTCATCGGATTCGTATATAGAAAACCTGATGGAGTTCGTCTGGGGATAAAGCAAACTAGAGACATTTCCTTTAAAATCAACCGTGACATTGCCTCGTCCCTCAACAACAAAAGTATACCATAAGTTTCGCCTAGCTGGATAGCTCCAAGGATAATATCTAGTTCCATCACTGTATTGATAATAGGCTGAATCATATGGATATACACCAACATTGGTATCTTTCGAATATACATATGGGCTAACATGATTGTAACACGACGTACCTGTTGGGTCTGTTCGTTGTGCACCAGTCCGACAGGTTATCATATCATGGCTGGCCGGAAGAACTGTGTCTGTGGGATGCACGTCACCGATTTTACCATCATAGGCATTTCCGTCACCTGGAATTTTACCAAAATCGTAGGCATTAAAGGCGTTATCAAATCTCGAGTACGCCAGGCTGTCAACATGCATGATCGGGTTTACGGTTGCCCTTGATCCCGCAGCTCGTTTACAATAATAAACAATGGAATATGTGCCAGACTGCAGATTGCAAAATTCTAGGTGATTGGCACTGTAATTACAATCTTGAACAGGCGTAGCGGTTCCTAATTTTGCAGAATCTTTTCGAACGTCAAAATTGAATAACTTCATATCCCAAGAACCTCCGGAAACATTACCCCATATTCTTACGAAAGCATCTTTCGCAAGTGTAAAAGTATAATAGACTATATCCGTCGTATTTGTATCACATAAGGTTGATTTTGGGTGGTGATTTAAGGGTGTATCCAAATCGCATTCCAAAATCTCCATAGGAAATTGAAATTTAGCCAAGTTTAAATGCGTTCCTGCAATGTTGCTGTAATTGGTGTCGTAACTAAGAGGTTGATTGTTGTTTAGCAAACTATCTAGATACGCCGCTTTGGATGGCCGGTAATATTTTGGTGCAGTAATATTTGAAGCTCTGGTCGTAATCGTAATATTATGCGGATACGTATAAAGATAATTACGGTTTGTATTGTCCATACGGTTGGCAGAATCATAAGTGATGTTTAGATCATTGCTCACAACAACCGTATACCATCCTGGCTCAAGAGGTTTACAATCAGATGTTGTTCTTGTATACCCTGTGCATGACCAATCCAAGCCATCGTCGTATAACGAAAGTCCAGATTTTACATTTCTAATATCGCCAGAAAACAGGCTAAATCTGCATAGACCATAGTGATAAGCACCGTAACCAATGTTGATGGTGGTAACCATCTGGCTATCTAGATAAAATACGTGGTATGCATTTCGCCTGCCGCAAGTAATGCCGTCTATAGTATCTGGATTCGTTTTACAGGTAAAGCTATCCAGTTCTCCAGTAACCGTTCCATACCCTGTGATGCTATCTAGGAATTCAGCCTTTGCGTATGTATTAAATTTTCTTTTGGCTGAATAAAATTGAAAGCTAGGTTGTTCTGTATACGCCATAGCGTCATCATCGAAGAATGAAACCAAGGTGTATTCGCCAGGTTCTAAACACGCACTTCCATATGTACTCCATTGTGGTAAACAATTACTGTGTGGTGTCAGGCCTAAAAGTGTGTCTGGATAGGCTGAAACAGATTGAGACGCTCGCAACGCAATGGCATTTCCTTTATACAACCTATGCCATGAATTGTAGTCGTAATACGGATACCAGCGGAAACCTGGTTGCCAATCGTACATATATAGCAATCCACTGTCAGCCGTCCCGTCATTATCTGCATCGCCAATTTTAAATGTTCGGTACATGGCCTTGCGATGTACCGTATCACACACATCAAGTGGCAGAACAGCGTCATTGCATGAAACGGTGTCTAATTGGCCATTGACGGTTGTATACTTTGGCAAATCATTTAAACCATAAACGGAATCTCCTGCTCCCACACTGGCTAATGCAAATCGATTGGAGACTGGTATTTCACTCTGATTTAGGATTAACTGATAATCGCCGCCTAAATGCATCAAAACTGGGCACGTCCAGTATGAATAACCTCCAACCGTATCGGTACCGAGAAGTTGGACACTGTATTTCCCAGGCTCCAAACAATCGATAAAATACTGTGCGTTACCAGTTTCGGCCATGAGTATCTGTGAGGTATCTATGCCATTACAACTTGATGTGATGGTATCCTTAAATAGCCGAAAGGCCATATATTGGTATCGCTTGTAATTGCCGTTTTGGCCAGGGGTAAACCTCAGACTCAGCCTTGATTGTTCTGTAATTTCGAAGTCCAGCCATTGGGCTAAATTGTATGTATATGTTCCCAATTGAATTGGTGCAGTGTTGGCATTGCCACAAACATTATTTGTGATGTATGAACCACAGCCAAAACCTACATTAATAGTGTTGTTACCGCTGATTAAGCCTAAGTTTCTGGCATATGTTGAGTTCGGCTGATAGTTTCCTGAATCATAAGCCGACGTTTGATCTGCAATTGAAAAACGCATGGTTTTTACCAGATCTTTATGATACAACAGCTGCACCGAATACACTTCACCAGAATCAAACAAGCATTTATAATTATGGACAATTTCGTTACACTTGTTGTAGCAGCTATTTGCCACAGTCCAGTCGCTAAAATTCGAATCCAACAACGTTAAACCACCACCACCACCACGACAATCTCCTTTAAATAGACGATACGCCATGGTATCCGTTGTTGCACAATTGGATACATGTCTAAATTTGAGTTGTGTGTTATCATGGTCTTGATTCGATTTAAAAACGAACCAAGCACTTTGGTTATAGGCCAAGTAATTCGAACCTAAATCTGGATAAAATTCAGAGGAATCATTGATTGTATAGCATCCAAGTTCATAATCGATGTAACCACTTTGTGAACCGAGCTTACCGACAATTTGATCTCCAAAGTCGTAGGCACTGTCCTGATCATCATACTCCGCATTCACCACGGCTGGATATTGGTGCGGGTAGATTGTGGTGATCTCCAAATACACCTTCCCCATCGCTCTAGATTTGGCACTTACCTGCACCAAGTACCATCCTGGGTCCATACATGGATGGAAGGAACTACCAAATTGATTTAAAGTTGTGAGTTGTGCGTTCGTCGCTGCTGTGCTCGTCGGCATGCATTGATCTGCCAAATATGTGGTAAACCCGACATCTCTGGTCGCAATTGCATTTGCATTTTGCTTCAGTTCGATGTTTACACCGCGTCGAGCTGGAATGTAAAATCGATACCAAATAGACTTTTTATCGTTTCCAGAAGATACCAGGGAGTTATGAAAGAATTCTCCAACCTGAACCCCAGCACTATCGATATTTATTGAATCACTTTGGTAAGTTCCTATAGAAAACCCACCTGCACCCAGAGGTATGTCAATCACTGCTTGACAACTGTCGTTAGGTGGTTTCTGGGCCGTTGCCAAAATCGTACTTAGTATTAAGAAGATAATGGGTAGAGCAATACGTATACAAGAAGCCTGAATTCGCTTCATAGGGATTGATTTAAATCTTGTTGTACAAAGTAAGTGAAATTTTGCTGATAAAAAAATGGTGAGGTGCGCGGTATGACTGTAATTATTGGCGAAAATATGTTGCCTCAAACACCCTGACTTTTTCAGTTCGATTTTCCATAAATTTTACTGATTCCAGACTATCTGGATATAACAGTTTGTGCTCCTTCATTTTTTGAACCACCTGCCAATCTTTTATCATGGCCTGACTCATTTCGTCTAGCGCTGTAGCCTTAAACTTGTCCCACACGTAATCGATTGCGAGTTGATTTGGGTGTACCAAATCTGTATCATAAAACCGATAGTCTCTTAATTCATCCATCACAATCTCATATGCCGGAAAATAGTGACAATGTTTAAATTGTTGGACAAGCGCATTCACGGCTAAATGTAAAACAGATTTGCTCAAGGTGCTGTTGTGCAAGCCGTCTCGTGTATACCTTACAGGGCTAACCGTAAAAAGAAAGTCGTGTTGGGGGTATCGTTTTAGAATGTCTAAAAACGCTTCTATAATTTCTTGAGGTTGCAATAACCGTTTCGTAAAATTTTTATTAGGGCGTTTATGGCAATTGGCTACGATTTGATCGTTGTTCTCGTACACCCATGCACTTCCGAAGGTGATTAAAACAGTTGATTTCTCTTGACCCAACCAAGATTGAAGGCCTTTATTTGTTTCTGTGATTTTTGAAACAAGCGCCTCTTTATTGGCATTTGAAAATTGACCGTGATGATGCCATGAATGCCAAAGGCCTTGATCAAAAATGAGATCCGATGGATTAGGTTCTTCTTGGTTAGAATTAGAAAATGTTTTCGCGATACTGATGGGATTATAGATAATTCCACTCGGATTTTGAAACACATTAAATCTGGATTCAACTAGCTTGTCTGCCATCCGATCAGCAAAACAAGAACCCATAGTAATCACAGGAGTTTGATAGTTCAACAAAGGCTGAACAGGAATGGGGAAATCTAAAATGAATTTCATGAAGTTATAAAAGCAAAAAAGCCCTCTACCAAAGGTAGAAGGCTTTTTTAGTATTGCGAATTGAAATTAATCGCACATATATGTAAAATCAATTATAGTAGTCTCGTCAAAACCACTCATTGTAGCTTTCGTTGGATAATTATTTGCGTCATACTCATATACACCAGTAAACGGTAGTTCGAGGTCATCATCGCCAATTGTGGCTGCGTTCATATTATTTTTAGTTAATGACAATATATCAGCAAAGTCCATAAAATAAGAAGGTATTCCATAAAACGGGTTGATTTTATCGTCAACCGCTTTGATTTTATAATTCAAAAACTCGTCATCTACATCTAAATCGCCATCTTCATCTGAATCATACGTTTGTTTCAGTTTTTGTAATCGGCCATCGGCGTATGTATACTCATAGGATGCATATATTACATCCGTCATGTCCTCTTTGTTGAATTGGTCTACCATCAATAATGTGCCATCTGTATTCAATTTTACATTGTAATACTCATATACTTCACCACTTTCTGAAACGTCTACACGCGAGACTTTATCGTTATCATAAACAATTTTGTACGTTGTAATATCTCCATCCCCATCCTCTACTATTTCCGACAATTTACCAGCAATGTAGTTGTAGTTGTAAGTAGTAACCGAACCATCACTATCAGACTCAACAATCTTTGCAATTAAATCTCCATCCCACGTATATGCTGCAGTGCTGCCATCGTCTTCAGTAGCTAAGGTGATCTTGCATGTTTTTGTTGAACCGGCACCCGCTGGGTCAACCGTGTCATCCTTACAAGCACTAAAAATAAGCATGCTGCATACTGTTCCTGCTAATAATAATTGTTTTACGTTTTTCATTTTTCTATGTTTCCTTTAGATGGCGCAATAATAGGGATTCTTAAAGTCTTTATCCTGTCAAAATATTAGCCGTCGATTAACCCACTAAATTCGATTAATAACATAAAAATGCTGCCATATTGTCACACAAATCTTTAACTTTGCAGGTTCAGTATTAATAGCTCGAATGGGAAACATCAACAACAAACAAATTTATATTGAAAGTTATGGATGTGCGATGAACTTCGCTGACAGTGAGGTAGTTGCCACCATTATGGCGGAAAACGGTTACGACACGATTAACAGTGAAGAAGATGCAGATATCGTGTTTATCAATACCTGCTCCATTCGAGATAATGCCGAACAAAAGATCAGAACCCGACTGAGTCAGTTAAAAGGGAATAAACGGAGAAATAAGAACTTAATTGTTGGCATACTTGGCTGTATGGCAGAACGATTAAAAGACCAATTGATGGAAGAGGAAAAGCTGGTCGACATAGTTGTTGGTCCAGATGCTTACCGTGAACTCCCTAGTTTAGTTGCCGAAGTTGATGGTGGATCAAAAGCCATCAACGTGATGCTTTCCCTGGAAGAAACATATGCGGAAATTACACCAACACGGCTCAATAGTAATGGTGTTACTGGTTTCATTTCTATCATGCGTGGATGCGATAATATGTGCAGCTTCTGCGTTGTTCCATTTACAAGAGGACGTGAAAGAAGTAGAGATCCAGAGACAATTGTAGCCGAAGCACAAGACCTCGTTAACAAAGGTTACAAAGAAGTGATACTACTTGGTCAAAACGTTGATAGTTACCTGTGGTTTGGTGGTGGACCCAAAAAGGAATACAAGAAATTAACTACTGAAGAAAAAGAAACAGCTGTCCACTTCCCCAACTTACTTGAAATGGTTGCATTGGTGGATCCATGTTTACGCGTTCGTTTTTCAACGTCACATCCGAAAGATATCACTGACGACGTGTTACACACGATGGCCAAATATCCAAATATTTGCAATTACATCCACCTTCCAGCTCAATCGGGTAATAGTCGGATTTTAGACAAAATGAATCGGACTTATGATCGTGCATGGTACATGAGTAAAGTGACTCGGATTAGAGAGATTATACCTAACTGTAGTATTAGCTCCGACATCATCTCTGGTTTTTGCACTGAGACTGAAGAAGAACATCAAGACACCCTATCCTTAATGGAGTGGTCTAATTTTGATTTCTCTTACATGTACTATTATTCCGAGCGACCAGGCACGCTTGCTGCTCGTAAGTTTGCAGATGATGTTCCGTTAGCTATAAAGAAAAAACGATTGACTGAAATCATCAACCTGCAAAACAACATGTCCGCCGAAAAGAATAAGAATCGAATCGGGAGCGTGGTCACAGTTTTAGTAGAAAGTAGGTCTAAAAGGTCTGAACTTGATGTGATGGGTAAATGTGATGAAAGCATTTCTGTCATTTTCCCAAAAGAGAACTATTCCAAAGGTCAATATGTTGATGTGTTAATTGAGAAGTCCACGTCAAACAGCATGGTTGGTAAAGCCATCGGTTTAAACGAACATTTCGAAAAAGCAACTTTAACGCAAGAAGTACTGAGTTCATGAATCTACAGCAAATAAAAAATAGATTTGGAATCACAGGGAACTCACCCAAATTAAATTATGCATTAGAGACTGCTGTAAAAGTAGCACCTACTGACATTACCGTTTACATCCAAGGAGAAAGTGGTGTTGGTAAGGAATCCTTCTCAAAGCTGATTCATCAACTGAGCAACCGTAAACATGGTCCGTTTTTCGCCATTAATTGTGGTGCTATACCTGAAGGCACAATTAATTCAGAATTGTTTGGCCATGAAAAGGGTGCCTTTACCGGTGCTATCGACAATAGAAAAGGATACTTCGAGACAGTCAACGGTGGAACAATATTTTTGGACGAAATCGGTGAACTACCACTAGAGACACAATCTCGCCTACTCCGAATGTTGGAGAATGGTGAGTTTATTAAGGTTGGCTCTTCAAAGGTTCAAACCACTGATGTGCGTATTATAACTGCAACCAACAAAGACTTATTTGCAGAAACGCAGAACGGTAAATTCCGAGAAGATTTATACTATCGTCTGTCGACACTTCCAATTAAGGTCCCAGCCCTAAGAGACAGGAATGAGGACATTTACTTATTGTTTAGGAAGTTTGCGTTTGACCTATCAGAAAAATACCATTCACCTGAGGTGGAGCTTGATGCAGAGGGAGAAGAATTATTGTTAAAATATCGATGGCCAGGAAACATCCGACAATTGAAAAATTTAACAGAACAGCTGGCTGTGCTGGAACAAGATCCTAAAATATCAGCAGCAACGTTACAAAAGTATCTACCAGAACCAACGAACCGATTGCCTGCTCTTGCAAGTCGAGGTAGCCAACATAACGGCAACGATATTTCGGAAAGAGATATTTTTTATAAGGTGTTATTTGACATGAAGACGGAAATGTCTGATCTTAAAAAGATTGTTCTCGAGATTCTAAAAAAGAGCAATTCAAAGGAAGAAATACTTCAAGGTAATGAAGCTATCATCCAACGTGTTTTGTCTGATACGTCCATGCCATCAGATTTAAGTTCTGAGATAACAATTCATCGTCCTGAAGAAAAGGAATCGATTGACAATGACGACCATTTCGTCATTGAACCAGAAAACGCTGTCAATTTAGAAGAGAATTTGTCGCTTGAAGACAAAGAAGAAGAGCTGATAAAAAAGGCCCTACTGAAAAATAATGGGAAACGTAAAAGAGCTGCTCAAGATTTGGGCATATCCGAACGTACCTTGTACCGTAAAATCAAGCAATATGAATTGGATTAAATACATTTTCGTTTCATTAATTGCCCTGACACAATGGACGTCTTGCGGTATTTACAGTCTCAATGGCGTCACATTCCCCGACACTATAAAAACAGTGAGCATCGACTTCATTGAAAACAACGCACCCATTGTTGCTCCAAATTTAAGTCCTACCCTAACTGAAAAACTAAGAAATAAGTTTTTGACCCAAACGAGTCTGAACTTAGTTCCTGAAAATGGAGATTTTGCCATTGCAGGTAGTATTGTTGATTATGCTGTCAACCCAGTTGGTGCTGCTGACAATTCAACCGCATCTAAAAACCGATTGCAGATTTCGGTTAAAATTACGATGGTAAGCGAAAAAGCACCCAAACTTGCATTCGATCAACGATTCACACAATTCGAAGATTTTGACGCCAGTAAATCCCTTGCAGATGTTGAGGCGGATATGATAGAATCCATTTCAGACAATTTAGCTCAAGAAATTTTTAACAAAGCGGCGTTAAACTGGTAAGGTGACTGCTCAAAAAATCATATCGCTTGTTAACAATTATCAGGAAATTGGCAATGCAGAATTCGTTGAAATTTCCGAGTTCAAAAAGCAATACCCTTGGTTTTCTATTCTGCATTCGTTAGAAGCTAAGTGCCTCAAGAACGAGAATAAATTCGGCCTTAAAAAGTCTATAAAAACCGCAAGTCTGTTTGCCGGTGACCGGGAGCGGCTATACGATTTCATACATGATGATGTACAATTAGAACAACCTAAGCTTAAAGTTGAGGCTAAAGTTACAGTCAAAGTTGAAGCTATGCCAACCAAGACAATTGCACCTAAAGTAATTGCTGTTGAGAAAAAGGCTAAAGTTAATATAGCTCCAACTGAAGTTTCCAAAATTAAAGAACAGCCACAACCTGTTCCGATAAGGGAAGTAAAACCTCCGGTAAAGAAAGAAATTAAAATAGTTCAACGTGCTGAGGTTATATATGACCCTCTGGTTGAATTGCTGTCTAAAGTTAAAGACGGGACTAAAACTAATCCAGCAAAACCAAAGAAGGTATATGACCCGTTGGTGGAACTACCAAAACTACAGACCGAACCGAAAGGTAAAAAACCCAATAAACAAGACTTCTCTTCATGGTTGGATAGTTTAGAAAACGACAAACCTAAGGAAGATATAAAACCGCGCAAACTACAAATGAGCGCTGAGGCGAGTGAACTTCTAGAAAATTTCATCAAGAATCGGCCGAGTATATCCCGAATCAGAACAGATATCGACAGGACGGATGTGGTGAAAGAGTCATCAGAAAAGCCTGGTTTCGAATTAGTTACAGAATCTTTGGCGCAATTACACATCAAACAAGGTGCGCCCGAAAAGGCCGTAGAAATTTACAACAAATTGGGTTTGCAAAATCCCCAAAAGTTCTCGTATTTTGCAGCCCTGATTGAAAAAACCAAGCAGGAACATAATTTAGAATAAGAGATGTATACGTTAATCCTAACCCTTATCATTGTCGTTTCAGTTGCGCTAACCTTTATCGTTTTAATTCAAAAACCTAAAGGCGGCGGAATCGCAGCGAATTTTTCTTCAGGTTCTCAAATCATGGGTGTTAAAAGAACCAATGAAATAGTTGAAAAACTTACATGGGGCTTAGCTGTAGGATTATTGGTATTGACCATGTCAAGCAATATGTTTCTTGCAAGTTCTAATGACGAAGGAGCAAAATCTATTATGCAAGAGCAAATTGACAACAATGATTTGCCGGACGCATTACCATTCCCAACTCCAGCACCGGAGACAACTCCTGCAGACTAACATACTTTTAGTCGTGTCAGCATAATACCTGTCACACTCTTTTCTGTCACTCTTTTTTTGTTTAGCTGACAATCTGACTTAAGTAGTCGGAAAATTGTAAAGAATTGCACATTGGCATAAAATGTGGAAACCCTAGTTTGAACAATTTAGTTTCTAAAAATATATGAAAATTCAACCTTTAGCAGATCGAGTTCTTATTGAACCTGCACCAGCGGAAGTAAAAACAGCCGGAGGAATATACATTCCTGATACGGCTAAAGAAAAGCCACAAAAAGGCACAGTAGTAGCAGTAGGTCCAGGAAAAGTGGAAGAACCTACAACTGTTAAAACTGGAGACGTTGTATTGTACGGAAAGTATTCCGGAACAGAAATTAGCGTTGAAGGAACCGATTATCTTATGATGCGAGAATCAGATATACTCGCCATTATTTAACTACTTTCTAACTCAAAAATCATTTAAGAAATGGCAAAACAAATTCATTTTAATTTAGACGCAAGAGACGGCCTAAGAAAAGGTGTTGATTCTCTAGCGAACGCTGTTAAAGTTACTTTAGGACCAAAAGGTCGTAATGTAGTTATTGACCGCAAATTTGGCTCACCAACAGTCACCAAAGATGGTGTAACTGTTGCCAAAGAAATAGAACTAAAAAATCCTGTTGAAAATATGGGTGCTCAGATGGTTAAAGAAGTAGCAAGTAAAACTGCTGATTTAGCTGGAGATGGTACAACTACAGCAACGGTTTTAGCGCAAGCAATCGTTAGTGGTGGTTTGAAAAACGTTGCAGCTGGTGCAAATCCGATGGATTTGAAACGAGGCGTAGACAAAGCAGTTATCCAGGTTGTTGCGGATCTTAAAAAGCAATCACAAACTGTCGGAGATGATTTTAAAAAGATCGAACAAGTAGCATCAATTTCTGCGAACAACGATGACGTTATTGGCGCATTAATCTCAGATGCCATGAAGAAAGTTGGTAAGGATGGCGTTATAACTGTTGAAGAAGCAAAAGGTACACAAACCGATGTAAAAACGGTTGAAGGTATGCAATTTGACAGAGGCTACTTAAGCCCTTACTTTGTGACTAACGCAGAGAAGATGGAAGCAGAGTTAGAATCTCCTTACATTCTTATCTACGATAAAAAAGTAAGCAACATGAAAGAGTTGTTGCCAGTACTTGAGCAAACGGCTCAAACAGGTAAGCCACTTGTTATTATAGCAGAAGATGTTGAAGGGGAAGCCCTTGCAACACTTGTTGTAAACAAGATTCGAGGATCTCTGAAAGTTGTAGCTGTTAAGGCTCCTGGTTTTGGTGATAGAAGAAAGGCCATGTTAGAAGATATCGCTGTTTTAACTGGTGGTACGGTAATTTCAGAAGAACAAGGACGCAAATTAGAAGATGCTACTTTAGAATCTTTAGGTACTTGTGAAAAAGTAGTTATCAATAAAGAAAACACAACCATTGTTAATGGTGTAGGAAACAAAGCTGATATCCAAGGCCGAATTGGTCAGATTAAAGCTGAAATAGACAATTCTTCTTCGGATTATGATGTTGAGAAACTTCAAGAACGATTAGCCAAGTTAAGCGGTGGTGTTGCCGTATTATATATAGGTGCTGCATCGGAAATCGAAATGAAAGAGAAAAAAGACCGTGTTGATGATGCATTACACGCAACTCGTGCAGCTGTAGAAGAAGGTATCGTTGCTGGAGGTGGTGTTGCTTATGTTCGAGCGATCGAAGCACTTAGCAACTTAAAAGGTGAGAACGACGACGAAAACACAGGTATTCAAATCATCAGAAGAGCACTAGAAGAACCATTGAGACAAATCGTACACAATGCGGGTGGAGAAGGTTCTGTTGTGATTCAGAAAGTAAGAGAAGGTAAAGCAGACTTCGGATATAACGCACGAACTGAAAAATACGAAAACTTAATTGCGGCAGGTGTTATTGACCCTACCAAAGTGAGTCGTGTTGCACTTGAAAATGCAGCGTCAGTAGCAAGTATGTTGTTAACGACTGAATGCTTAATTGCAGACGAACCAGAAGCCGATAATCACGGCCATGCACCAATGCCAGACATGGGTGGTATGGGTGGAATGGGCGGCATGATGTAGTCTTCCCAAAACAAAATTCAAAATCCTCGGCCTCGGTCGGGGATTTTTTTTGCCTAATTGTATCTGACCAAAGGGTAATCCCGTAGCCAGGTTAAATGAAAGGAATTAAAATGGATCTGAGTATTTAGGATTCGTCAAATAGGTATCATCCGTCAAGCTGTTTAGAAACACCTTCAAATCGGTCATCTCACGTTCCGTAATTTTATTGCGTGGTGCAATTTCCATTGAGTCTGAAGCGTTGGAATTAACGGCCAACTTAAGATTTGGCATTACATCTTCATAAAAGCGAATTACCTCATCTATCGTCTCAAAGCGACCATCATGCATATATGGCGCAGAGACCATTATGTTTCTTAATGAGGGCGTTTTGAATTTATGTCTGTCATCGTTTTTACCCGTAAAACCTTTTAAGCCTACATCCGTCGGATTTTTATCTAATGCTGTATTATGTGACCGGTTATCGTGCAACAATGAAGAAGAGTGGCAGTTAAAACAACCTTTTATTTTTAGGACATCAAAGCCTCTCAACTCTTGTTCAGACAATTGAACTTCTCCCCTATTAAATTTGTCAAACCTAGAATTATCAGACGTAATGGAAAGTAAAAACTGTTCTAACGCTTTCTCCAGATGAATTTTTTCTATCGTATCCGTTCCAAAAGTTCTTTTGAATTTATCCTGATACATCACCGAGTTATTGAGTCTAACCAAAACATCTTCTACTTTGGCATTCATTTCTATTGGATTTTCAATCGGCATCGTTGCAAGTTCACGTAAGGTGGCAGCACGACTATCCCAAAACAAGCTGTTTGACCACATTAGATTAAAGATGGACATTGCATTACGATCACCAATAGCACCCGTAATACCTTCACTTACGGATTTATTGTTATCTGTAAATGCAAGTTTTTGGTTGTGACATGTCGCGCACGCTTGTGTTTGGTCTCCACTTAACATTTTGTCATAAAACAAATGTCGACCTAAATCAACCCCAGCCACTGATAGCGGATTGTCCTCAGGGATAATTACAGGGGGCAACTCCGTAATATCAATAATTGTTGTATCAGAACCTCCTCCAGGTAGAATAACTTCAGGTGGTGGTTCAGGCCCACAACTAGATAGATAGGTTAATCCACACAAACACACCAATAATAAAATTAGCGTTTGCGAAAATTTAAACAAACGATGTTGCATATAAGATTTCGTCACTGGCTTTTACTGTCTACTGTACTATAAGTTTCTTAGTAATAGTAGTAACACCACTTGATTCAATTTGAACCGTGTATAAGCCAAGTTTCAATGATGATATGTCTATGGAGTTGGATAACTCATTGGATTGTACGTCAACGTCTTTCACTTCTTGACCCAAATTATCAAAAATTGTAATTCGATTCACTTTGTTATCATTGATCGATTCAATGGTCAAGTCTGCCGTTGCAGGATTAGGATACATGCTAACAAGACTAGCAAAGTCGAACTGATTATTAGATCTAAGAGGTGTTGCAAACTCAAAGTCAATTTGTTCTGATTTGGTTTTTAAAGCGTTGGTGGCGGTTAATGTCAATTCAGCATCAAACGTATAAAATACTTGCACATCATTCATGTTCTTAACAACTGTACAAATTGAAGTCTTTGGATCAATTTCAATTTGTCCGTCTGTTATCTCATCCGCACCAAGAGTTCGAATCAAAACTTCGTTGATAATCTCGCTTCCATTGACAGACATCTTTCCGATATAAAGTCCACGCTCACCACTAGTCTCTTTTAGATATAAAGTCTTAACTGTAGCATTTAAGTCATCGTATGCCATATCAAGTACATCGACATCAATAGCAAGTTTAGTGACTAATCTCCCGGTGTTTATATTAAAACGATACATTCTATTAATACCCATTACATCTTTGGCGGCAAACAATAATGTCTGAGAAGCCGATATATAGCATGGTGAGCTAACAGATACTGCCGTTTTAGTGGCACCACCGTTTCCATTTGGCGTATTAGAATTACTTGTTGTTCCAATGAACGGAGTAGCCAACGCTGATAAAGACAAACTTGGTAATTCGATTCGATGTGCAATTTCACCAGAATTAATATCAAAAATGACCAATGCAATGCGGTCATCATTATTTCCATAACTATTGTGGGTACGTTCCGTAGCAATAAATCCAATTTGATTTTTTTCTGGAATAATAAATGGTGCAATTAATGTGGTACGCTGAATAGGTAGACTTCTTAATATCTCGCCTGTCTCAGCATTTGCAACAACTAATTGTTGACTAAGTGTCTCACCGCGAATAAAACCATTAAAAGATTGTGTAAAAAAATACATGAGCTTTGTTTCTGCTACATGTGTTAATGTATTCGGTGTATACATTCTATCATTCCCTAAGATTAGACTATTGATAACAGTCACATCATTGGGGTTGTCAGGGTTCATGGTGACTACATCTACTTGAGATGTATTGTCGTTCCACTTAAGACCTCTTACATCATCTTGTGCTTGTACTGCAACACTGCATATAAGGGCTGCGGCAATAAGTACTAGTCGGTTCGTTTTCATATCTGGATTTACTATTGGTTTTGCAATTTAATATTGCAAAGAGATTTAACCAAAGAGAATCAGCTAGCAAAGTGTCATATTTTTGCTTTGAAATCGCTACAAATTTTGTTTCGTCCGAGGTTTGTATTTAAAAAAACTAAATTATACCTTTGCCGCCGCTCAAAGGAGGACACATTGATTTGACAGAACAAAACAACGAAATGGAAAACGCTAACGTTTCCAATGAGATCAAAGAAACCAAGGATGTTTCTAATGATTCTCAAAACCCAACCAAACAAACTAAAAACCCAACAGAAGAAATTCAAGCAGGTGACGATGTTTCAGCAGAAACTACAGCAGATGTAGTAGCACCTGAAGCTAAGTCTGAAGATGTTTCAGCAGAAACTACAGCAGATGTAGTGGCACCTGAAGCGAAGTCAGAAGAAGTTGCAGCAGAAACTACGGCAGAAGTAGTTGAACCTACAGCAGAAGCAGTAGAACCTGAAACCAAACCTGAAGAAGTTGCGGCAGAACCTACGAAAAAAGAGGTAGTTGCTGAAACGGCTCCAGAACCAACCACAGCTGACGAAGAAGAGCCAGCACGTGTTAAAAGAGACCACAATGATGTACCGGATCCGGTACACAACGAGGCTTCTTTTGATTGGTCGATGGACAAAGAAGGATTCAGCCAGTACGACGATTCAAATCGTTCAGATTTAGAATCTCTTTACGAAGGCACATTCAACACCGTTGAAGAAGGAACCATTGTAGATGGAAAAGTTGTATCATTAAACAAAAAATACGTTGTAATCGACATAGGATTTAAATCCGATGGTCTGGTTGGCCGTGCTGAATTCAAGGATCTTCCTGAATTAAAGCTAGGCGACTCCGTACAAGTATATATTATGGAAACAGAAGATGACCTAGGTCAACTTGTGTTATCCCGTAAAAAAGCCCTTGCAGAATCTGCATGGGAAATGGTTACCCAAGCTCAGGAAACTGGTGAAATTGTTAGAGGTTTTGTTAAATCTCGAACTAAAGGTGGTTTAGTCGTTGATGTAAACGGACTAGATGCATTCTTACCAGGATCTCAGATTGACGTTAAACCAATTAGAGATTACGATCAATACGTTGGTCAAACAATGGAGTTTAAAGTTGTTAAGATTAACGAAACTTTCAAAAACGTTGTTATCTCACATAAAGCACTTATCGAAGACGATATTGAGGCTCAAAAAGGTGAAATTTTATCTAGACTAGAAAAAGGTCAGGTACTAGAAGGTGTTGTTAAAAACATGACATCTTTCGGTGTATTTATTGATCTTGGTGGTCTTGATGGCTTATTGCACATTACAGATGTATCATGGGGTAGAATCAATCACCCTGAAGAAGTTCTTGAACTTGACCAGAAAATAAACGTGGTTGTTCTTGACTTTGATGATGATAAAAAACGAATTTCTCTTGGCTTGAAACAATTAAGTGCTCATCCATGGGAAAGTCTTGGAGAAGATCTTAAAGTTGAAGCTAAAGTAAAAGGTAAGGTAGTTACCGTTGCTGATTACGGTGCTTTTGTTGAAATCGCTCCAGGTATAGAAGGATTAATTCACGTTTCAGAAATGTCTTGGTCTCAACACTTAAGAAATCCTCAAGATTTCATGAAAGTTGGTGACGAAGTTGAAGCAGTGATCTTGACGCTTGAAAAAGAAGAGCACAAAATGTCTCTTGGTATCAAGCAATTGACTCCAGATCCTTGGGAAGATATCGAAAGCAAATACCCAGCAGAAAGCAAGCATACTGGTATCGTTCGTAACTTAACGAACTACGGATTGTTTGTTGAGCTTGAAGAAGGTGTTGATGGCCTAGTTCACGTAAGTGATTTAAGCTGGAGCAAGAAAATCAAGCACCCTGCAGAATTCACTAAGAAAGGTGAAGAGTTAGAGGTAATTGTTCTTGAAATAGACAGAGAAAACAGAAGATTAAGCCTAGGTCATAAGCAATTGGATGAAAACCCTTGGGATACATTCGAAAGCATCTTTACAGAAGGTTCTGAACACAAAGGAACAATTTTAGAGATCGCTGAAAAAGGTTGCACAGTGTCTTTACCATACGGTGTTGAAGGTTTTGCTCCAAACAAGCACATTAAGAAAGAAGACAAATCAATTGTAAAAGTTGAAGAAGAAATTGCCTTCAGAATTATTGAGTTTAACAAGGATCAAAAACGAATCATTGTTTCGCACACAGACATCTGGAAAGAACAAGAACGAGCTAGAATCGATTCTGAATCTGCGGCTACAGATAAAGCGCACAAACAAACCAACAAGATAGTAACCAAAATGAACAAGTCGAAAGACGTGTCAACTTTGGGAGAACTTGACGGTTTAGCGCAATTGAAAGCGAAGATGGAAGCTGAAAACAGAAAGACAGCTGAAGCTAAATTATCTAAAAAAGAAGACGAGCCTAAAGCCGAAAAGAAAGCAGCTCCTAAAAAAGCAGCTCCGAAAGCAAAGGCCGCTCCTAAAGCAGAAGCAACGTCTGAAGCAGATGATTTGAAAAAGCTTAATGGTGTTGGACCAGCACTTGAAAAAAAGTTAGTTGAAGCAGGTTACAACACCTACAAACAACTAAGTGACCTTTCTGCTGATCAAATAACAGAACTAGAAACCACTGTTGGAAAGGCTGATGCCTTTGAGAAAAACGGTTGGGTAGATCAACTTAAGGAGCTAATGGCAAATTAAGATTGAGTAAACTATTTAATATATTAACGAAAAATCCCATCTTTGAATGGGATTTTTTTTTGACAAATTTTAAGAAACAATGGCATACTGGTTAATGAAATCTGAACCATACAAATACAGCTGGGACGATCTGGTTAAAGATGGTTGGACGTTGTGGGATGGTGTTAGAAATTATACTGCACGCAACAATTTGCGTGCGATGAAGGTTGGAGACCAGTGTTTTTATTACCACAGCAACAAAGGCAAAGAAATTGTTGGGATTGCTGAAGTGATTAAAGAACATTACCCAGATCCTACTGCAGATAGCGATACTTGGTCTGTGGTTGACATTAAGCCAGTTCAGAAATTTAAGAAAACCATAACCCTGGCTGAAATTAAAGCGGATCCAAAACTAGAAAAGATGGAAATGTTACGTTTGAATAGACTTTCTGTGTGCCCAGTTACAAAAGAAGAATTTGAATACATCAAAACATTAGGGAATTGAAATCAAAACGAATTATTCTTGATACACACCAACTCGACATTACGCTTAAGCGAATGGCCTTTGAGTTAAACGAGAATCATCGTGACTTTTCTCAATGTGCTTTAATTGGTTTACAACCACGTGGTATTGCTTTAGCACGAAAGATAAAAAGCGTGTTAGAAGCTACTTTCAATCATAAGGATATCAAATATGGTGAGTTAGATTCTACGTTTTACCGTGACGACTTCAGAAGAAGCGAAAAAATACTGCTACCCAGCCCAATCGAATTAGACTTTCAGATTGAAGGTTTAAATGTCGTCTTGATTGATGATGTATTATACACTGGAAGATCAGTACGGTCTGCGCTGAATGCACTTGCCGATTTTGGAAGACCTGCCAAAACAGAACTACTTACCCTCATTGATCGTAGGTTTAAACGAGAACTCCCGATACAACCGGATTATGTCGGTATAAATGTTGACACCAGAGCGCACGATAAGGTTATTGTTGATTTAGAGAATGAAAATAAAGTTTGGATAATAACAGAACAGGATAACGAATGACAAGGCTTTCATCCAACCACCTTTTGGGACTAAAGAATCTAACTCCTGCAGACATTGAGTTAATTTTCGAAACCGCTGACAATTTTAAGGCCATTCTGAACCGACCTATAAAAAAGGTTCCTTCCCTCCGTGATATCACCATAGCCAATGTCTTTTTTGAGAATTCCACACGCACCAAAATTTCATTTGAATTGGCCGAAAAAAGATTATCAGCCGATATTGTAAATTTTTCAAGTGGCTCCTCTTCTGTATCTAAAGGTGAAACGCTAATTGATACGGTCAACAACATCTTATCCATGAAAGTGGATATGGTTGTTATGCGACACCCCGCACCAGGAGCAGCCTTATTTTTATCCAAAAATGTTGATGCTCAAATTATTAATGCAGGTGATGGCACACATGAACACCCGACTCAAGCGTTGCTCGATGCGTATTCTATTCGAGAAGAACACGGCACGTTAAAGGGGAAAAAGGTCGTGATCGTTG
>JBLHOC010000031.1:0-23936 GCA_047620825.1 Bacteroidia bacterium | reverse complement strand
GAGTACTTTCAATTTTTATAAAGCATAATACTCATTTAATTAGAATTTATGGTTTAACTTTACTTTTAAGAGGGATCGGTTCGCCGGTCTCTTTTTATTTAGTCACAATTCGCCTTAAAGCCATGATATAACCCAGGTGCAATGCCTCGTGCGTGTTATTAAATGCTATGGCAGCATCGATGTTTTCCAGTGTAATACCATAACTCGTTGGGTACGTTTGAAATGATTGAAATTTACCTGCCTCATAATCTTTTTGAGTTAGCTCAATAAAAGTAAAAAAGGAAGCCTTGACAGCGCCCAATTGTTCCTGACTGTAGTGAGTTGCAGCCGACCCTTTCTTGAACAACTCTACCGTATCCGCACCTATCCGCATTGGCAAACCACTTAAACGATACGTCAAAGCTTGTTGCGTCACAAAGATGTGCCCATAATTCCATAAGATATTATTGTTCAGTCCTTCTGGGATAAGGTTGAGTTGTTCCAAACTAAGACTGTCTATGACTTTGCTGATATTTCTTCTGGTTTGCAATTGGATATCGAATGCATTCATGGGTCAAATATAATCCATAAAAAAAACGACTGATAATTAGATTACCAGTCGTTTTTCGAAAGACGAATGTCTTAATATTTTATAATCTTCTCGACATGTGTTTCTACGCCAGATGATACCCTCAAATAATAAATGCCTTGCGACACATTTGAAATATCAATTTGGTTAAGCGCTGACCCACTTTGTACAGAGATGTTTCTTAACACTTTACCTGTGGCATCTGTAAGAACGATTTTGTCAATTAACTTATCTAAGTCTGATTCAACACTTAGCACATTTAGAGTTGGGTTTGGATAAACCTTAACAATGTTTTTTAAGCTATAGATATTGTTTCTGTCTTTGTTCGTTTTTTGAGGAATAAATATGTCTGCATTTTGCTTCACGATTATTGACTCAACCACTTCATTGGTTTCAGCGTCAAGCTGATAAACAATTCTTTCTACATTAACAGTTTTTGACACAAAAACTTGATTCAACTCTGCATCATATTGAATTGTACCATTTTGCTCCGCATTTAGTGCTACACTTTGCTCACCCAACAATACTTTATTAGTCGCTTCTCCAGTCATGTCGTTAATGTCAACAACATAATAAGCAGTTCCTCCTTTAGCGTTCTCTTCTACAATTAAACCTTTTAACGTTTTAGTTGCAGTGCAATATGTCAATGAAAGTGCTTCAAATTGAACGGAAACAGTTCTTATTTTATTAGTATTCAAATCCAACTTTAACAACCTATTGAAACCTGGAATATCTTTAGCTACAAATACAAACTCAGATTTGTCGGAGTTGATTGTTGGAAGACTAATAGAAAAATTGTGTTTTTGAGTAAACCCTCTTACATCCTTTTTGGTCTTTTCACCAACGTAAGGTAGTGTTGGAACAAAGATAGAAAATGTCGGAATTTTTACTTTGTTAGCAGTATTATCGACTAAATCGAGGATAGTAATACTTACATCTTCCGTTAGAAAGTCATAGTAATTTGGCACTTTAGACGTTGCTAAGTACACCAATTTGTTCTTCGACTCCGCAAAACTCAACGACAATACATGGTCATAAAGTCTTGTAGATTTAAAGTGCCCACCAGCCTCGTTTTGTACGTGAATGGTAGAAGACGTTCCATCAAAAGACGCGTAAGCGTATTGCTCTTGACCTGCGTATTTGACAAACGTATTCCGGCTATAACCCGCGCCTAGAGACACAGTTGGTGTTTCAAATTCACCTAACTCCGTATTGTAATTGGATAGTTTCCATTGATTGTCTGATTCAACAACACACGGGTAGTTGGTTTGGGCAACTACTAATAGTGATGTTGCAATCAATGCCATTGATATGCATATTTTTCTCATAGTACTACTGTTTAAATTCATTACAAGGTACAATATTTTTCATAATATCTGAGCCCAACGCCTTTTTAGCCGTCAGTACTTTTCTTGTTTGGTTTTGCAATCGAATCTCTCATGCTCGTATCCGCTTCAATATTTCTGAGTTTATAATAGTCCATCAAACCCAAGTTTCCGCTTCTAAAAGCTTCTGCAATTGCCATTGGAATTTCAGCCTCAGCTAAAATTACCTGTGCACGTGCTTTTTGCGATTCAGCCTTCATTTCTTGCTCATTGGCAACAGCCATAGCTCGTCTTTCTTCAGCCTTCGCATTTGCAACTTTCAAATCTGCCTCCGCTTGATCTGTTTGTAGTTCTGCACCAATATTTTTCCCTATGTCAATATCTGCAATATCAATACTTAATATCTCAAAAGCTGTTCCTGCGTCTAGACCTTTAGCCAAGACCGTTTTAGAAATTTGATCCGGATTTTCTAACACAGACTTATGATTTGTTGCAGACCCAATGGTCGTAACAATCCCTTCACCTACTCTGGCCAAAATAGTCTCTTCACCAGCACCACCAACCAATTGATGAATATTAGCTCTAACCGTTACCCTTGCTTTGGCAATTAACTGAATTCCATCCTTTGCTACTGCAGCTACTGGAGGTGTATTAATTACTCGTGGGTTTACGCTTAATTGAACCGCATCAAATACATCTCTTCCTGCTAGATCAATAGCAGCAGCCAAGTTGAAGTTTAATGGGATATTTGCTTTATCAGCGCTAATCAACGCCTTAATAACCGTATTTACATTTCCACCTGCCATAAAGTGTGTTTCCAAATCATTTACAGTGGTATTCAGACCTGCTTTTACAGAGTTAATTTGAGCATTTATGATTAACGATGGTGGCACTTTTCTAATGCGCATCAATATCAATTGTATAATGCTAGTTCTTGCTCCGGATACCAAAGCTGTGAACCACAGACCGATTGGCACAAAGTATAAAAAGACGAAAAGGAAAATGAGAATCGCGCCAATGGCGAGTAACAACGAGGCGTTCATATGTTTATTTTTTTAATGAAAATTTTATTCTGTTCTATTCTAATAACTTCGATTAGGCTTGTGGCTGCAATGGCTTCGCCTTCTGAGCTAACCTCCACTTTTTTGCTATTTATTAAGCCTGTACCTAGGGGTCTCATAGCTGACAATGCTTTACCTTGATCACCCACTTGCACTAGGTCAACTGCGTTCTCTTTGGCTTTCCCTGCTATTGTACCAGTAGACGCGATTTGGGTCCAAACGCCACTCTTTAATGCAAGTAGTACGACACTCACAGTAACCACACCTGCAGAAAACAACACAATGTTACCCGTTGTATTACCATACATTTCGTAGGCCTGATACACACCGAAACCAATAAAGCCTAGCCCAATGATACCTAACACAACACCCGGTGTAACCAATATTTCTACCAAGAGAAAAACTAGTCCAATTACAATAAAAAATATAATCAATCCGAGGGTCATTGCTACTACAATCTAGACACGCAATTTAGGTAATAATTGATATTAATTGATACTACAACGACGGCTGTAGAAAGCTAGACGACAAACGTCATTGGATCTGCTATTTGAATACTAAACTTGTGAGACGACACTTGCTCCCCGTCTAGATGTGCATGAAGCTCAGATTTGGATTCTATTATAACTGAAGTTACTTGCTCGTGGCTGACAAAAGACTCAGATAGATGCTTACCCGCTTGAACTTTTGGTATTTTAAACAGCCGTTTTAATGGCGAAATGGCACCAACCAAAACTAAATTAAGTTGACCGTCGGACGCATCACTTTCAGGTGAGACTTTAAATCCACCTCCGTAATCTGTTCCGTTTGCAATCGCAATCATAAATAATCGTTGTGTTCTGACATTATCCTTTACAGTCACTGTCGTTGTCAGGCTACGATAAAACAATACGTTTTTAAAGATAGCGACCCAGTATTTCCACTTACTTGATAACAATGGGAGTTTCATACGCATTGTTTCACGCGCTACACTACCGTCAAACCCAATACCAACAACATTTAGGAAATATCTACCATTACAAATCCCGACGTCATACGTTTGAATTTTTTCGGACACGACATATTCAAACGAGGCATCGCACGAAATTGAACCGTAAACTAATCTGTGAAAATCATTCCCACTACCTGCGGGCACCAAGTGAATTTTTCGAAGCCTAACATTCGGCACGTTAATGATTTCATTAGTGGTTCCGTCTCCTCCTACAATTGAAATAATGTCTGGCTGACGTGCCTCAACTTCGTTTTCAATTCCTTTAAAATCGGCAGGTTGAGCTGTTTGATAAAAATCGAAATGATGGCTTGTATGGTTTAACGCAAACTTCTTGTACCGTTCAAGTACTTTTATTGATGTCCCACCACCGGCAAAAGGATTACATATGACAAGAATTTTGATCAATTACAAAGATTAACAAGATCATCCACCATTTGACTTGATCCCATTATTACAGGAACACGTTGATGTAATTCGGTGGGTGCTACCTCCATAATTCGTTGACTCCCAGTAGTTGCTTTTCCCCCAGCCTGTTCAGTCAAAAAAGACATTGGGTTACACTCGTACATCAACCTCAACTTACCGTTTGGCGATGAGGCAGTGGCTGGATAAATAAAGATACCCCCTTTAATTAAGTTTCTGTGAAAATCTGCCACCATTGATCCAATATATCTGGCAGACATTTGTTTGTCTTTACACGTGGCTATGTATGTTTTAATGCCGTCTGAGAACGCATTAAAATTACCCTCATTGATTGAATAAATATTACCAATATCAGGCGTTTTCATATCTGGGTGACTGAGACAAAAATCGCCAATTGACATGTCTAAGGTAAATCCATTAACACCTGTCCCTGTTGTAAACACCAACATTGTGCTAGAGCCATAAATTACATATCCCGCAGCAATTTGATTGACCCCTTTTTGTAAACAGTCTTCGTCGGTTGCTTTAGTTCCAACCGGACTAATACGTTTGTACAAAGAAAATATAGTTCCGATTGGTGCATTTACATCAATATTTGACGAACCATCAAGTGGATCCATTGCTAATACATACTTAGCATCTGGATTAAGATGACGCACAAAGTCTTCTTCCTCACTGATAATAGCGCAACAATCACCGCCGTTGGATAAAGACGTGATAAACTCTTCATTGGCAATAACGTCTAGTTTCTTCACTTCTTCCCCTTGTATGTTAGTAGATCCGTGTTCCCCTAAAATATCAACCAATCCAGCTTTTCGGACATCCCGATTTACAAGCTTAGCGGCAAATTTTATATCTCTAAAAATCTTAGATAAATTACCTGATGCTCCTGCATGTTTCAGTTGCTCACTAGCAATAAAATGGCTCAAGGTAATTACTGTGTTCCTGTGCTTCATATGAGGTTACGCCTATGAAAGGCTAAAATGGTGGTAAAAAATGTAATTTTGCAGCGGCAAATATAAGGCTGCTCAAACCAATAAACTTGTTGAATGTTAGTATTCAAATTTGGAGGTGCATCGGTAAAAGATGCAAACTCTGTTAGAAACGTTGCGAAGATCCTAGCTCGATATCAAAATGATCAAATTTTGGTTGTTATTTCTGCTATGGGCAAAACCACGAATTTGATGGAATCTTTGGTCGATGCTTATATGAGCAAATCCGACTTCAACCCAATTCTTGAAGAAGTCAAATCGTTTCACAGAACAATTATTCAGGATCTAATCGGTGAAAACTCACTACAATTTTACGAAGTAGAAAACCTTTTTATTGAATTAGAGTGTACATTAGATACCGATATGATTGCAAGCGGTTACGACTTTGTATATGATCAAATCGTGCCATACGGTGAGTTAATTTCAACTCGAATTGTGAGTCATTTCTTAAACGAGATTAAGGTCACTAATCGTTGGTTAGATGCACGCAACTTCGTGGTTACGACTGCTCACCATCGAAGGGGCCGAGTAAATTGGGAGACAACTCAAGCGTTAATCAGCAAACGAGCCAAGAAGCTCATTGAAAAGCAATTAACCATAACACAAGGGTTTATCGGCAGAACCAGTGAAAATGCAAGTAGTACATTGGGCAGGGAAGGCAGTGATTATACGGCTGCCATATTTGCGTATTGCTTAGACGCCATTTCTGTGACCATTTGGAAAGATGTTCCTGGCGTGATGAATGCGGATCCGAAACGAATGGACAACACCAGCTTGTTACCAGATATTTCGTTTAAAGAAGCCATTGAATTGGCCTACTATGGAGCTTCGGTTATTCATCCAAAAACCATTCAACCTTTACTAAAAAAAGCTATCCCATTGTATGTACGATCTTTTATCGATGAGCATGCACCAGGCACGATAGTTCAAGATCACGGATTACAACACGTGGTTGATGTACCCTGTTATATTTTTAAGGATGACCAAGTGATGATTTCTTTGTCATCCAAAGACTTCGCTTTTATTGTTGAAGACAATTTAAGTGAAATCTTTAGTGCATTAGCCGCCTGTGGTATTCAAATTAATTTAATGCAGAATACGGCTATCTCTTTCACGATTTGTGTGAACAATGACACTAGACGTATTAAGAAATTCTTGGATAAAATTGGTGACGAATATTTGGTGGATGTAATGGAGCAATTACAATTGCTTACCATTTTCAATCCAACGAATATGTCAGGATTAGAAAGTATTGTTGGAGATAAATCCGAAATATTAGAGCATCGAACAAAAAATGCCTTGCAGCTTATCCTGCAATAGCAAACGTCGCATTCACCTGATACTTAATTGTAATCTCTCTTAGTTCTGATGCGCTTGATGATTGGTTTGATTGAGCACTGGTTTTAAAGGCTTCCCGAACGTAAGGTAATCGTGGATTGTACCCAGATTCATTTATCATCAACACTTTCCCTCATTTTTCACCCACACTTTCTAACAAATACCTTGCTTTCACTTTCGCTGCTTTAAGCGCTGCTATTTTAACTTCCTTTTTGATCTCCTCCATATTAGAGTGTTTCATTTCACTGATGAACAGGTTACTTACGCCCCTATCATCGATTGTTTTACTGATTAAATCAACTATTGTAAAATCACCTACCGTAATCACAAGTGTTTTATTCATCAGCATTTCCTTTCCAGTTGGTCGGTGGTAGTTCCCTATTGCACTGACTTTGATTTGATCATCTTTGACCTCCAGCCTTTTTAAGTTGCGACAAAATAACAGGCTCTATTTGAGTCATGGGTATTTTCGTTTTGAAATCTTCGTATTTTTTCCCATGCTCAAACTCTTCCTTCCAATACTCGCGCATGGTGATATTAACAAAAATGATGTCTGGGGTAATTTCTTTTTCCGCAGTTCCAGTAACGTTTATGGTTCTTGAAATCGAGGTGGGTTTGTCTGTCATTTTCTGAGCTTTGCAATTTGTAAACGTGAGACAAGTGAGTGCAACGAGTAATGTCGGGTTAAAACTTAGTTGTTTCAAATTTTATCTCATCTCTATATCATTTTCGAATTTCACATAAACCGTTCCGGTCAAGGGGCTGTACAACTCAAAGTTGCCCTCTTTTTTCCCATTGACCCAAGTGCCACTCAAGGCAGTTTGGCTGCCATTGACCACTTGTTTACAAAATCCGTGAGGACGTCCATTTTTGAATGTCCCTTCGACATAACCTTCCGGACTAACCAACTTACCAATACCATTAAATTGGTTATTACTAAATGCGCCTTTATAGTGATATTTAGGTGAAAACCAGAAATGTCCTTGACCGTGCATTAAGTCTCTATACCATTGCCCTTCGTACCTCGTCCCATTAGAAAAAGTCGCATTTCCAAATCCCATACGTCTTCCTAGCACAAAATGTCCTTCATAAAGAACGTTTTTAGGTATATTTAGGACACCTTCTCCCCACAAATATCCCAACTTAAACCCGCCGGAATATGCCATTCCAGAAGTATCAGAAAAAGTGCCAGTACCATGCGGTATACCACTCTCCCATTCACCAGTATATTGTAATGACGTCGGCCATTTCATACCACCATTCCCGTCAAAACAGTTACCTGTCATGCACTTTCCGTCAGGGATAATCCGCATGCCCCATTCAGACCTTAAAGTTTGATTTTGAGCATTGAGGAAGCTGTCTTTCGTGTAAAACTTAACCAGCTCTATGCGGTTGTTTTTGAAATATAGTTTGGCGTGTGCAATACCTAAGTCGCCATGATATATGAACTTGTTAAACGTATCTACTTCAAAAGCATCATAAGTGTAATTTTGAAAGTCTTTTAGTTTCATACCAAAATCCAAATCCATAGGTACGGCCTTGTCACAACGACTAAAGACGTATCCAGAATCATAAAACTGAATTTCTTTTAGCACAAAGTTTTGATTGAATATCAAGCCTAAGCCCTTTTCAAAAGACTTAATTTCATATTCGTTGGTGGACAATGAAAAAACTTCATCCAGTTGCCCAGAGTCTAATTCTTGAATTAAGTCGGTTAACGGTGGGTACGTAGCAATTTGTCCGAGCATATATAAATACGGACTAACTTCTTGCTTATTGTCAGATTCTGATTGGGCTTGTGTACTGAAAGCATTGTTCAGAAAAAGCAGTACAATTAGTATTTTATTTAGGTATTTCATTTTGTTGCCTATACAAATAAACGCCATTGAAAAAGAATAGTATGAGAAGTCGAACATTTTTTTATTTAGAATGTTTAAAAATAGTAGTTTTGCACGCTTTATGGCACATAAGATTCGCTTCCTTTTCGAAAACGCTAACATCCCAACTAAAGAAGTTGAATGCACTTCTGGGGACTCTATACTTGATGTTGCTCATGACCATGACATAGAACTACACCACAATTGTGGTGCCGTTTGTGCTTGCAGCACTTGTCACGTGTATATTGAGGAAGGTATGAACAGCTTACCTGAGATTTCTGACAAGGAAGAAGACTTTATAGACAGGGCTATAAGTCCGAGCATCAACTCACGTCTCGCTTGTCAATGCGCTATATCAAGCGACCTTACCGTAACCATACCAGATCAAGAGCAGTTTAATGGGCACTAATATGGACAAATTTGAATTACCAATAGAATGGTCAGACTACGAAGACATCGCTATTGCTTTGCACGATAAATTTGGTGATGACTTTAACGAAGGCAAAATCTATCGGATTAGATTCACGGATTTAATAGAATGGATATTAGAAATTCCTACATTCGTAGGAACACGTGAAGATTGCAGTGAAGGTCATCTAGAAATGATCCAGTCGAGCTGGGTTTATGAATGGCGCGACAATCAGTAACGTATAACTTGGCAGAAATTTACTTACAAAAACTCAAAAAAGTTAAAGTCTTTGTCTTCGATATCGATGGGGTTTTAACAGATGGCAATATTTATGTGTCAGACGCTGGCGTATTTACGCGATCTACCAGTGTTAAGGATGGTTATGCTCTAGTTAAAGCAATCAAATCTGGTTACAAAATTGTGGTCATTAGTGGTGGGTCCGCCGATGGGGTTAAGATACGATTGAATCGATTAGGGATTCCAGATGTTTTTTTACGTGTTAAGGATAAATTAGCCGTGCTCAATACTTGGTTGAAAGAAAATAATTTCGAAATATCGGCTTGCTTGATGATGGGTGATGATGAACCCGACTTACCTGTTTTGAATGCCGTTGGATTTTCATGTTGCCCAGCCGACGCCGTACAAAAAATTAAAGACACCGTAGACTATCAATCTCCTAACGCAGGAGGTAAAGGGTGTGTCAGAAACGTGATTGAGACCAGATTGAAATTAACAAACGACTGGTAATCAAATACTTGCATCTCTCTTTTTTTAACAGAAATCCTTTGCAATTCATAAAAATTACACTTCCTTTGTAATGCCTTCGAGAGGAGGCAATTTTTCATGGTTAGTTTGGTTTATTTGCCCTGCTCATTAGAGCGGGGCTTCTTTTTTTAGGACTTTTCCGTTCTATTATTGACAGGTGAATTTCGCACCTCATGATAAAGAATGATTGACTAACTATATATCATTGAAACTTCTTGTATTTAACAAGTGAATGAACCTACCTTTGCCTTGCCTTCGAAAGGAGGCATTTTTCATGGTTAGTTTGGTTTATTTGCCCTGCTCATTAGAGCGGGGCTTTCTTTTGGCCAAAACCTATCCTAATAAGAATTGAACAGCTCAGATGCTTTTTGTGTAACACCTAACAACTGCCTTTGCATCTGTTGATAGATTGAATCGTTTTGAGTTGTATTCACCAAAAACAAGTCTCCTTTAATGTCGTACACCACGCAACCATTTTCGTTGATGAGTCCAGCGCCTAACACATAATAGTAATATGCCTGTGATGCCGTTGTATCAAATATCGATTTGCTAAACTTATATGCCTCATCAGTTCCGCCCAAAAAAGATATTTCTAAAGAATATGGGATGTCAGTATGTGAACAGTAATGTGAATACCTCCTTTTGGTCTTAACAGCACCTCCGGTTAGCAGTAATGGGATTCTATATTTCCTTGGACTCAACAAGACCAGGTTTCCTGGATTTTTAACCCCATGATCTGCTGTTACAACTACAACCGTATTCTCCCAAATATCAGACTTCTTAAGGTCGGACATAAAAGCCCCAAAACAGCTGTCTGTGTAATACAATGCTTTATAAAAATCTGAGGTTAAACTATCAGAAGAAAACGACACCGTTGGAATATCGAAAGGTTCGTGACTACTTAACGTGTACAGAGTAGAAAAAAACGGCTGTTTTTGAGTAGAAACGTCTTGATAAAAATTATTAAACATTTCGCCATCTCGAACACCCCATTTACCATTGCTTTTCGAATCAATGTCATCTCGTGTCACAATCTGATCCAGATTCCCGTCGCTAAACAGCAATTTAAGATTCGCAAAGTCCAAATTCCCTCCATAGTAGAAGGATGTATAATAACCTCTATCGTGGAAGCCTTTGTACACACTTGGTGCGTTTGATAATTTTGTTGGGTGACTTAACAATCGAGAATTTGGTAAAGCAGGAAACCCAGTAAATAATGTCGTCAAACCTTTATCTGACCTATCTCCGCTGGAATAGAAATGATCGTACGACATCCCCTTTTCCATCCACGCATTCAGGTTGGGCGTAACTCCTTCTAATCCCCCAATCGAAGAGACAACATTTGCTGTAAAACTTTCAAGAACGACAAGAATCACATTGGTTTCAGGATCAAATTGAAAACTTGGTAAATCGGATTTAATTGGGAAGGCACTTCGATATGCCGCATCACAAACATCGTTTGACATAAAATCAAATTGATCCACGTCAGCTTCCGTTAATGAAAATGCCGCATTCCAAACTGGGTTAATGGCTAAGTGATTTTCAAAGGGTTTAGTAGAAAAGTAAACCCGACTCACATTCATCGTGGCAACATCAAATCCACCTCGAATAGGAACAATCAACACGGCCAACAAGGGTAAGACAATCAACGCGTTTGTCCGCTTAAACAAATAAGACCTAATAGGTTTAAACACGAACCATTTAAACACTTTATAGCTTACAAATATTAACGCAATACTAGCGACCAGTACAACCACCCAATCCTGCAGATTTGCAGAGGCCATGGCCTCCTTCGGCGTTTTAAGATAATTTAATATTGAGTTATCTATGTGATACCCCCAATAACCATACAGCCTGCTGTTGATGACCAGAAAGACGGAAAACAGCGTAATTAAAAACACGTTTACATAAACAATCACTTTTTTGAGATACGGCCATTTAATCATGTTGCCTAAAAGCAGCAATAACGCACTGAATAGAGTGGCATAACCAGCCATAGATAAATCCATTGGTAGACCATGGTACGATGCGTCTAATAACGTTCCAAAACCGGCTTCTGATTGTTCTTGAAAATTAAATCCAAAAAACACCACTCGACTGATAACAAAAAACAGCGTATAACTGATAAACACCTTTGAAACAATGGGTAGTGTTTTCATGATACAAATCGATTTAGATCCATTTCTAAGTCAAGCGGCGTATTATCGGACATGTAGTTGAGCAAACATTTCGCTAAATGAGGTGCCATTGACACACCCTTACTCCCCAGTCCACTGAACAAATACGTATTTGGTTTATCTGGATGAGATCCGAGCATAGGCCTTCTGTCTTTTACTGCTGGACGGATGCCTACTTTATGATTTACAACTTTCAATGTGCCTTGGGTAAACCCTGATACCTTTTTCAGAATTTCAGATTTTGCTTCTGTCGTTTTAATAAGGTCGGTATGTTTCCAATCATACGTAGCACCTGCATAAAACTTATGCTCTTGGATAGGGCTTAAGAAACATCCTCCAACCAATATGGAATCGTTTGGCAATGCCTCGGATTCTAATTCCAGAATTTCACCTTTCATTGGTGTAAATGGTAAAAACCCCCAATTGATTGGGTCATACCCTGTACAAAAGACAATACTTTTGGCTACTATGCCTCCGATACGTAATGAATCATTGTCGTATTCTACTTCTGCAATTGACACATCTCTCTCTTCAAAGCAGCTATCAACTTTTAAATAATTCCGAACCGCACTTAAAAATTTTGACGTACTTAAACGCCCCCCTCCATCCACTTTCATACTGCCGTTTGGTGTCAGAATGTTTTCATTACTGTATGAATTGATAGCGTCGGGTTGTATAAAATTCTTATACTTTGTGTGTGTCCATTTGGCAGCCCAATCGTTCTGTTCTCCCACGGAACTAAATATTCTATGCACTGGCAACTTGTGCAAAAAAGAGTTGTTGAGTTTATCTTCCATCCGACTGTAGAATGATTTTGCTGTGGGAAAGAACACATCTGCTTTCCAACTCAGAGTCATGCGCTTACCCGTTATTGGATTCATGATGCCCGCAGCAATTTCTGAGGATGTATTTGGGCTACGACTATCCATCACATAACATGTTTTCCCTTCCTCAAGGATTGACATAGCCAATACGGAACCGGCAATGCCTTGACCAATGATTAGGTAGTCGAAAACTGTGTTATTCATTCGTGGCAAAGATACTTGCTTGTTATTTACCGATAATGTTTTAGTCTAAGTCTTTAAGTCTACAAATAAAAACTTTTACGGCTTACTTTTGCGCGAGAAACAAATCTGTGCGATTCGGACTTATCATCATATTAACCATTGTTGTAATACCCGCGTGGGGTCAAATGTTTGACACTACCGAGTACAAAAAAGATTTGTCTTACTATCAACCTGGGTCTGACATTGAGAATTTAAATTTCTCAAAGCTGGAAGAAGACACAAGTTTACAATTCGGTCATCATCTACTGGGTAGTTTTATAGATCAACCCATATATTTAGGGACAGGTCGTGTTGCTGGGCCAGCAGTCACGTTGGAATTACAATTGCCAGAAACAGCTAATTTCCAAATTTCTAAACCGTTGTTCAAATCCTGGTTTTATCAATCTGATAGTATCCCTTACCATCATTCCGAAACCGCACGTACAGATTTATCGTATGCACAAGGTACTGGCAACTTATTACAGTTGATTGCCGAACATTCGCAAAATATCGCACCTAACTGGAGCTTTGGGCTTCAGTATAATCGAACCAAGTCGCACAACTTATACTTCAATAACTTACCGCTTTTCAATCAGCAGCGGATGACCAATTTGTTTAGCACAAGTGTGTACTCGCATTTCTTTTCTAAAAACCGAAAGTATGAAGTGCTGGCTAGTTTTATAAATAGTAAAAACACAGTTTCTGAAACATTCGGAGTTGAGAATCCCGTGTCGTTCGATCAACTTTCCGGTAGAGCCAAAACATATTCAGGCCAAGCTTATTTAGATAATGCGGAGAACCTAACTATCAATCGGGAATGGAGCGTTTCTCAATTTTTTAGACCTGGAAAAAGAACCATTCAAATCAATGATTCTACGACTGGCGCAGATACCAATACTGAAAATATCCACACCCAGTGGTTTCACCAGGTCAAGTATACACGACAAATTAATCGCTTTATTGATGACAACCCTGACACATCTTTATATCCAATACGGTTTATCGATTTACTGACCCACGACTCTACCTTTTTAAGCGTGCTTCAAAATAGAATTGGGAAGGTTCATAAAGTAAAAAACGGATTGGTAAAGTATTGGATTATGCATGAAGCTATTTCAGTCAAACAGCAGTACTATCATAGTAGTAGTTTTAGCCACGTAAGACTCGCAGGAGAAATCATAAATCGAACTGAAAAGTTACACCAGCATGGATACGCCCATTTCTCGGCGTTGGGATATAATGCCGGAGATTTCAAGGCTTTATATAAGCTGGAACCTGTTTTCAAATCAACTCAATACGAACTGACTGGAACTATCATAAACAGAAGACCCGACTATAATGATCAGTTTTTTGGAAGCAATTATTATTATTGGAATAAGCCCTTGGACAAGACCTTAACTGCTGATCTAAAATTGGGTGTTTCGAATGTTAAAAAAACCAGACAGTTACAGGTGACATACAGGAATATTGGTCAGTATGTGTATTATGATACAAACGGGTATGCTCAACAGATGAGTACCTCAATCAACTATATATCTGCAATGGGAATTGCTAAAATTAACATTGGTCGGTCTTGGCATTTGAATCAGCGCTTGACTTTCCAGCAGTCTTCGAGTGACAACTTACCCTTACCAATGATTAGCAGTAAGACGAGACTTTATAAAGAAGGATTTCTATTCCGGAAAAACATGTGGGCTAGAATTGGGGTAGACGTTCAATATTTCTCTCCGTTCACTGGACTCACATACAACCCAGTTGTTAGACAAATGACTTTGTCTAGCTCCGAAATTGGAGGTTTCCCAATGATTGATATTTTTATAAATACTCAGGTTAAATCCATGGAGCTATATGTATCAAGCCACCATGTCGGCCAAGGATACTTTATAAATGATTCTTTTCTTGCTGCGAATTACCCGTTGATTGGAAGGTCAATTCAATTTGGAGTCAACTGGAGATTATTCGACTAAGTTCCAGCCAATAGTTGAAGCGTCCAGACTTCAACACGTTTATTCCTATCTGCTTCACTGTCGTTTGCAGGATTTGGAAAGATCATCCTAAAGTTACTCAACCCTTTATACGTTAACCGCTTCTTGTCAATGCGTTGAGCAATTAAATATAGATATACTGCTTTTGCGCGTTTATGGCTTAAATCATGATTGTAGATACGTTGCAAAATATTTGCTTGACGTGTTTCCGAAAAATTCATATGTCCTTGTATTTCCACATACAACTTTGGGTTCTCAGTTAATATAGCAACCAGTTTCTCTAACTCTTGTTTTGCTTCTGGTTTAAACCTGTCCGTATCGGTATAAAAATAGATGTGATCGTACCTCAATTTCTGAATCACCGCCACAGGTTTTAAGTAAACCTTTAAAGACAACGTATCGCCAACTTGGTGTACATCCTTATGCTGCACCATAAGAGATTGGTTCAAAAATCCAGATTTAGAAAAGGTCACATTGACATTTGGAAATCGCTTTCTATCAAAAATACACGTTGCGTTGCTATTGGTTCGCGCAAACAAATTTTTTGCATTTCTTTCAATAACATAGTTACATGGCAAGCGAGATTTGGTCTTGGCATTGTACGTTACAATCTTAATATACTTAGCATCACCTGATTTTACTTCTGTTACGAGAGGCGGATTAGGTTCATCCTCATATACCATTGTAATCAACACCCTCCTGTTTTTATTCTTTTTGGTACTGATGGGTTGACTTTCCCCGAATGCCCCAATTTGGATTATCGACTGCCTTACACCTTGTGACATAAGGTATTCCTGTGTATTAGACGCCCTTCTATTTGACAAGCCTTGATTATATGACAATGACGCATCGCTGTCAGTGTGTCCCTCGACATATATTTCACGTATAATCCGTGGTTGAATTTCTAAGAACGTCGTTCTAATAACAGATTTGGATTCAGCATTGAGCTGATCACCGTTTGAAGGAAAATAAACGCTAATGGTTTTTTGATTGTAAGATTGAGCAGATACGCGTGGTGTAAAAAAGAGTACAAAAAGAAAGGCAAGCCCTAAAGTGGTACGAAGCGAATCCCCGATGTGCGTTTTTCCAATCATTCTACACTTGTGTAACGCAAACATAATGCCGTTTATTTTCAATACGATTCTAAGATACCTTGTTGTCGTATATTTGCGAAAATCCATAAATGACAAGCCCCGACCATATAGGTCAGGGCTTAAAATCAAAGATAAAATACTAAACTACTACTTATGATGAAAATTATTAACCATGTGCTCTTTCTCTCGAAAGTTACGTAAGGTAATAAGCGAAGTATATGCCAACATAAACACACCTGACTATCAGTCACTTAAGCTCTAAGCATCACTGAACACACCCCATTATGGGAAAAATAATTCCTATTTCGAGAATGCACCTATTAAACTTGACATATTATAGCAAATACTATATCTAGTCGTGTTAAATTTGACCCATTTTGGGACGACAAAGGTATTTTGGCAAGTAATCCACAATTTTAGGCACAACCCAAGGGTTTAAATAGCTTTGCACAAGGATGGAAAATATATGGCAGATGGACCCACAATATGTACATGCACTACATGAAGAAGTGTATGACATCAAAGAAGGCATGACGTCAAATACAGCCACAGCTGTTGAGCCCAACATACACATTCACCTTCACGAGGCACTAATGCCCAACACCAAATTATTCCTAAGCAAAGTCATGCAAGCTGCTGGAGTAACAGACAAAGACTACAATACAATAGTTCATACAGAACTATCCTTCGAATCCATACAAAGCGAGATTGACAATCAATCCATAGATTTGATATTCGGGCAAGTAACCAACCCATCGATTGACATGTATAAGCCGATGACTCATAGCGATGTGGCAAGTAGTTGCTTATTTGATTCTCTACAAGCCATTATGGAAGACAACGTCAAAAAAAGGCAGCTTTGGGAATGCCTAAAAGACCTATTCAGGGTGTCCCAAAATTAACCATTAGTCTATTTTTGGGAATTACTCTACTTGTGTGAATTACATAACACACTAAATATAAGTGCTTTAGTTATTTATTCCTGCTGTGGCACCTGCTTTGCAATTGGTAATCCACTATTGATTACTACAGCTATGATAAACGAAATTAAAATTTTATTGATTGACGATCACGAGATCAACAGTTTGTTTACAGGATACATGTTTAATAAACTTGGTATCCCTTTCGACATTGCAACGAATAAGAAGCAAGCCCTGGATCTTATTTCCACCAAGGAGTATACGCTTGTCTTATTGGACATCCAAATGCCTCACAATGATGGTTACGACGTAGCAAAGTCAATGAGACAGATTAATCCAAAAATTCCAATCATTGCATTTACGAGTTTACCTGAAGAGGAAGTTTTATCGAAAGCATTGAATTCCGGCATGAACGACTATCTCCTTAAACCTCAAGCAATGCAAGAAATATGGGGAATCATTGACAAGTTTCAACAGTCGGCTTAATCTTTAGGGAACCGGAGTTTCGCAAATTTTAAGACCAGTTGCTTTTTACCATATTGGTCGAATTCGATTGTGGCCTTTTTATTCCCAAAGTCACCGTCGACCAAAACGACTTTTCCTTTCCCGAATCGCTGATGCTCTACCACATCATCGGCCTTTATGCCACTGGTATCATCAGGTGTAAAGTTTTCTAATGGAGGGGGCAAGCTGCGACTTGTGGAATTTTTGTTCGTGCGCCCATATTTGTTCTGGAAATTTGGTTTTTCTCCGCTATCCTTACGCTCTTTTGCCCCGAATCGGTTAAAACCTGTACCGGAAGACTCTTTATTTTTGATAAAAGTATTTTTATCCAATTCAACGAAATCGTTCATTATTTCTCCAATAAACCTACTTGGCTCACAAGGAAGTAACTGACCAAATCGAAACCTGGAATTGGCATATGACAAAGTGAGCTTCGATTCCGCTCTTGTCATCCCGACATAAAACAATCGCCTTTCTTCTTCCAAATCCTTTCTACTACCCGTACTCATCTGAGAAGGGAACAAGTTTTCTTCCATTCCAGATATATACACGTGGGGAAATTCTAGACCTTTTGAAGCATGTATGGTCATTAGCGAAATTTTATCCTCTGAACCATCATCCTTATCCGCATCTGTGATCAGCGCAATATCCTGAAGATATATCCCTAATTTTTTCTCTAATTCAGACGTATCATCTTCCACAAATTCCTTAATACCATTAAGTAATTCTACCACGTTTTCATATCTGCTCATGCCTTCAACCGTTTTATCCTCATATAAACTTTTCAGCAGATTAGTTGATTTTGAGATGTGCATTGCAAGTTCGTAAGCGTCTCTCGTTTCAAGCATACTCGCAAAGCTTTTAATCTTTACTGCAAAATCTTGCAAACGTGTTGTGGCTGCACCTAAGTTTGGAAATACCTCAGCGTTACAAACAATATCCCACCATGAAACACCTTGTTCGCTTGCATGTAATTGTATCTTGTCTAACGTCGTTTTCCCAATACCTCGGGTTGGATTGTTGATGACTCGTTTTAAACTTTCTTCGTCTTTGTGATTTACTGTCAAGCGCAAATAAGCTATCAGGTCTTTCACCTCTTTACGCTGATAAAATGACTGCCCTCCGTAAATCCGGTATGGCAAGTTTAATTTCCTGAGGGCCTCTTCTAAACTCCTTGACTGAGCATTGGTGCGATACAAAATCGCAATATCCGTATGCGCCAATTGCAGCTTCATTTTCTCTTCAAAAATGGATTGTGCAATAAAGCGTCCTTCCTCATTATCTGTTACTGCGTGTAACACTTTTATCTTATCACCTAGTTGATTTGACGTCCAAACCTTCTTCTCTAGTTGATCCTTATTTTTAGCGATAATTGACCCAGCAGCGTTAACAATAGTCTGAGTTGATCTATAATTTTGCTCCAGCTTAAACACTTTCAAATCGGGATAGTCTTTTTCGAAATTCAATATATTTCGAATCGTAGCTCCTCTAAAAGAATAAATACTTTGGGCATCGTCTCCTACTACACAAATGTTTTCATTCACTGCTGCCAGTTTCTTCACAATCATATATTGACAGTGATTGGTATCTTGATACTCATCCACCATTAAGTATTGAAACTTATGCTGGTACTTATTTAAAACATCAACGTGCATGGTAAACAACTCGAATGTTTTAAGCAGTAGATCATCAAAATCCATTGCACCAGCCATAAAACAGCGTTTTGCATATAAGTTGTAGATCTTTGCGATATCTGGTTTCCCACTTACTGAATCATAAGATGTTAACTCATCCGCATTTTGATACATTTTATGTGTAATCAAACTGTTCTTGGCCGAACTGATCCTATTTAACACCACATTTGGCTTATAGGCCTTGTCGTCAAGTTTTAACTCCTTAATAATTGTCTTTAATAAACTTTTGGAGTCATCTGTATCGTAAATGGTAAAGTTGGAAGGATACCCAAGCTTCGCCGCTTCAAATCGTAGGATTTTGGCAAAAACAGAGTGAAATGTGCCCATCCATATATTTTTAGCTTCAGAACCAATCACCGACTCTATTCGTTTACGCATTTCTTTGGCGGCCTTATTGGTAAAGGTCAGTGCCAAAATATTGAAAGGATCAATACCTGAGGCAATCATATGCGCAATGCGGTAAGTCAAAACCCGTGTTTTGCCTGACCCTGCACCTGCCACGATCATAACAGGACCTTTAGTTTGGAGCACAGCAGCTCGCTGAGGATCATTTAACTCATTTAAATACTCAGCACCCAGTTGTTCACCCATTATTCAAAAGTAAATTCACGAAATACCCATTCTTCAGAATTTCAGCCATTGTTATCAACATTATCCCCAAAAGTTTTACAAATTTGTGCCAAGAAGAAAAACATTGGAATTTAAAACAATAAGTATTGACGGACCTTTAATTATTCAACCCAAAGTATTTGGTGATCATAGAGGTTATTTTTTTGAAAGTTATAGCAATAGAGACTTTGACTCTGCTGGGTTAGACTTGAATTTTGTGCAAGACAATCAGTCTTTGTCCGATAAGGGTGTTCTACGTGGAATGCATTTCCAAAAACCACCTTTCGAACAAGGTAAACTCATTCGCGTTATTGCAGGTGCTGTGCAAGATGTTATCATAGATATAAGGAAAACTAGCCCAACTTATGGCCAATCCTATAGCATTATTCTATCAGGAGAAAATAAAACTATGTTTTGGATACCTCCTGGGTTTGCCCATGGTTTTTGCACCTTAGAAGACAACACCATTTTCGCTTATAAATGTACCGAGTTGTACAAACCCGAATCTGAAGATGGATTGATATACAATGACGCACATTTCAACATTGACTGGCAAATGTCAGACGTAAAGATGTCCGACAAGGACTTACGGTTTGAGTCTTTTAACAATTTCCAATCACCGTTTTAATGAGCACTTTGGATAAAAATATAGAAGCCCTAGTACATCAACTAGAAGACAAATACAAAAGCATGGGCCAAGATTTGGCTTCGTACCTTGAAGGGAGGCTTTATGAAAACTATGTGCCGTATTGGGATTATGTCCACTTAGACACCCTTCTAACACTTCAAAAGCCTAAAACCGACATACCTGATGAGCACATATTTATTATGTATCATCAAATAACCGAATTGTATTTCAAAATGATTCTGCACGAAATTGAGCAGGTCGCACAAGCATCTAAAATTACGAAATCATTTTTACTTGAAAAAGTAAATCGCATCAATCGATACTTCATCATTTTAACAGATTCGTTCACGGTGATGAGTGAAGGTATGGAGCAAAAGCAGTTTTTGAAATTCAGAATGGCTTTGCTTCCTGCGTCTGGATTTCAATCGGTTCAATACAGAATGGTAGAAATTGCATCAACAGATTTTATTCATCTAGTTGGAAAGGATTTTAGGTCAAAATTTACACGTACTTCTGACATAGAAGACATGTACAAATTTCTCTATTGGCAAGCAGGTGCTACAGTGCTAGCCACTGGTGAAAAGACTTTAACGCTCATGCAGTTTGAAAAGAAATACAATGACGAACTCATTCAGATGGCAGTTGATTACAAAAATGCCAATCTATGGGCTAGATTCAAACAGCTCCCAAAAGCGGATCAAAAAGATGAGCAGTTAATCCATGCACTGAGAAATTTAGATTTAAATGTGAATGTGAATTGGCCATTGGCGCATTACAAAACTGCTGTAGTTTATTTACAACGCAACCCTACCGACATCGCAGCCACTGGTGGCACAAATTGGCAAAAGTACTTGCCTCCACGTTTTCAGAAACGAATCTTCTATCCTGAATTATGGTCTGAAACTGAAATTGAAGAATGGGGTAAAAGTTGGGTTAAACAATACGTGTCCGACGTAAAGTAATTACTCTTCGCCTGTAATTTTCTTATCTTGTTTTTTAAAGTCGCCTCGTTTCCAAGCTTCAAAAAACTGGGCCCAGGCTAAAGGATTAAGCAGATTATTAGGTGCAATTTGCCCTACAGAATAATAGGATCGGGCCTGTTGTTGGAGGTAGAACTTACCCGCCTCTTTTCCGTCCGCACTTAATGTTTCACTTTCTTCCTTTAAACGCTCTCGCTCCAAATTCTTACGTGCACGTTCCATGTCGTCATCAGGAATGTCCGCATTCACAAAATAATAATCAAACAATTCTCGCTTTGGCAATGGGGTGATAATCGAAACATCGAGGTAAAACGTGTCAGCTGTCATCAGCTTTATCATCGAGTATTTCTGTTTTGTTAACGTGTCTGGAAGCACATAATATGAACTGCTAAAACCTACACAAGCAAAATCAATCGTATCGCCTTTGTGCGCGACAAAATTAAAGTACCCATTATAATCACTGTAACTCCCAGTCAAACTCCTGCGAATAACCACACTCACATAAGGGATCCCAATTAAACTGTCTGTTGTCATGACCACACCAGAAAATTGTACTAAATCAGAATTTTCAGGAATAGAATCCATTTCTTGCGCCGATAAACTATTGAATCCACCTATTAATAAGGATATGAGAAGGGCTATTTTCGTGTTCACTTTGATGTCTTTCTTGTATATACGTTTAAGTTTAAAAAAGGATACCTGCTAAGATAGCAAGAACCACCCAAATGGGTGTAGGAATCTTAAACTTACTGAGTATTAGTGACAGTACAATAACCAATCCAATGTCAAAATAGTTCATATAATTTGTGTCTTGCAAATTTTTGTAGTAGAAACTATTGGGTTCGACCCAGTTAAACGCAACTGGCAAAAACAGCAGATAACCTGCTGCAAGTACTAAACCTGCCGATACTGCAATGACTCCATCTAAAGAGCGACGAATAATTTTATAATTTTTAATACTGTCCCACATCGGGTACACAAAAAAGATCATCAATGTACCTGGCAGAAAAATACCAATCGTTGCTACAAGACAACCCATCAATTGGCTAGTGACACCACCACCTCTCATAATCAATCCGCCACAAAATGTTGCAACTGTAAACACTGGACCAGGAATGGCTTGGTTTAGCCCGATGCCAGTTAGAAACTCCTCTGGCCTTATCCAATCGTGGAACTGACAGAACTGATCAAACATCATTGGCACCAACACATTTCCACCACCAAAGACCAGAGATCCAAAACGCAGCATATTTTCAAACACAACAAAGTGCTCGTTATCTGTCACCTTCCCGAGTATCGCTGCAAGTGAGAATATCACGGCAAATACGACAAGGTAGGTCCACTTAATTACGATCTTCGGCTTTGATTCTTGTTCTTTCTTCTCAATAGTATGTTCTTTTTTCCCAAGAAAATAACTAACTATCCCTCCTCCAACAATTACAAATGGGAACATCCAAGGTGTTTTAACGTATTGCTCAAGTGGATGCCGCAACAAAGCAACAATTACGAAAGACGCAACCATAAGAATAAGACGCAAGCTCCCCTTTGTCACTTTTTTCGCCATACTTATTCCCGCCGTAACAACGAACGCAACTGCAAGAGGTTGAATGAATCTAAAAACTTTGTTGGTCACTTCCATATCAAACCAAACAAATAGGAATGAACATATCGTCATGGCTATGAATGCTGGTAGAATCCAAATTATTAACGTGAGAAAAGCCAAGACTGGGCCTCCGAATTTATAACCCATCGACGTAATGGTTTGCGTACTACTAGGGCCAGGTAACATCTGAGCCAATGAGTAAAGTTCAAGCAACTCGTTTTCAGTTAGATAGCCCTTTCTTTCGACCATTCTCTTTTGAAAAAGTGCGATATGCATAGCCGGGCCTCCAAAAGCAGAAACCGCAATAACCAACACATCCTTTAGGAATATGAACCGTTTAATTTTTTTTACTTTTGCCCCGCTTGAAGCCATAGATCTCAAAGGATAAAACTAAGACAAAAATATGACGATGTCAAAAAAACACCTTCTTTTAGCTTGTGGTCTTATCACCATTCTATTAACCATGACCACTCAAACAGGATGTAACGAAGTAAATCCGGAGTATTTAGTCAGATTGGACAGTCTTGACGAAAAAATTGTACTTACCGAAAAATATCTTGCAATAGACTACACAACTATCGCATCCAGAGAACAGTATATCACCAAACACCTCGTTTATATGGCCAAATATTACGACCGGACCATGACTAAAGATTTTGGAAATAATCTGACTAAATATAAAGCCATAAAAAAAACATATGCTAACTTCTTGAATCGCTATTCGGATCTGGTAAGTGAAACAAAGGCGTTAAAAACTCAAGCGGCTGATTTACGCACATCAGTAACTAAAAACCAAATAACCAAGGCAGAGTTCAAGCAATACTATCATGCGGAGTCAACCGACATCGACGAACACCTTTTGTTTACTAAACGCCTTAATCAATCGATACATGGCTTAGAGCCTGAATATCAAAGGATCAGCCGAATGGTTGGTGTCGAAATCGTAC
>JBLHOC010000030.1:0-24105 GCA_047620825.1 Bacteroidia bacterium | reverse complement strand
GAACTGTATTTACCGTTGCCGGAGCAGGAGTATCATCTTCTTTCTCCTTGCAAGCTGATACAAACAGGATGGCACATAAAAGCCAAGTTATTTTACGATTCATTTAATCTTAATTAATTTATACTATACACAAGAGTCGCATTTGATTTTCTAAATAGACAAATGTATTGAAAAGATTACGTTTAGCTTACGTTCTACATTTCCTTTCGGACAATTTCGATGTCGTCAATAAGCCTTTCCATATCCAAAGCAAGTGTTGCGTTATAAAACCCTCTAAGTCTTCCTGCATAATCGACTAACATACACCGTTCGGTATGTAAAAAATCGGATGAATCGCGACTTAACCCTATTTCCTCTTCTACGAAAAAAGAATTTCTGGAAATTTGATAAATGTCTTTTTGATTACCCGTCAACAAATACCAATTACTTGTCAGGTTATATTCCTCATGGAATTGTTTTAAACGAGACACTGAGTCAATGTCTGGTGTAACTGATAAGGAAATAAGGTTTACAGTATCATCGCTTGAAAAAGCATTTGCCACTGCCGTGAGGTTCTTAGTCATTCTCGGGCAAATGGAAGGACAACTGGTAAAAAAGAAGTTGGCGACGTATACTTTACCTTTAAGCTGGTTTGAACCATACGGTTGACCATCTTGATTTGTAAACTCAAAAGGAGCAATTACATGAATTGTTTTACTACGCTCTGGTTCAGTCCATGTAGGACTTAGGTCAGGGGTAAAATAAAAAGGTACTTGTTGATGCTCCTGTGAACAGGCCGTAAACAACAGACTACATGCCATTAACCACATCAGACCAAAGACTTTTACAGTGTTTGATTCCCGCATTTCCATATTTCCGTCCATTAACTACGTCGTAATTTAAATATAGTTCTCCCGTTTCCTTCCATGCTTTTTGCCGACCTGCTTGCTGCCCATTTACATAATGTGAAAGCAAGTACAACTGACCATTGGAATACCACTCTTTTAAAGTGTCTACATAAACCCCTTCGTCAAAGTGATATTCGAATGCTTTTTGTCCGTTGGGATACCACTTTTGGTGAAACCCATCCCTTTTATTTCGGTTAAATCTACGGAGCTCGTTGGTGCTCCCTTTTTTATACCAACTTTGATATGATCCATGACGTTCTCCATTCTTGACTTCATACAATTTTAGCGTATCCGACTCTTGCTGTTCAATTGTTATTGTATTACTAAAGGCAATTACATGACCTGTAAATCGCTCTTCTTCAAAATATACAACACCATTTTTAACGTCCACGAATTTCTCATTTGCCGTTACGTGTGTCCATTTATCACAACTGGAAAAAACAATGATAATTAAGAAAACGGTCCCAATTTTCATTGGGTCACAGTGCCTGGCGTACCTTTAAACCCATCGCCATTTATATACGGATCTGTGTCTGTGACATGGTAGTGATAAATGCCATCTGGATAATCTGCTGTTGCATGATTGTGGCCATGAAAATTATCAAGTGCTGATTCTTTTACCAGTTCTCCATCTTCCATTGGTCCGTAAACCGGGAAACCGTCCAACAAAAATCCCAAAAGCGCATTTCGACCTTTACTTGCTGTTAACCAAGTTGGTTCGAGGTGATAATGGTAATTCCCTTTTTGCTGTGGATGACCGTTGTATTGATCAAAGGAATTAATTTCATCGGTCAGTGGTTGATTATTTGGGCCAGCATACTGATTATACAAAGCAACACCGTTCAACGCTACACCCATGGCTCCAAGAGATGTTGATCTATTCCCCGACCCCACTTCTACCGGATTCATTGGAATTCGAAAAACAAAACTTGTGGAAGCAATTTTATTTGGGTTTTGGTTCCACGAAGGGTTTGTCCCGTTATACGCTTCATACAACTCAGACCATTGTGTACCTTGGTAATATGGGCTTTTATGGTCTGGCAGACCATTCGTTTTAATGACAACGAAATCTCCGTCTTGGTAGATCTCAGTGGCACCATAAACCTGCTTATAAATGGCAAGATCATCTGTCGTGGTATCATCTGTCGTTGCTGGTGTTGTACCTTCATCTTTACATGCAGTTAGTAATATCATGCAAAAACTCATCGCGTAAATAGCGTATTTTATGTTGTTCATATTCTTAGGTTTTGGGGTTAGACCAGTGCAACTCGTGTTTCATTCCAAATTACGTGTTTTCATAAGACTTAGCTAAAACTTAATCGGATAGGTTTTGAGAATGCCATACGACATGGCTCGTCTCTTTGCTGAGCTGGGACCCATTTTGGCATGTTAGAGATGACCTTTATGGCGGCTTTTTCACAGCCGTATCCTAGTTTTTTCTTACTTGAAATTCTTACGTTTGAAATACTTCCATCTTTTTCAACGGTAAAGGTGACAAGGATTGTCCCTGATTTTGCTTTACGATATGCCTTGTTAGGTATTTTCATATTGTTTTTGATATAGTTATCAAAAGCGGGAGCGCCACCTGGAAAACTAGCTTTCGTTTGAACTTGATACCATTTAAAAACTTCATCTTTCTTTAATTCTTGCGCTTGTGTGCTAATGGCAACACCTATGAGTGTGCAAATGGTGAGCATGGTTTTTAGTTTCATTGTGCTAAGTTATAGATTTTATGGTTTTTGACTTATTCCTATTAGGGTTTATCATCCCTTTCCATCATTAGGGCTATCGCCCTATAACTGATTTTACTTTTTGACGCCCAAAAAGTAAACAAAAAGTCTTTGACCGAAATATGCTTCCACCGCGCTCTTTCGGATACCAAGAAAATCTAATAAAAGACTGCAAGCACTTTTATTGATTTTCGAAGGCATCCTCAATTCACCCTTACGCCGGCCCGCATTTCTGTCTGGCCACGCTCTTTAACCCGTACAAGATTCAAAATGATCTTTGAGGTTTTCTGTAGAAATCAAGATAGGTCTTTATACGCCGGGCTCGTGATAAGCTGGCAAGAAAGCGAAGCGGCTTTGAATGCTGGGAAAGAAAGCCTATCGTAGAATTCAAGGGAAAAATAAATTAGATAAAACATCCCTCCTTCTGTGGAAAAAATCATCTTACCAACATCTAATTCCAAAAAGCATGGAAGTCCTGTTTTCTGACAATAAATATTCTATCTTGCTTCCCCTAAATTTAAAAAATAACAAAAACCGTGTCCGCGCTCAGAAGTATAGCCCATATGGATTTAGATACATTTTACGTGTCTGTGGAACGTTTGATGGATAGCAAACTTAACAACAAACCTATTTTGTTGGGAGGCACCGGAGATCGGGGTGTAGTAGCCTCGTGTAGTTATGAGGCTAGAACTTTTGGGGTGCACTCCGGCATGTCCATGAAAATGGCACGAGAGCTTTGTCCAGAAGGTATCGTCATCCGTGGTGAAGCTGGTGTTTACAGCAAATACTCTAAAATCGTTACGGAAATATTAAAAGAGGAAGTTCCTATTTTAGAGAAATCAAGTATTGATGAATTTTATCTTGATCTAACAGGAATGGACAAGTTTTTTGGATGTTACAAGTTGGCTGGACATCTCCGAAATCGGATTATCAAAGAAACAGGATTACCCATTTCATTTGGTTTATCAAAAAATAAAACGGTTTCTAAAATTGCCACTGGGGAGGCGAAGCCGAACAATCAGATCAATATAGATTTTGGATTAGAAAAGCCGTTTCTCGCCCCTTTACCCATTGGTAAAATCCCCATGATCGGTGCCAAAACTGGTTTTCTCCTTAACCGAATGGGTGTTCGAAAAATTAAAACAGTTCAAGATATGCCGCTTGAATTGATGGAAAAAGCATTTGGCAAAAACGGACAAAGCATTTGGTATAAAGCCAGCGGTATTGACAACAGTCCGGTAATTCCGTACCACGAAAAAAAATCTATAAGTACCGAACGCACCTTTGAAAAGGACACCATTGATGTGTTTAAACTGCGGTGCATGGTGATGGCCATGGTGGAACAATTGGCTTATGAACTTCGTCGAGCAGACAAAGTCACTTCTTGTATCAGCATTAAAATCAGATATGCGGATTTCCAGACCTACAGCAAACAAAAAAAGATCCCATACACTTCCTGTGACCACACCTTAATCGATATCGCAAAAGACATTTTTAATGTACTGTACAATCGTCGTATTCGCGTTCGACTCATTGGGGTTCGGTTGAGTGATTTGGCTGGTGGTGGGCATCAAATAGACCTGTTTAACGACAGCGCCAAAGTATTAAAACTGTATCAAGCCATGGATGTCATTAAAAATCGATACGGCGCTAATTCCGTCCGTAGAAGTACGGCAGTCCAAATAAAAGGCCTTGGTCGTGGCAACCCCTTTAGCGGCGAACCCAATGTGGTGCCGGCGCATCGTAATGCGTGATCAATGCGATAATGAAGAAATGAACAGATGAAGAAATAACACATTAACGAAATAACGCATTATCACATTCTAAATGTACCTCAACTGCCACTCATACTACAGCTACAAATACGGCACTATGTCGCCGACAGCGCTGTTGGATGAAGCAGAAAAACATGGCATTACCCAACTCGCGTTAACCGACATTAACAGCACCTCTGGTAGTTTGTATTACGCTATGGAAGCTCAAAATAGAGGTGTGCAAACCGTTTTAGGGGTTGATTTTCGGAACAGTGCCGATCAAAAATTCATCGCACTTGCTAAAACAAATTATGGCTTCCAAAAGATCAACGACTACCTCTCCCAACTTGAAGCTTTAAAAATTGATGTTCCTGACGAAGCTCCAGAAATTGAAGACGCATTTATAATCTACCCCCTGTTTAATGCGCCAAACCGGAAACTTCGATTTAATGAATATATAGGCATCACCCCATCAGACAAACGTACATGGGCATTAAAACATAAAACCAATTATCCAGAATCTAAATGTGTTGCGTTACAACCCGTAACCTTTCGAACAAAACGAGATTTTAACACACATCGGTTGTTAAGAGCCATTGACAAAAACTTACTATTAAGTCAACTCAAAACAACAGAACAAGGCTTACAAGAACACCAATTTCTGCAACCTGAAGTGACTCATGATGCCTATGAACTCTACCCGTACCTCATCACCAACGCCAATACGTTATTGGAACAGTGTAGTGTTCATTTCGATTTTAACCTGAAAGGAAAAACCCAAAACAAAGAGAGTTTTACTGGCAACAGCACGTCTGATTTTGACATGTTAAAGGCCATGGCTAATGAAGGTTTGGCCTACCGGTTCAACAATCGAATTACACCCGAAATAGCCTCCAGATTGGAAATGGAACTCAGAGTAATTAACCAGTGTGGTTTTGTTCCATATTTCCTTATCAACCAAACCATTGTAACTTATGCCCGCAGCAAAGGATACTTTTATGTAGGTCGGGGAAGTGGCTCAAACAGTTTGGTGGCTTATTTACTTCGAATAACAAACGTAAACCCGATAGAACTGGACCTGTATTTTGAACGTTTTATAAATCCAAATAGAAAGTCTCCACCTGATTTTGACATTGATTTTTCGTGGCGTGACAGAAACGACGTCACACAATTCATTTTCGATACCTATCCAAACACAGCCTTATTAGGTTCATATATCACGTTCCAACAAAAATCAGTCATACGTGAAATTGGCAAGGTGTTGGGATTACCCGCTGAAGAGATAAAAAAACTCCAGCATACCGACGACCCCAGTCAGTTGGATGACATTACCAAATTAACATTGTTGTATAGTCGATTTATTCATGGTCTCCCGAGTCATTTAAGCATACACTCCAGCGGTATCATCATTACGGAAAAACCTATCCATTATTTTGGTGCGACCAGCATGCCTCCAAAAGGTTTTCCAACCGCACATTTCGACATGCACATTGCCGAAGATGCTGGTATTCATAAATACGACATTTTAGGTCAACGGGGTTTAGGCAAAATAAAAGATACACTGCAAATTATTAAGGTGAACCAACCCAATGCACCAGACTTTGATATTGATGATATAGACCGTTTCAAAAAAGATGAAAAAGTAAAAACACTATTAAGAAAAGGGGATTCGATTGGTTGTTTTTATGTTGAAAGCCCTGCCATGCGAGGACTCATGCAAAAACTTGAAGTCGACGATTACAAAGGTTTGGTTGCCGCGAGTTCCATTATTCGCCCAGGTGTATCACAAAGCGGTATGATGCAGGAATACATCAAACGACATCGCAACCCCTCCGCTCGGGCCGCGGCACATCCAGTGCTTGGCGAAATCCTAAATGAGACCTATGGTGTAATGGTATATCAAGAAGATGTATTGAAGGTGGCTCATTATTTTGCTGGATTAACACTGGAAGAATCCGACTTATTACGTCGCGGAATGAGTTGGAAATTTCGTGAACGTGTAGAGTTTGTAGAAGTAAAAGACAAGTTTTTTAACAACTGCGAAGAGAAAAAATATCCATTGGAATTAACCAAAGAAATTTGGCGCCAAATTGAAAGCTTTGCGAATTACGCTTTTGCTAAAGGCCATTCGGCCAGTTATGCCGTTGAAAGTTATCAAAGTCTGTTTTTAAAGGCATATTTTCCATTGGAATATATGGTCGCAACATGTAATAATTTTGGTGGATTTTACAGTACCGAACATTACCTCCAGGAAGCTCGTTTGAATGGAGCCAAAGTAAACTCCCCCTGTGTTAACACAGCTGAAATACAAACTTCTATTCGCGGCAAAGAGGTTATTCTTGGATTTCAACATGTAAAGAACTTAGAAGCTCACACAATCACACACTTAATCAAAGAGCGTAGGGAAAATGGCGTTTTTGAAAGCATTGAAAACTTTGTCGATAGGGTGCCCGTGAGTTTAGAAATGCTCATCATCCTCATTCGTACCAACGCTTTTCGTTTTACTGGAAAATCAAAATCGTCGTTGTTATGGAAAGGTCATTTCATGTTGGGCTCAGATAAAAAGGCCATATCGAATACAAATTCATTATTTGGACATGATAATATTAAAAGTGTTGATGTGCCCAGTTTGGAGCCAATGGAGTTTGAAGACGCTTATGACGAAATCGAGCAACTTGGGTTTCCGTTATGCTCCCCTTTTGATTTATTGAAACCCGGTAGCACTGACAACTCAATTGTATCAAATAATTTCCCAGAACTAGTCGGCAAACATGTACGCATTTTGGGGTACTTGATACATCGAAAGCGAACCACAACTCGGGGCCGATACCCACAACAAATGATGTTTGGCACCTTCATGGATTACAAGGGCAAATTCTATGATTCTGTGCATTTCCCACCTTCTTTCCTTCAATATAAAATCACGGGTAAAGGTATTTATGAGCTCTTTGGTAAAATCTCATCCGACAATGGTCATCACACCATTGAGGTAGGAAAAATGAGCAAGTTGCCTTACCAGAAACTGGTTATGAATTAGTAGTGAATAACCAGGCCCATTCTTTTAAATCATACATCTTCACGAATTCTTGCCGAACCACACCTACTAAAGGATTTTTGTACATTCGTAAAGCCATGTCTAATCGTCTATTTATCCTACTCTTAACATTGATGTGTTTCAATATCGAAATACTTCAAGCACAAAACTGGCAGCTTTTCCCAAAAGACAGTCTACGGGTTTATACAAACCCATCTCAAAACTTAGGTAGTGGTCAAGACCTACTAAGCGGCATTGATTTCCGCACCTATGAGCAAAAAGGAGATACCACCATTTTTGACTTTTCTGCTTTTTCAAGGTTAGACACTATAAAAGGTAACATGGGTGGAACGACATCTGATGGGTACAGTTATATTGTAGATGGTATTTATAACGGTAATTCAAGTTTTGGAAATCATGCTATAGCAACGAAAGAAGAAACCAAGCTCATTTTTAAGTCTAAATCCGGTCAATCACAAGACACTATCAGAATTCTGAACACGAATGAAATAACTACAGTATGGACAGCTTACTCAAGTAATCAGTTAACCATCGAATGCAAATTATTGTCTGTTTTGAAATTGCAAAACGATTCTATAAGGAATATTGCCTGCCAAATTCACGATTCAAATGGCTCATGGTTAAACACCTTTATAGTCAAAATTTCTAAGCAACTGGGTCTGATTGAATCTCCTGTCTTTTACGAAGTACTACGTTATCCATCGTTAATAAAGAGGATCAAAGAAATAAGGCTTTCATCGTATCAAGAAGTAACCGGCAAAGCTTTTTTTAAGAAAACTCCCGGAACCGAGTGGCAAATTAATGTGTCTAGGCTTGGCTCATCCAGTGGCACCTTTGGCACCAGAAAATGGTTGTATGAAAATGAAAGTGGTGACACGCAAAACTTTACATATAGTCATGTGACAATTACTAACGGGAGGGAGGGTTCTTCTTCAAGTGAACAGCACAACCGCGATACACAATTGATTATTAAAAACTCACATCAAATATTTAATTCCATACCAAGTAAAAGGGTAGAAAACGAAGTCGTCGAAGAGACGAACAACTATTATAACGAGTGTGGAAAATTGGTGGCGACGCGCTATATGAAGCGGCCTTACTCCCGTATGATTGGTGACACATTAGTATCGATACTAACTGTTGGTGACCGAATAAGTGAGTTCAACTATGAGTTTACAGAAAATGTCGGACTAACTTATTATCAATATAATATTTATAGTGGGGGTAGTGGACATGGTACTGAAACGGTGGACTACTTAAATATTCCAGGCAGTTGTGAGTTTGGCACGCCTAATTGGCGTTTTTCAGGAATCACACCAATACATAAACCGCTCTCATTTTATCCAAATCCAGCTTCTTATTCTATCACGATTCCTGATTTGACGAATATCAAGTCGGTATCACTTATGAATACAAACGGTCACTTCACTAAACTCGAATTGGTCAATAACAAGGTTGACCTATCGGCTATCCCTAATGGTTTTTATATTCTGGAAGTGATTACTTTGGAGCACTATCAATACCGTGCGAAATTGATTATTAATAAGTAGTGAAATTTAAGTATGAAGTACTAAGATGTGAGTATTAATAATAAATTCCTTTTACATTTTACATTCAGAATTTTACATTCTACATTACCTTCATCATACGTTCCCCAGTAGCCATTGCAGCACTGGTCATAATATCTAAATTACCCGCATATTCTGGTAAATAATGCCCAGCTCCAATAACCTGAAGTAACACTGATGTCTTCAAACCTGAAACGTGTCCTACTCCTTCTATAAAAACCGGTTTGTCGGTAGGAATTTCTTCGAATTGAACTTCTTGGTGCAATGAATAACCTGGCACGTACTTCTTCACCTCAGCAACCATAGCACGAATGCTTTCTCGTATTTTTTCTTGATCTGCCATTTCACTTAAGGTAAATACGGTATCGCGCATCACCAACGGTGGCTCTGCCGGATTTAAAATGATAATCGCTTTCCCACGCGTAGCTCCACCTACTTTTTCTATGGCCTCAGCCGTAGTTTCGGTAAACTCATCAATGTTGGCTCGGGTTCCGGGTCCAGCAGATTTACTTGCAATAGAAGCCACGATTTCCCCATAATGCACTTTCGCCACTCTACTGACAGCTGCAACCATTGGTATTGTTGCCTGTCCACCACACGTAACCATGTTAACGTTGGATAAGCCTAAGTTTAAGTCGAAGTTGAAATCGGGATCAAAACTCACCGCTGGAATAACATATGGCCCTATAGCCGCAGGTGTTAAGTCAACTACTTTCTTATCTGGATACGCTTTAATCTTATCAAAATTATAGTGATGTGCTTTTGCCGATGTTGCGTCAAAAATGATTTTAATATCATTCCATTCTGGCATTTGCATCAATCCGTCAATTCCTTCATGTGTAATTGCCGCACCCATTCTTTTAGCACGCGCCAATCCGTCGGAACTAGGGTCAATACCTACCATTACACTCATCTCAAGTGCTTTGGAGGTACGCATTATTTTTATCATCAGGTCAGTGCCGATGTTTCCAGAACCAATTATTGCAGCCTTAACTTTCATATTTTATAGTGATAACTGAAGTGCAAATGTCTTTCTTTTAGGCAATACGGCCATATTCATATAAAACTTTATCATTCACTAGGGTTTACCAACCCTATAACCCGGTTTTCATTCTTTTTTGGTAAAAAGAACGAAACAAGAAAACCCTTAAAAATAATATGCCCTTCGTTTTGACACGCTCCTCCCTCCTCCTCTCAGGCCATCAAAACCCATCATCACACACTGCCGATTATTTTTGTCCTCACGCTTTAGTAGCATAGAAAGCTTAGGGCAGACAGAAATGCGGGCCGGCGTAGGGGTGAATTGAGGATGACTTAGAAAATCAATAAAACTGCTTGCAAGCTTTTATTATATTTTCATGGCATATGAAAGACGTGATGGAAGCATATTTCTGTCAATGGCTTTTTCTTTACTTTTTGGCCTTCAAAAAGTAAAATCGGTTATTGGCTGGTAAGCCTTATGAAAGAAAACTGACATTACGTAATATCAACACACACCTCTCCAAGCCCTTGTATTATGGTGTTGATGGAATCACCAAATCCAATATTCACCATTGGTCCAAGTGCGCCAGATAACAATATTTCTCCTTTTTGTAACGGGTGGCCCTTTTTCGCCATCACCTGTGCCAACCAAAGACCAGCATTTAATGGATTACCCATACACGCCTCTCCAGTACCTTCCGAAACAACTGCATCATTTTTAGTCATGGTCATTTTACAATTGACCAAATCAATGTCTTCTAGTTGGTGCTTCTCCGTACCCAATACGAAATGACTTGCAGATGCATTATCAGCTACAGTATCCGTTATTTTTATGTCCCACTTCTCTACTCTACTTCCAACTATTTCTATAGACGCAACAGCATAGTCAATGGAGTCAATTAGACGCTCCATGGTTATCTCTCCATCCAAATCACTTTTCATCACAAATGCGATCTCCGCCTCTGCTTTAGGTTGCATCAATTCATTGAAGGCAAGTTTTCCTCCATCTTTTACCTGGGTTGATTTCATCAACATACCATAATCCGGTTGATCAACACCAAGTTGCTTTTGAACTGCAAACGATGTCAATCCAATTTTCTTTCCTACCACAACATCCCCGTTATCGATGCGTTTTTTGATATTGATTTCCTGTACTCGATAGGCTAAATCAATGTCAAGATCCCCGATGATTTCTCTCACTGGGTTGCAAACCGTTTTAAATTGTGCTGCATTATATAAAACCTCGGCGGCGATGTGTTCTGTGTGCTCCATTTTTAAATTAAAGAGCAATAATACTGGGTCATTTGGTAAGACAGAAATGAATGCGCTAAAGAAAAAACATTGACATAACATTCTGACCCATTTTTCATCGCAATAAATCCTAAATTTGCCGCAACATGTCCACAAAATCAATTCTAGGCTTTTTGCTCATAAGTGTCAGCTTTTACAGCAGTCTTAGTGCTCAGATTTTACCAAATTTCGGTGGTCAACGCGCTGGATTATCGACGCTTAGTTTTTTGAAAAATGATTTAAATCCACGATCACTAGGCATGTCTGGAGCAAGTGTTGCAAACAAAGTAGATGGCTATAGTGCCTCTTCCAACCCTGCAGCCCTAGCAAATCTAAAAGAAAATAGTTTAGGCCTGAGTCACTTATTAATCGGCGCTGGCATACAGCAGTCATTCCTTTCATACCAACATAAACTGAAAAACGAAGCGACTTTAGGTTTAAGTGTCAATTCACTTAACAGTGGTGACATGATGATTCGAACGGAATTTCAACCAGATGGTACTGGTCAATTTTTCAATATGAGTCAAAATGCCTTGAAAGCGACTTACGCGACTCGACTATCAAAAATGTTTAGTCTGGGCGTTGGTATAAGTTACATTTATGAAACGATGCAGACCTACGACAATAGCACTGCTGCAATAGATTTAGGGTTTTTATATCAAACAGATTTTAAGAATTTAAGATTTGCTGTCGCCGTTCAAAACTTCGGGGGAAGTTCAACGATTTCTGGATCCACCATGCAAGTAGAGTATAATCGTAATGGAGCTTTGGAGTTGGGTCGATATTCGTTACCAACCGTGTTTAAAATGGGTTTTGCTATTGATGCTTACAAAAAAGACAAACACTTAATTGTCGGATCATTACAATTAAATAATCCGAATGACAATGCTGAAAACATACGTATAGGGGCAGAATACCGGTACAGTGAATTATTGCAAATTCAAACGGGTATTAAACTTAGCGTAAAGGGTCAATCCTATCCAACTTTAGGATTCGGCTACAAATCAAAACTTGGTGTTCATCCTTTGTATATCAATTACGGTATGAACCCTACGAACTATATGGGCACGCAACACATCTTTGGCATGTCGGTTTCGTTTAATAAAATGGAACGCTAAAATGAAACACCTCATCTATACCATATTTATATCCATTTTCGTTTTCGGTTGTGACGGCTTTTTTGGAACAAAAACGGACTTAGAATTTATCGAAACACCTGAATTTGAGATTAGAGACATTTCGTATGTGCCTATACAACCTGCGTTGACTAATTTCATTAGGCCTGTTGACATCACCACAGGGTTTGACGAATTAATTTATGTAGTAGATGCTGGCTCGGAAGAAGTTATATCACTAGATGAATCTGGACGTGAGTTGGGACGGTTCGCTGTTCAAGGTGCTCGTTCTGTCGTTCAAGATCGGCGATTTGATTTACTCGTTATTGGTACTAAAACAGACACTATCTCTGGACAGCCATTTGACTTGACTTGTATTTATAGAATTGATTTACACAATCAAAATGGTTTATATGGTATTAGACACGCCAAGATAACAAAGGAAATTGTGCATCCGTTTTATTATAAATCAACCTTTTCAAGTACTGATCCAATAGTGCAGTTTAACAGGATAGGTGTCCTTGCAAACAACGATTACTACGTTACAAGGAACGGAATTGGTAGCAATAATTTTGATGGTCCGGACGATGCGATTCTTTTGTTTAACTCTGAAGATAAGTTTTTAACCCCAGTTGCTGTAAGCTCTAATGGTGCTCTTTTTCGAGATTATTTCAAAAAGCCTTTTGGCGTTGTGACCACAGTTCAGCCACCTCAAATTTCGGCGAACGGGAATAACGATTTCATGTTCTCCAGTCTTGCTTCAGATGGTGTAATAAAAGTACAATACATCGAGTTTATAGAGACAGAATTTGGCGCAACTTATGAGCCCCGTGTGATGTCTACATCCGAAGATGAGGCAGATGGATTTTTGACTTTCCCATTTCGATTCGATGACCCAACAGGCATGGCTCTTGCGGGAGATGGAACCAATCACATATTTATTACCGATTCCAAAAAAGACTCTTTATACTTGTTTTCACTCAATGGTTTTGAAGGGGTAAAACCTCCTCCTGGCTATAGTACTACGAAGTACATCAATGTTTCGTTTGGAGGAACTGGCACTGGACTTTCGCAATTCAATGAGCCATCTGGTATCGCTTATAAAAACAAAGTTGTGTACGTAGCTGACGCAGGTAACGGCAGAGTGTTGAGGTTTAAATTAACGACCGATTTCGATTAGAGACGCTACTGTTTTTTGTCTATCTATTTTTCCAGATTCTTTTCGTTTAAAGTCATCCGTCCAATAAAAAATTCGCGGCACCTCGTATCTTGGTAAATGTTGTTTTACAAGACTTTCGACCTGTTTCTGTTGATCACATTTTAATCCAACAAAAACCAGTTTTTCCCCTAAGGCGTCATCTGCCTGTTTCCACAAAATAAATCGAACCAGCAAGTTTCCCTTTTCCAATATGGTATCTATCGCTAGCCGTATTTCCTGAATCTGAAGTTTCAATCCACCACTGTTTACCACTTCATCTTTTCTTGACACGAATTGAATAATACGTCCGTTTACTATGCCAACGTCTTTGGTTTTCACCTTCCACCGTACACTTGGAATGCTGAATTGCATACAGTCGGACTTGGACAGTTTTACTTTCACGCCGTTTAACAACTTAAAAGTGTTTGCAGGCATGGTTCTAATATCTCGTAGGGCAATGTGGCTGGCAGTTTCAGTCATCCCATAAGAGTGAAACATTTGTGTTTTACACGTTTTCAAAAACATTCCGACATCGCTTTCTAACACTTGACTTAATCCTGCCCCACCAATTAATACGGTTTTAAATCTTGTCAGTTTCGCCCTTGAATCAGGGTCTGCAAGAATGGTAGCCAATTGAAAAGGGACTAAGCTCACAAAGGTGAAACTATGGTCGTTTACAAGGGGCAGAAACGGATTAGCTGAAGCTTTCTGGATTTGTACTTGCCAATTAAACAACATCGCTCTGATCAGCAACATTCTCCCACCAATCTTGTCTGTGGAAATACAGATTAAAACGTGCTCGTCATAATCAAGATTCAATGCCATCTTGCTCTGAAATGCACTCCATTGAACCAAATCTTCAGCTAAGATTACGCGTTTAGGTGCTCCAGAAGACCCAGATGTTTCTATATCAATCGATTTGGTATTTTGCCACTCCGAAATAACTTGAAACAGCTGTTCGGGAACATCCGGAGGTATCGTATTTGTCTTCAATCTACCAGAAAAAAGTATCATGCACTTAAAATGTTTTCTGTTAGTGCTTCTATCTGTTCTTCACAATTGTATATGTGTGTAGAAACACGGATACAATTTAATTTACTTTCTGCAACAAATCGCAATATCCAATTCTCCCTACGCAACTTTTCGTAAATTAATCTGTCGTTTCCCTCAATGTTAAAAGACAAAATGCCTGCTCTTGATTCCGTTTCATTTGGTGTTAAAATATCAATTTTTGAGCTCGCCTTTAAACGTTCATACAATTGCTGGTTGAGTTCCTTTACTCGGTTTTCTACCCGAGTCATTCCGATAGAAAGTAAAAAATCCGCAGCGGCAGCAATGCCGGCATATAAGGCTGAATTTTGGGTGCCATAAAAGAATCGATGGCTATCTGCTCTAAGTCCGTCTATTTCGCTTAACTCCTCACTTATCGTCCAACCAGTATCAGAATAACCTCCTACAAATAGCGCGTCCATTTCTTTGATGAGTGCTTTGTTTGCATACAAAACTCCGGTTCCCTTTGGACCCAACATCCATTTGTGACAACATGAGGCGTACATATCACAACCCAAATCTTTTACATCCAAATTCAACATGCCAACACCATGAGCGCCGTCAATCAAGGTGTAAATTCCTCTTGACTTAGCAAAGGCACAAATTTCTTTAATCGGCAATACCTGTCCCGTAGTACAAGTTACATGAGGCACTGCGATCACTTTGGTTCGTTTAGTCACCAACTTTTTTAAACGCTCAAGACACTCTTCACCAGTTTTGGGGAGTTCCAACATTCGGATTTCGATACCATCTTTTCGCTTTCTGTTCAACCATGGCAACGCATTACCGACATGCTCGTGATTGGTAAGAATTACCTCATCACCCACTTGAAGTGGTAAAGCCCATGCCGCGATATTGATTCCTTCCGTTACGTTGTGGGTAATGGCAACTTCTGAAGCATCACAATGCATCAATTTAGCCAAACCTTCTAGCGCTTTTGATTCCATCCCACTGTAACTACCGGTTGAATTAACAATCTCCATACGTCGGTATACAGCCTCCGTAACAACTTTTGGGGACAACCCCATGGTCCCATTATTTAAATAATTAATGTTTTTATCTATCGAGAATTCCGTTTCTATTTTTTCCCAAGCAGTTTTTGATCGGTCATTTTCAATTTTTAACTCCTCACTAAACCCTGTGGTACCGCCAGTTACACGATTTACAAATAACCCAGTTAATCCGGCTGCTCCAATTCTTAAAAAATCTCTTCTGTCTTGCACATAGCGAACTTACGGAAAATTGGGCTGAACTATAATGCGTTCATTTTCAAATCTGATATTACGCTTACCGTTAAAGAAGTGATAATCATTAAATTCGCGGTTCTCATAAATTTTGAGTTAAAACGATACGCATGATTAAAAATATTTATCTTATTCTATTCTTATTTTCAGCCTCTGTTTGTTCAGCACAAAAAGGTGGACCTGCTATATTTAGTGTTGGTAGTGATACAGTATGGGGTGCCGAGTTTGAGCGTGCTTACAGCAAAAACGATGCAAAACCACATCTAAAACCAGGCAACGATACGTTACAAGATTATTTGGACCTGTATGTACGATTCAAATTAAAGGTTAAAGAAGCTTATAGCTTGGGTATGGATACCAACCAAGACTATGTTAAGGAATTAGCAGGCTACCGTAAGCAGCTTGCGCAACCTTATCTTACAGACAAAACTGTCACAGACAATTTGATTCAAGAAGCTTTTGGTCGAATGAAGTACGAGGTACAAGCCAGCAACTTAATGATACACATGTCGCCAACAGCGTCTCCTAAAGACACCTTGGCCTCATGGGTAAGAATCAATAAATGGCGTGAGTTAATAAATAGTGGGCAAATGTCCTTTGAGCAGATCACAAGAGATAGTAGCAGTGATGATCATGGGAGAAAGAATGAAGGTAGGCTAGGTTATTTTACCGCTTTCGGAATGATTTATCCTTTCGAAGACCAAGCATATTCGACCAAGGTAGGTGATATCAGTGTCCCGTTCAGAACGCAATACGGTTATCACATTGTTAAAGTAACAGATAAACGCCCAAGAAGAGATGATTTGCGGGTTGCACATATCTTAATACGGGTCAACAATGAATCTGAATACGAAACAAATAAGCCCCGAATAGAGGCTATTTATGCGCGCCTACAAAAAGGTGAAACTTTTGAAACACTGGTGAAGGACTTCAGTGAAGACTTTGGTACCAGAGAGTCAGGTGGTCAATTAAATTGGATAAAAAGTGTTGGCGGATCTGTCCCAAAGGACTTCAAGGAACTTGCATATATGTTGAAAGATGGTACATACTCCAAACCTGTAAGAACGGAATTGGGCTGGCATATCATCAAGAGAATTGAATCTAAACCTGCACCGAAGTTCAACGAGGTGAAGGAGACCATTAAAATGAAAATAAGCCGTGATTCCAGAAGTGAATTGAATAAAGAGGCTGTTTTAAAAAGAATAAAAGTTGAAAACAATTATGTATTAAACACTGAAAATTGGAATCGCTTTAAAGCATCATTGACTGATACCTCTTTGCTTTATGACTGGGTTCCTACAGATTTCTACACCTCGGAAACACCTTTGTTCTCCATTGCAAAAATGCATTTTACTTATAAAGATTTTACCAGTTTTATTCGAAGTGCACCAGCAAGAAAGCCAAATCAACAATTAGATGGATTTGCGAATGACTTGTTAAGCACGTATGTCGACAACAAAAATTTTGAGTATGAAGAAAATATCCTTGAAACAAAATACAGCGACTTTAAATACTTAATGGAAGAATACCGAGATGGTATTTTGTTATTCGAATTGTCGAATAAAATTGTTTGGAACAAAGCTTCTGAAGATACAGCCGGACTTCGTAAATTTTTCGAAGACCATCGAGCCGACTTCGTATGGAAAGATAGAGTTGTCACAAAATCTTATGTCTGCTCGACTAAAAAATCTGCAAAATTGGTCAAAAGATATCTTAAAAAAGATTCATCAGATAAGGCCATTCTGACTGCAGTGAACAAAAAAGACGCGTTAGGGGTAAACATCGTTTACAAGACATACGAAGCTGGACAAGACTCTGTGATTGATGGTTTGGATTGGAACAAATCGCTTCATAAACTAAAAGACAAAACCATTAATAATATTGTTTTCGTATCTATCGATAAGATATTGCCTCCAGGTCAAAAGGCCCTTAAGGAAACACTTGGTCCAGTTACTTCAGATTATCAGAAGTACTTGGAAGATCAGTGGATCGTAGAATTGAAAAATAAGTATACAGTTGTTCTTTTTGAAGGTGCACTAACCAAATTGTTTGCTGATCGAAAATAATGTCTAATCACCTCTACTTTTTTGCTGCCGTTGTCGTCATTGGACTGGTTGGATGTAAAAGCCCTGACCAAGAGCGTGAGGCCAAAGTTGTTGCAAAAGTTGGTGGTTATAAGCTGGTTCTTGATGAGGTTTTGGTCAAGGTTGGTGATTATACTGGATCCAGTGATAGCACGACCATAGTTAACGAGTATATCCAGCAATGGGTACTTGAAAAAGTGTTGCTTGAAAAGGCAGAATTAACGTTAACAGCTAAGGAGAGAGACAAATCTGATTTGGTATCGCAGTATTACAATGATTTGCTTATTTATGAGTTGGAGCGAAAAATTTTGTCAAATCGCTTAGACACTTCAGTAGATATAGACGCAATCGTTGCTTACTATCACAATAACAAAAAGAATTTCGAGTTAAAAGAAAACATTGTACGTTTACGTTTTTTCAGTCTCCCAAAGAAGATCATGAATCATGATAAGCTTTGGTCTGAGTTTAAAACCGGTGGTGAAACGAATATGCAATTGTTAAGCAGAATTTGTGGACTGAGTGAGTCGAATTATTTTTACCAAGACTCTGTTTGGTTGTCTTTTAATGATGTGTTAAAAGAAATACCGATAACTACTTACAATCAAGAGAGTTATTTAAACAACCATAGGTTTGTACGATTAGAGGAAAAAGACTTTTCTCACTTTGTTGAGATTCTTGAATTTAAGGTAAAAAACAACACATCACCTTTTGAATTTGAAAAAGACAGAATTAAAGACATCATAATTCATAAAAGAAAAGTAGAATTGCTGCAACTAATCGAAAGTGAAATCGTAGAAGAAGCATACCGTACTAATAAAATAGAAAAGTTTTGAAAAAATACATCCATCTTTTCCTTCTACTCGGCATCATATCTGGGTTCAGCTCTAATGCCAAAGGCCAAAAAGTTGGCATATTGGATGAGGTTATTGCAGTTGTTGGAGAAAACATCGTTCTGAAATCAGACTTAGATCGAACCTATTATCAAATGAGTTTACAATACCCGACTTATGATGGTGATTTGAAATGTGAGCTTTTTGATCAGATATTGACCCAAAAGCTCTTGTTATATAAGGCAGACGTAGATAGTTTGGTAGTCCCGGAAGAACGAGTAAACTACGAAATTGATCGGCGAATGGATTACTATGCAAACCAAGCTGGAGGCATGCAAAATCTTGAAAAATATTTGGGCATGAGCCTGATTGAATACAAAGCTCAAATGCGGAAAAAAATGACCGAAGAGATGCAGATTCAGGAAGCTCAAAATGCCGTGATTGACGACCTTAAAGTGAGTCCTACAGAAGTAAGGAAGTTTTACGACGATATTCCAAAAGATAGTTTACCAGATTTTGCTTCTGAAGTGGAAGTAGCTCAATTGGTAATTACGCCAAAACCAAGTGATGCGGCTGAAACATATGCAAGGCAAACAGCAGAAAAGCTACGAAAGGAGTTATTGGAGGGGTCAAGAGACTTTTGTCTTACAGCCACTATTTATTCCGACGACCAAGGGTCTAAAGCCGATTGTGGTTCTTTAGGGGATTTCAAACGTGGACAAATGGTACCTGAGTTTGAGGCAGCTGTTTTTAAGCTGAAAAAAGACTCCATTTCTAAAATCATTAAAACACAATTTGGTTATCACATCATTCAACTTATTGAGCGAAAAGGAGAAATTGCGAATGCTAGACACATTCTTATCAGACCAAAAATATTACAGTCTGATTTAGAAAAGACCCAAAAAGCATTGCTTAATATTAAGAAATTGCTTGAAGCTGGATCCATTACTTGGTGTGATGCTGTTGCGAAATATAGTTCAGATGAAAACTCACAATCCAACTGTGGCTTTTTTATGGACCCAAACGTTGGCACGACAAAAATTGAAATTACAGGATTAGAATCGGACGTTGCTTTGAGGGTTTCAAAATTAAAACCTGGCGAATACTCGTCTCCACAAGCGGTGGCTCAGGAGGACGGAAGTACTTCGTTCCGTCTCATTTATTTGAAAAGTGAAGCACCTCCTCATAAAGCCAGTTTAGAGAAAGATTATCAGAAGCTTTCGGTATACGCTTTAGAAAAAAAGAAACAGGACACGCTAAACGAGTGGAGTAAGTCGTTTAGAAAAGACGTGTATGTTTGGCTGGATGAAAAATATATCGCTTGCCCGGGCATTAACACCTGGATTTCAAACAAACAAAAAGTACTGAACACCAATGAGTGATATTTTTAATAATGACGTAGAAGCCGCTGATGCCTTAAAGGCAACAACGCTTAAACTTAAATCTGAAATTGCAAAGGTTATTGTTGGACAAGATCACGTTGTCGACGGTGTTTTAACCTCCATATTTTGTAATGGTCATAGTCTATTAATAGGTGTTCCTGGTCTTGCCAAAACACTTCTAATTAGTACGATATCCGATGTGTTAGATTTAAGTTTTAACAGAATTCAGTTCACGCCAGATTTGATGCCTTCGGACATCACTGGATCTGAAATTCTAGATGAAGAACGCAACTTTAAGTTTTCTAAAGGACCAATATTCGCAAATATTGTTTTGGCTGATGAGATCAACAGAACTCCTCCCAAAACCCAAGCCGCGTTGTTAGAAGCAATGCAAGAGAAGACAGTGACAATTGCTGGACATGACCACAAATTACCTAAACCGTTTTTTGTATTAGCCACGCAAAACCCAATTGAGCAAGAAGGCACTTATCCATTACCGGAAGCCCAGTTAGATCGATTTATGTTTAACATAACACTAGATTATCCAACTGAAGCAGACGAAATAGAAATCGTAAAACGGACTACAGGTAATGTGGTTTCACAAGTGAATAAAGTAATCTCTGCCCAAGAAATTATAGCCTTTCAAGAATTGGTACGGAAGGTTCCTATTGCCGACAATGTCCTGGAATATGCTGTAAAACTTGTAGGTAAAACAAGACCGAATCAAGCGAATGCTTCCGACTTTGTTAAGCAATATCTTGGATATGGTGCTGGTCCGAGAGCAAGCCAAAATTTGGTGCTTGCCGCTAAATGTAACGCATTGATGTCAGGTAAATACTCTCCTGACATTGAAGATGTTAAGTCTATTGCAAACTTTGTACTACGACATAGATTGGTTAAAAACTACAAAGCCGAAGCTGAAGGTATATCTGTTGAAGACATCGTGTCGCAACTCTTGTAATTCCATTTAATTATTCGTAATTTTTTATTGGGTTGGCAATAATTCCCTTGCAAGCTTGCAGTAAATTATTGGTAGGAATAACTTTGTTCCAAGCTAATTATGCAATCACCTATTGAGCATTCGCAAGAAAAAAAACGAGTTGAAGAACTCAAGTCATAAACCATTTTAGATACACTTCCTGAAGAGGAATACGATAACCTCACAGCGATTGCATCTTTAATCTGTGGCACACCAATTTCTTTGGTAAGTCTGCTAGATGAAGAACGCCAGTGGTTTAAATCACACCATGGCTTGCCGGTTTCGGAAACGCCTAAAGAAATTGCCTTTTGCGCCCATGACATCAATGAGCCGAGCAATCTTTTGATAGTAGAAAATGCACAAAAAGATAAACGCTTTCATGACAACCCGCTTGTTACTGGCAACCCACATGTCCTCTTTTACGCTGGTATTTCATTGGTCAACGAAAACAGTTTACCACTTGGCACCTTGTGTGTGATAGACAACGAACCCAAAAAAATTAGTGAAAGTCAAATCCAAAGTCTGGGTGCTTTAGCCAAACAAGTGATGCGTTTATTAGAGCTCCGTAGGAAGAAAAAACAACTTGAAAGAAGCATGAATTTGCTGGAAGAAAAGAATACTGAGCTGCGAAACTTCGCAGCAATAGCCGCACATGATATAAAAGCTCCGTTAAACAGCATTTCAACCCTCGCTGACGTCTTTAATCGTCATTATCGTGACGACACTTCAAAAGAAGGATTAGCGCGATACAAATGATTCAGAAGTCTTCTGAGCGATTACGGTTATTGGTAAATGGCGTGTTGGAGTACAGTCAAAGTGAAAAAACATTGTCTGGAAGTACAGAAGAAATTCAACTGTCTTCATTTTTTAAAGAACTCGAGAATTTATACAAAACAACCAGTGCTTTTGACTTGACACTCACTACGACAGAAGACGTTTTACATGTTAACAAATCCGCTTTTAATCAAATTATCATGAATCTGATTTCTAACGCCATTCATTATAACGAAAAGGATGTTGTTCGAATTTGGATTGAATTGACTTACAACGGAAAATACTATGAATTTAAAGTCATCGACAACGGAGTTTGTATACACACTTCCAAAATCGACGATATTTTCCAACTGTTCGAAACCTCTGGCACAAAAGACAGATTTGGAACCACAGGTACAGGTATTGGCTTAAGTACTGTAAGTAAAGTTGTTGAAAAACTTGGAGGTGAAATAAACGTCACTTCTGAAATAGGTGTAGGAACAACCTTCCCCTTTATCATTAAGCACCTATAATATCTGGTTAACTGGGGTATGTACTACTAAAGCGTTTTTACCCATAGTTTTACACCGTTTCTTGCGTTACTCTTAGCGAAAGTCCGTGCTTCTTCTTTAAAATAGTACCGGCCTAAATGAACATAATAAGTACCACTTTTATTATAATACATATATGGACTGAACCCTTTGTTCACTAGTGTATTGAAGTATTTCGTTGCATTGGTCTCTTCACCGAATGAACCTGCCACTACGATAAAGTTACCTGAACCAGCTTGCTCTCTACCTTTCCCAGATTTATCACCCGTTTGGGTAGGTGTTACAGTTGTTTTCGCAGGCGTTGCAACCTTTTGAACTACATATACTGTATCTACTTGTCTCTTCTGTGTTTCCACATTCGCAAGTTTGTCTTCTATATCTTTCAGCTTTTTGTCTTGTGCTTTAAGGTCTGCGTCATGTTTTGCCGCCATTTCGGCCTTCACTCGATCCATTTCCTCTTGTGACGCTTTTTTGTTTTTAGACTGATTCAAATCAATTCCAACTAAAATTTCATGGCTACCTCCTAGCGCTTGGCTATAGTCTCCAACAGACCAATCATAAGAATATCCAAATTTCAATCGTTCTGCGATACGCAAACCAGCCATAGCAGTTACACCATATCCATCGCGATATGCTGCACCTAACCAGCCCTTATTTACCCAATCCGCTATTAAATTAATATCAAATTGGCCTGGCGCATTTTTGGTATTTTTAAGCAATACCATGGGTTGTATTTTTAAATCGTCATTCACCCAAATGTCGTAAGATGTGATAAACATCAAATGGTTTTGAAGATCAAACATCAGAGAGGAATTTTGCAAATCAGTAAACTCTTGACTACTCCCTAAAAACTGAGGAACAGAAAGACCAACCTGAAAATCTCCTAACTTTAAATTGGCACCAATTGAGGCATCTAACACTGCCCCAGGACGTGTGCTTAAAAGTCTTAAAGCTGGATCGTTTGGATCAGTGGAAATTATATTTTCTGTATTAAACCTATTGCTTAACACACCCAAAGCAAATCCCAATGACAGCTTATTGGCATCACTTAATGCAATGTTGTAAGCATAGTTTCCATAAACACTGTTTTGTGTCTGGAGTAAACTAGCGTCGCTAATCACGTATAAACCCAAGCCTACCTTACCATCATTTACTTGACCGCTTATCGTCGCTCCGGTCGTTTGAAAACCATCTAAAGCCGTGTATTGGTTTCGTCCGAACAAATTGGCCGTAGTTGTACCAGAATGACCTGTCATTGCAGGGTTGTAGACGAATTTGTTAAAATAGTATTGAGAATATAATGGCACCTGTTGTGCATATACGTTAGCCGATACTATAACTAAGGCTAACAAACTGTAGAGTTTCATTTTAAGATTTTTCATTTTGTTATCTAATTATTTGTAATGGCCCTTTTAATGTATCGTAGAATTCACTTCCTTCAATAAGATAAATGTACACCCCATCTGGTAGTGGTTCCCCCTTATAAGTTCCAGCCCAATCATGTTGGTAGTCTGAAGTTGAAAACACTGTTTTCCCCCACCTATTGACGACACTTACCTTCGTATTACCAATATCAGGTATTTCCGATAAATCCCAAACATCGTTTAACCCATCTCCATTTGGAGTTACAAGGTTGGGTACTTTTATGAGTTCT
>JBLHOC010000029.1:0-24121 GCA_047620825.1 Bacteroidia bacterium | reverse complement strand
ACTGCGCACAACCAAGTATTTAATCAAAAAGTAATTGTAGAGTAAGATAATCTCACTTTATATACAAAAGGGGTCGTTGAAAAACGACCCCTTTTTTTATGGAAAAGATTTACTTTGAACAATGAAATTTGGACTAGTCACTGACAACAATCATATAGATATAAAACTACCGAAGGATCACCCTCACACACGTTCTGTAATCCAGAATGGTAATGTACCAGGTGATGCCTTGAAAGTTTATACAGGGTTTGCCAAATGGAATCGTAATTATTTAAACACCTTCTACCCCAAAGGCATTGGTAAAAAAGACCTTGAATACTACTCGACACAAGTGAATTGTATTGAGATGAATGCTTTTTTCTACAGAATATTCCCAGTTGAGGTTGTACAAAAATGGTATGACCGCAGTGATCATGATTTTATATTCTGTCCAAAAATACCTCAGAGCATTAGCCAGTTTAGGCAACTAAAGGATTGTGCAGACAAAACGACGTCATTTTTGGAATCAATAAGTCATTTTAAGGAAAAGCTTGGTAGCTGTTTCTTGCAGATGCACCCCACATTTAAACCAACCAAATTCAAGGATTTTGAGCAATTTATAATAAACTGGCCGACAGATGTAAAGCTCACTGTTGAATTGCGTCACGCAGACTGGTATGCAGATCTAAATACAGCCAATGCATTAGCTCAATTACTTGAAGCCTATCATATTGGTCACACAATAACCGACACAATGGGTCGCCGAGATTTACTCCACATGCGAATGACAGCCCCATTCTGTTTCATTCGGTTTACGGGAACAAATCAAGATTCTGATTATCTACGTATTGACGATTGGATTAATCGATTAAAGGATTGGTACCATGACGGTCTTAAGGAGATTTATTTCTTTGTTCACCAAAATGACGAGCATAAATCGATGGACTTATACAATTATTTTATTGCAGGCATAAACCCACATCTAAATTGTAGTCTCAATGTTATCTCTAAAGTATAGTCTTATTGAATCTCCAGAGAGATTGGGCAATGATCGGAGCCGAACACCTCATTGTGAATAGACGATTGTTTTACGCTAGGCACTAAGGCCTCAGACACTAAGAAGTAGTCTATTCTCCAACCTGCGTTTGTTTTTCGGGCATTAAATCTCTGACTCCAAAACGTGTACTTCACTTCTTCTGGGTACAAGTTTCGAAAAGTGTCTTTCAACCCAATATTCAATATACCATCTAACCCATCTATTTCCACTTGTGTATAACCACTCGTTTTGTTGTAGTTTGGTTTATCATTTTTTAGATCGATCGCTTCGTGTGCAACGTTCAAATCTCCTGTAACAATGATGGGCTTCTTTTTCTGTAGGTTCTCCAAATATTTTGCGAAAGCCTTGTCCCAAGTACTACGATACTCCAATCGTTTTAAACCAGAACCACTGTTAGGTACATATACATTAATTAAATAATACCGCTCATACTCCGCGACTATAATCCGCCCTTCTGTATCATGTTCTGGAATACCCATGTCATGTAACACTTGAATAGGCTTTTCTTTACTAAGTATAGCCACTCCAGAGTACCCTTTCTTTTCTGCAGAATTACTGTACACGTTAAAGCCTTTTAGGTCTTCCAATGCTTTCTGAACCTGATCATCTTGTGCTTTGGTCTCCTGTAAACAGAATACATCACAGTTAAACTGGTCTATTGTATCCAACAACCCTTTTCCAACGGATGCTCTCACACCGTTTACGTTAAATGACACGATTTTCATGCGGTAAATTTACTGTATGTCTTCAATAATTTCTGAAGTGTTATTGAAGTTTACTGTTTCTCCTTTTGCTTTATTGATAAACACTTGACCGATAGGGGCTCCCATAGACATAGTTAAAACATCAACACCATCAATGGTCACTTTGCCCATGCCACCACAAAAAAACAACACCCTTTTTGATGTAGTAACCAATGCACCTTGCCTTACTTTGTCATCAATTTCCTTATTTGATAATGCTGTAAGCATACTGCCATTCTTCATCAAATTACTGTATAGCTTATTCAAGCGGTCTAGCTCAATGTGATTCATGGCTCTAGAAGTCTCGTATTTGTCGCCTGCTGAACTTTTTTCCTCCCCCTTAATAGATTCACTCACGCTATCCATGGCAGATTTCAATTCAACCAATTGGTCGTTCAATTTAGCGGTAAGTACCTCTATGACTCTACTTTTCTTCATTTTGACTTTTATGTTAAAGACATTGTCTATATGCCTATATAATCTTTCAATCAGTAAATACCCCCAATTTTAATCATTATCCTTTTGCTTTGCACCTATGTTTGGCATATTTAAAAATTTATTAGGTTCTAAACTGGACCTATCTGAAGTGGTTGCAAAAGGTGCAATCATATTAGACGTAAGAACAGTTGGTGAATTTAAACAAGGTCATGGAAAGACTTCTAAAAACATCCCTCTTGATCAAGTTCAAAACAAAATTGACAAAATTAATGGATGGGGAAAACCAATTATTACATGTTGTGCAAGTGGTATGCGAAGTGCAAGTGCAGCTAGCATTCTTAAAAATCATGGCATAGAAGCTTATAATGGCGGTTCTTGGCAAAGTGCTAACGCCCTTACGAGGTAAAAACTGACATTCTGCTTTATCAAAAAAGGTGGCATCACTATTGAATCATATTTAACATGGCAAATTTTCAATCAATAATATCTTCTGACACCCCAGTTCTTGTTGATTTCTTTGCTGCATGGTGTGGTCCATGTAAAATGATGCCACCTATTCTCGACGAGGTCAAAAAGAAACTGGGTGACCAGGTTAAAGTCATTAAAATTGACGTTGACAAAAATCCTCAATTGGCACAATCACTTCATGTGAAAGGTGTTCCAACATTAGCCGTATTTAAAAATGGCAAGTCCATTTGGCGACAAAGTGGTGTGATACCTGCATCCGAAATAATTCAGGTTATTCAATCTGCTTAGGTGCATATTACAGAATGGATTTAGTTACCAAAGAAAGTTTATTTTTACGGCACTATGTCTCGATTTATTGCCCAATCTTTTGACGATTACAAGACCTTATACCGTGAAAGCGTTACCAATCCTGAGGATTTTTGGGATCAATTTGCAAGTGACGAGTTTTTATGGAAACGGAAATGGGATTCCGTCCTAAACTATAATTTTGAAACGCCAAGTGTTACTTGGTTTTCCGGCGCTCAGCTCAACATCACAGAAAATTGTATCGACCGACATCTCGAAACTAAAGGTGATAAAACAGCCATCATCTTTGAGCCCAATGATATAAACAAAAATCCACTCCATATTTCGTATAATCAACTGGCTGCTGAGGTAAATAAAACGGCCAACATGCTGAAGTCTATTGGCGCAAAAAAGGGTGATCGAATTTGCCTTTACATGCCTATGGTACCTGAATTAGCGTACGCTGTTCTAGCCTGTGCACGCATCGGGGCCATTCATTCAGTTGTTTTTGCCGGATTCAGTGCAAAAAGTCTTTCCGATAGAATTAATGACGCTGCCTGTAAGTTTTTGCTCACGGCAGATGGCGGATATAGAGGGGCTAAAATCACTCCCTTAAAAGCCATTGCTGACGAGGCATTGGAACAATGTTCTTGTATAGAAAAAGTAGTTGTCTATAAACGAACAAAATCTGAAATCAACATGGTGGCTGGTAGAGACCTCTGGTGGCATGAATTGATATACAATCAATCAGGCACTTGCTTGGCTGAGACCATGGAGGCAGAAGATCCTTTATTTATTCTGTATACCTCAGGCAGCACAGGACTACCAAAAGGCATGGTTCACACGTGTGCTGGTTATATGGTTTATACCAACTATAGTTTTCGAAATGTTTTTCAATACCAACCTGATGATATCTATTGGTGTACGGCTGACATCGGTTGGATCACTGGACATAGTTATATCATATATGGCCCGCTTAGCGCTGGAGCAACAACAGTGATGTTCGAAGGCGTGCCGAGTTATCCCGACATGGGACGATTTTGGAAGGTAGTTGAACGACATCACATCAATATACTTTATACAGCACCAACTGCCATAAGAGCACTTGCTCAGTGTGACTTAAGTCATGTCACAGACTGTGATATCAGCAGTTTGAAAACCTTAGGAACAGTAGGTGAACCAATTAATAAAGAAGCGTGGGAATGGTATGATGAAAACATTGGAAAATCAAAATGTCCCATAGTTGATACCTGGTGGCAAACCGAGACTGGTGGAATATTAATATCTCCTTTGGCTGGCATTACCCAAACCATTCCAACTTTCGCAACTTTACCATTACCCGGCATACAACCTTGTCTAATGGACGAAGACAAAACAGAAATCGAATCCATGCAAGCTGAGGGTCGATTGTGCATCAAATACCCGTGGCCAAGTATGGCTAGAACCATTTATGGCAACCATCAAAGATTTAAAGACACCTATTTCGGTGATTTTCCGGGAAAATATTTTACCGGTGATGGCGCTAAACGAGACGAGTCAGGAAACTACCGGATAACAGGGCGTGTAGACGATGTAGTGATCGTGAGTGGTCATAATCTTGGGACAGCAGAAATAGAAAACATTATAGATGAACATGAAAATGTGACAGAAGCTGCGGTGGTTGGATATCCACACGATATTAAAGGAAACAGCATTTATGCCTTTGTCACGTTGAAAAATCCCATTAGTCCGGACCAAAGTGCCGCTTTAGAGTTAGAAATTAAATCATTGGTAAGTAATTCCCTTGGGCCAATTAGCAAACCAGAAAAAATTCAGTTTTGTAACGGTTTGCCCAAAACAAGAAGTGGTAAAATAATGAGGAGAATTTTGCGAAAGGTCGCAAGCAATGAATTGGATAACTTTGGAGATATTTCTACACTATTAAACCCTGAGTGCGTTTCCGATATTGTTAAAAATAAGTTGTAACCACATAAATCTTCACGTTTACTTATTGGACACTACCTTAGACTAAGTTCAGCTTGACATTTTAATGGTGTGACCGTTGCTTTGAATCAAAAAAGCATGAAAAATTTTATTTCTTTTATCGTTCTGACCGTTATAAGCCTTACAGCTAGTGGTCAAATAAATGTCGACAACTACAGACAAATTGAATATAAAAATTGGAACTCTAGCCAAGCTCAAGTCAAACACCAGTTAAATCAGTTAAAAGCTCAGTGGGCAACTGGAGACAATGTGACAATGGACCTCAATTTGTTGATGAACGTTGAAGCTACTGGCTATGCTGCCATCTTTAATGTGCGCCAAATTGCCAAAACGTCCTTAGAGGTTAACACACAGCTAAACGATCGCATAGAGGCCTTTAAAAAGGGCTTAGTGGCAAATGGAATAGGTTCAAAGGATATTGTAGTTGAAGTCATTTCTCAAGTCCCGATTTACGGATTAAAGAATTTCAAAAAACTATTCAGTAAAAGTCAAAATGAAGTACCGATAGGATTTGAGTTACATAAAAACATAACGGTCGTTTTCAACAAATATGACTTGTTGAACGATGTAGTCTTTGAAGCTTCAAAGCACGAAATATATGATTTAGTCAAGGTGGATTATTTCGCAGAAAACCCTTACCAGTATTATGATACGATGCGACAACTGCTAACCTCCTACATCAACAAACTAGAAGAACGATATGGCGAAGTTGGGATAGAGCTTGACTCTTTCGACCGTATGTTGAGTGAAAAAACTTCAGCCGTTTATCCAATTGCGCGTTATACATCGTACTCTGGGTTGACACGTATGTCATATGACAAACTCTTAGACAAAAACCAAGAGCTTATGACCTCTGTACGGACTGTTGCTTCACCAAGCATGTATTACGATTATTTACCCTTTAACAATTTTGACATCATTTTACATCCCAAAGTGACCAAACCTTCTATTCAGTATACGATGAATATGAAAATCATATTCACTAAAAAGAAACCGGTTGTCGTAAAAACGATAACAAAAACAGAAGTTCAAAAGAAGTTTTTTATGATTACGGATGACGGACAAGTAAAACTCATAGACGTAATAAAATGACACCTAGTATTCGATTGACTTTGGTTCTAATACTCGTAGGTAGTTCCAACATATTGATGGCACAATTTGGCATCATCACGCCCAATGAATCGAAAAAGGTACACATCCAAAAAATCGATTCGTTGGATGAGCAAAAGAAAGCGCTCTTAAATTTTAAGAAACGCTACGCTCATGACACTGCTGTAAAAGTTTTGGATACAACACTAAAGTATGTGCTTCGCTTTTCAGATACCATTAAACATGACAGAAGCAGTCGAAGGTTAGATTACGGTGGTTTATTCTTTCAAAACAGCATATACCAAATGGCTTCGAACAGCAACTTGTATTATCTATCTCGAACATATAGGCATGAACCAACTACGTTTTCGGCTAAACAAATTTTGGAATTATACCAGGTACAAAATATGTGGCTAGTACCAGTGATCCCGGATTCTATTGTGAGTCAATCGCAAAACAAACCATCAAACACAACGTACTACGACTATTTTGTTCCTTATATCTATGACAATAAAATACTGGTGTTAAAACAAACTCACAGTTATCATGGATACAACAGTGTAGGTCTAGTGAGTTTCTCTAACCAGATTAACCACTATTTTGAAGTATTGGAGTAATCTAATCGCGTTTTGATTCAAAAAAAGACTGCATTAAACTTTTGCATTCAGGTTCAAGCAATCCTGAAACAATTTCAGTTTTAGGATGCAATAAACTTGGTGTGTATTGGGAAAATCCGCTTTTGGGTTCTTGCGCTCCAAACACCAACTTTTTTAATCGAGCCCATTTAATGGCTCCGGCACACATGGCGCAAGGTTCAACAGTAACATAAAGCACACACTCATCTAAAACGGTAGCGTTAAAATGATTAAACGCAGATGTTAAAGCAAGCATTTCTGCGTGTGCTGTGGCGTCATTTAGTCGTTTCGTCTGGTTATATCCTTTGCCTATAATTTGATTGTTAACGACCACAACAGCACCAATGGGCACCTCGTCATCCTCTAAAGCAATTAACGCTTGTTTAATCGCTTGTTTCATAAAATAATCATCTCCTAATTCCATATGGTCATCCAATGTGTTTTACGATATTTGCTCATTCAAATGTGCAACGAATATGTCTAAAATTGATAAAAAATTAGAACAGATACAATTACAACATAAAATTGGCGAAATGCTTAGAAGCGACAACGGAGTTTCTTGTCATTTTGATTATCATGTCAATTTATTATCCGATTACGAAACGATTAAGTTAAATGTTTTGACATACAATCAACGACATAATGAATACATGTTGCTTCATACCGTCAAAGGGACAAGTAGTATTGACTGTCTAGATAAAATGAAGAAATTTATGAGCAACAATAATCACACGTCTAAATTACTTTCATTCAGTGTAAAATGGCAAAAGAACGATGAAGAGGGCCAACACGTGTCGTACTTTATGGCTCGAGATGAGGATGAGGTAGAATCCAAGTTTTTGCATGAAAAGGATACCAATGACTACACATACGAGGTGTATCAAAACCCTGTTTCTTAACAAAAACGGACAGTTACTTCAACTATTATCCTGGCCGTCATACTTTTCTGTGACACTTCCCCGTTAAAACGATAACCAATTTCTATAACCGTAAAGGTTACATTTTTCATAATTCAAGTATTAACCCTAAACAGCGGATGTTTTCCGATTGATTAGAACAAAAAAAATACATGAATATGAAATCTAAAATCCAAATTTTTATCGTGAGTCTATTCTTAGTGACCGCTTTTAGCTGCTCACAGAAATCCAAAATTGCAGAAGGAGTAGCCTCCATCGCCAAAGAAGCAACATTCGAACGTATTAAACCGATCTTAGACATGGCAGTTGGATGTCAGTCCGACGTATTTGAGGCCGTTGCAGGTGCCCAAATCAATTATGCTTCCGGCGCCAAAGTCATTGTGCCAACAAACGCTTTTGTTGATGCCAGTGGCAACCCTGTACAAGGAAAGGTAAAGCTGGAATTCTCAGAGATAAACGATGCGGCTTCTGTAATTGCGAGTGGATTACCCATGTGCATCGAAGAAAAAGGCAAAATAGGGTACTTTGAAAGTGGCGGTATGTTCGAAATCAAAGCCAAACAGAATGGCCAGCAATTAAGGCTTGCAGATGGTAAGCAGATTGAAATTCAAACGATGAGTGATAAAGCCGGGAGTTTTAATTTTTATCAGTACAATGACACTTCTGGTAAATGGGTTGAACAAAACCAAACGGCCTTATCGGCAAATAGTCAACCAAGTGCACCAGTGGATAATTCAGTCACAAATTTTACGACTAATTCACCTCTTCTGTTTGTTGGTTCTGAGCCAAAAAAACCTATAAAAGCTTCATCCGAGGATCCTGTTTTTGATTTAAACGTTGATAACGTTGATCAATTTGGAATGAAGAATTGGGAAAGCATTATGTGGAAATTTGCCGACCATTCGATCACACAAGATGAAAAAAATGATTGGCTATTTAGTCGAAAATGGAAAAAAATTCATATTGCAAAAGTTGACAACAACTCTGGCGTTTGTACAATTATCGCCTCACGTTTGGTTAAGGAGGAATATTTGGACAAGAAAACTGGTGAAGTGAAAAAGAAGTACGTAACACGAGAAAAGTCAGCCCAGGTGACTCCAGTTTTATTTGGCAATGGTTATAAAGAAGCCCTTAAATCATACGACAAAGCGGTTGTCGCTCACAAACAAAAACAAGAAAAAGCTAAGATGGCCATTGAACTATCTAGTGCTCGAAGGGCATTTGTAAGAGCTGTTTCTGTTCGTAATCTTGGTGTATATAATTGGGATCGTATTATAAAACAACCTGAAACTTTACTGTTAAATGCCAAGTACGACGTGCCAGGAAAATATCAAGACCATGAGTTACCTATTGTTTACATGATTACCGGAGACCGTGGCGAGGTAATCACATTCTATCAATCCAACCTTGGCAATTTGGCCTTCAACCCAACCTATTCAAATACTTTACTGGCCATTATGCCAAATAAAGAAATCGCCATCCTAAAAACAGATAAAATACCACAATCCCAGCTCAACAAGGCCAAATCAAGCAAAAATATAAGCTTACACCTGAGCCCAACTGGAGTCTTCGTTCACTCGACTCAGGATCTATCTAAATTTATTGAGACAAACTCATAGGATATACGTCGAAATGAAGCGATTAATATTCATCACATTATTGATACTTGGTGCTGGCACAATTCCAATTTGTTTTGGTCAAGCTGAATTTCTTCCAGTGCAACAAAACGCACATTGGGGCTACATCAACTGCACTGGAACGTTTGTAATTCCTGCCAAATTTGACCTCGCTCACAAATTCGAAGACGGTGTAGCCAAAGTTGAACTTAATGGTAAAAGCTATTTAATCAATCAAGATGGTGCACGTATTAGTCCAAATGGAATAAATGAATTTAATCGATTAGGAAGTTTCATTGTCTACAGAAAAGACCTATTTCTTGGCATGTGCAAATATGATGGCACTAAAATTTTAGACCCGATTTACAGCACGATTGAATCAACGATACGGTCTGATCATTTTATAGTTAGCAAGTCAAACCGATTCGGTATTATGGATACAACAGGTATCCAAGTGGTGCCCGACAAATATGAGAAGATTCAACTGTACGCTGGGAATTATTGGTGTGCGAATATGGATGGAAAAACTTTTAGTTTCTATATCCCACTGCTCGACTTATATCTTGAAGGCGCGTATACTGATGTTCAGCATATTGGATATTACGTATTCACCAAAGCAGGAAACAAGTGGTTTATACAAGGGGAAGCAAATGCTTCACAGCCAAAAGGCTGGAAAGAAATATTAACGATTAATTCAGGGTATTTCATAGGCATTAATGGAAAGGATACAACTTTATATTCAGCCAAAACACTGAACGATATTGCTACAAATTTCGGATTCGTCGATCAAAAAGAGTCTGGTCGATTGGTGATAAGCAAAAATGACTTGAAACAAATTGTAACTGGCGATTATCTCGACTCAGAAACATATGCCGTGTTGAAATTGTATCCAAATAAACTTTATTACGTTATTCAGCAAGGTTACGCGAACTATTTAGACTCCACATTAAAACCCATGTATGCTTGGAAGTACAAGGCCATACAACCTATTGACTCTGCGTTGGCTAAAGTGTTCACAAACGATGGAATCGGTATTATTGACATACATTCGAAGAAAGAGATTCTTGCACCTAAGTATTCGAGTTTAAACTTATATAACCATACGATAAAGGCCTACACATCCTCTAACACCTTATGGTTATTTCAGCTAGAAGATAACAAGCTAAAAGACAGTATGTCGTTTACAAATGTGCGGACCGTCAATAGTTTTGACATGTCAATTTCTAGAAATGCAAATATTGCCAATAAACAAGATACAGGTATAACAAAAAAGGGCAGATGGTTTTTACGAAACGGATTGTGGGGCTTTGTAAGTAGAACCGGCTCTGAACTCATTAGACCAACTTATTCTAGTATAGAACAACTTAATGGATGTCGATTCACCATAGTCAAAAGACAAATCATAAACCCACGCACAGGTAAACTGGTAAAAAGCTATTTGGGTGTGGTGGACGAGGTAAAAGGTTCTCAACTCATCCATACACAGTGTACATATATCGATGAAGAAATGCTGTTAGACCCGTCGTTTCAGATAGTTCGAGTTAGGCTAAACACTGGGGTTTTTGATGTAATTGATAAAAACTCTGGATACAAGAAAAGAATGAACAGTGCGTTTATTGGCGATTTCGTTAATGGCCGGGCAAGAATTTACATCGGTGGTCACTTAAGCTATATTGAGCCTCCGAGTTTGCCCAACATAGGATTGGCTTGGAAGTTTACAACCAAATATGGCTACTCCATTGGGCGATCATACAATAGGTATCTGAACTATGTCCAATCACGATATAAGTCTAAGGCTGTAAGCGTATCTGCAGTGAAAGGTCAATGGAATTTCATTGACAGACAAGGAAATTTATTGCTTCCTATTTATAAAATGCAAACGAATAAAATAACATATGCGACTCCATTTGATTCAACAAATGCCGTTGTCTATAGAAGCGACACATGCGCATTAATGGATCGAAAAGGCACCTTTTTAACACGATTTGCATATACTTCAATTCAAAAAATATCCGGTGATAGCTCACACTATTTTAAAGTGAGCAAAAGGTCAGCGAGCTACAATTACTATAATCAGAAGGGACAAAAAATTGGAAACGTATTTGAATACGGAAGTGATTTAAACCATGGTGCAGCATGGGTAGTTCAAAATGATACGTTTGTTATTTTACGGGATGATGGGACTACTCGCAATACCACTGTCGAAGGAATACCGTATCGTCATCGATTTAATAGTGGCTTTTCCCCAATGGAAGTAGACCGCAAATGGACTTTAGTGGATACGAGTGGTTCTTTGTTATTTAAACCAACCCTCGGAAAAATCATATGGAGTTCAGAAGGGTTGTCTGCACAACGGATGGTCATTTCAAAACGAGGCAAAAATCGTACGAGTGGTTATGGTATCATCAATACAGATGGTGATATAATCACAGATCAATTATTTAGTCGTGCCTACCCATTTTCGAATGGTTTTGCCGCAGTGCGTATTGGACGCTCCAGGTTAGGTTTCATTGATAGTACCGGTGAAATAATTCGAAAAAATAGCTTCGACAAAATGTGGTCGTTCGACCAAAATGGCTTGTGTATTGTACGCAAAGGGGGCAAAGGTGTTGTGAACAGTATCGGAAAGACGGTAGTACCAACACGTTATTCCAAAGTGTACATTGGCGACACCGCAATTTTAGCAGGTTTGGGCAGTAAATTCGTGGTTTATCATTCATCTGGTAAACGGCTAAAAACATTTTTGCACGTACAAAGAATGAGGCCATATTCTGATGGATTAGCTATGATCCGTAAAAAGAACAAAGTTGGGTATGTAGATGAATATGGTAAGTTTCAAATCAAACTGCAATACACAGAAGGGACCGCATTTTCTGATGGAGCGGCATTGGTTAAAACCAGAAAAGGGCAATATGTAATTGACAAGGACAAAACTGTGCTTTCAACATATCCATTTCGCGACAGACTTTTATATTCCGAAGGCTTTGTACTTAGACGCACTGCATCTGGTTTTAGATTTTTCAATCGATATGGCGTCCCCATTTCAAACACATCGTATGACTTAGCGAAGCCTTTTAAAGACGGTTATGCGCAGGTAAGGAAAGACGGTAAGTGGGGTTTGATAAATAAGCAGGGAGAACATGTTTTACCATGTGAATACTCTGTAATAAGAATTAATGCGTTAGGTGAGATATCTGCCAACAAAAGCCTTTCCTACGGCTTGATAGACACAAAGGGTAATGAGGTGGTTTCCGCCACGTATGACCAACTAGACTTTGACCAAAAACTAAACGTATATCATTTAAGATATGGCTATATTCCAAGCTACATGGCCCCAGATGGTAGCTGGATATGGAGACAAAGGTTGCTGGCTGGTGAGTAATGACTAGGTAATTATTAAATCACGGCAATGTCTTTGTAATGTGGATAATTTTTGCTTAATTCGCTAGCCCCGAAAGGAATTACAACGTCTTATCCACATAAATGAGCAATTCAAATTCAAAACAAACCGACTTCCAATTAAAGGACAATGTTTTGCATATGAATCATCATCCGTATAACGGAGTCGTAAAAGAATACCACAAAGACGGATCGGCAAAATGTGTTTCTCAATATATTGAGGGAAAAATACATGGCATTTTCAAGGAGTGGCACACCAATGGAAAGTTGCATAAAGCCTGTTTATATAAATTTGGTGTCCAACATGGTGAATGTAAATTATGGTGGGATAATGGCCAGGCTATGCAGAACTGCGGATATGAAGATGGCAAAATTAATGGCCCATTTGAAACTTGGCATTCGAATGGAATAAAATCAAGCTCAAAATATTACCTATCTGGTAAAGAATGGGGCAGACAAAAAGAATGGACTGAATTTGGTGAAGAAGTTGAAAATTACTGCATCAGTAATTCTCGATAAACTTTGCTTTTTACCCAACCTTTTCACAAAAATATTCGTCAAGCATAAAAGAATAGTAGTTTTTACGTTACTATGTAAACTCTTTTTAATGCCGATTAACGACACGGACATATTACAATGGATTGAGTCTTGCAAAAAACAAGACCGTCTTGCACAGGAGAAACTGTACAAGCATTTTTATCCATTGTTGATGCCTGCCTGTATGTCGTATGTGACAAACAACGATGATGCAGTTGATATTTACAATCAAGCATTTTTAAAAATTTTTAACTCATTAGATCAATACACTGGTTCTGGAGCGGTTGGTGGATGGATTCGTAGAATAATAGTGAACACAGCTATTGACTTTATTAGAAAACAAGAAAAGTTCAAATTCCAGACGAATATAGACGAGGCATTTGACGTAGGCGTTGAAGCAACTATTATCTCAGAATTGGCTTCAAATGAAATATTAGACTTATTTCGGTATTTACCTCCAGCCCAAAGACTCGTTTTAAACTTGTATATCGTTGAAGGGAATACACATGCAGAAATCGCGAAGGAATTAGGCATAAGCGTTGGCACAAGTAAATGGCACTTGAACCAAGGACGTAAAATATTACAAGAGAAATTATACGAGGTTGGAATCGTAAGCAAACAATATTAGAGGAAACAAATGAAATGAAAACTACCAATAATCACCATATCATTAAAGAAAAGCTTCAGGGCGTTGATTTACCTGATATGGGAAAATCTTGGGCAAAAATGGAGCAGGCAATGGAGACAACACCTCCTGTACATGGTGGTTGGTCATATTTCATTGGCAAATACAAACTCTATTTAAACCTATTCATAGCTACACTTACCATAGGTGTTGTTGGGTTATATGTTAAATCAAAAACCAATCCTCAAGGACCGGTGTATTTGAATTCAATAGAACAACAATCTGGCATCCATTCAAATTATCTGCATGTAGTAAGTGATATAGATCATACCGATGATTTACCTACACCCACCAAACCATTTGAACCTACTATTCTTATGGTCAATATGCCGGAACATTCTAAACATGTACTACCATCTCGAACGAAGACTAAACCGGTAGCTCAAACTTCGCCTGTCTTGGACAATTCAGCCAACAACCTTGTTGAAGAACCAGAGCCTGACGAAATGTCTTATCCTGATGTTACTGTAATGCAAGCGATAGACGACTATTTTGATCTCACTCCATATCAACACATTCCAGTACGTTATGTTAAAAATCAAGTTGGTTTTAAAATACAAACGGGCACATTTTTAGGTTATAGTCCCGGATCCGTATTTCGTAATACTGGAGCTGCCATTTTTGCTCGTCGGTTTGTAAATACGCGTTCGGCACTACACGTTGAACTTGGGTACAACCCAGTTTTGATAAGACCAATTACCTATGTGGAAGGCTATAACGTTTTTAACAATTTCAACTACACTCAAAAAGATAGCGCCGAAATAAAAGCCTTAAAATATGTAACAATACCTGTCAACCTTTACGTACAACTTTCACCAGACATTAGTATCAATGCCGGCCCTCAAATATCGTTTTTAACTGGACTGTCAGGTGACGTGACAAGCAGCTTTAATTATCCAGGTGCACCAGAATCAGGAAGGGTAGAAGAAAATACGCGCATCTCAAACAGAGGTGGGTTTGCTTCGACAGACATTGGTCTTAATATCGAAGTCAACATGCACTTTAGACGATTTGAAGTTGGATTTCGAATGCAGCAAAGCTTGGGTGACTATAGTACCAATCAATTAAGCACACAAAAACACCGTTTTAGCACATTACAATTTAAATTAGGATGCTTACTCAACGACTAACATATCTTCTCTTATTTGGCTTAATAAGCCAGTACGTTTCTGCGCAAGACATTGAAGTCCATGATTTGCGAAAAACAATGGGGACAGCACGACTTAATATTGAAACAAGTGCTGTTTTTCACCAAAAAAAAGAGGCGTCCAACTATGCCGCTTTCGGAGGTGGTTTTGGAATTGAACTACTCACAAAACAAAAAGAGTCATCACATTGTAGTTGGGCCCCAATGATATTGTTTAATGGCGCAAATGAAGAGTTAAAAACATACAGCGTTGAAAACTCATCTTACTATTATCGATCAACTACCTTAACTGGCCGTTTGTTATTTACAACTGGGTTTTACTATAAAAGAAACATAGGCAAACAGTTGGTATTTGGTATTGGATTCGAGCCTCAATTTGTACTCGCACATTTTCAAAATCAATATACGTTAGGCGAGTCGGCCGGCCCAATTCCTGACATTAATTTTCGGATAGTAGATGTACCGCTTTTAGCATCAGTAACCTATTCCATTGATGCACATTATAGCTTGAATATGATTGCTCAATTTGGCTTTACCCCTATTATACAAGGTGCTGAACAACCAAAAGTGAATGCTTTACGGTTTCAATTATCAAGAAGACTTAAATAGGGTTATAATCCCAGACCAGGGATGTTAGGCATAATACCCTGCATCTCACTTTGAGTCACTTGGTCTGCTTGTGCCAGTGCATTATTTATCGCTTCCAGAACCAACTTATCAATATCTGGTTTTAAAGCCGTTCTTAATACAGATTCGTTAATATCAACAGAAACGATTCTCTTACTTGCTGTAGAAACAACACGCACTAAATCCGAGCCTGCTATGCCTTCAACCGTAATGTTTTCTAATCTTAATTTCGCTTCCTCTGCGTTTTTCTTGAAGTCTTTCAATTTATCTAAACCAAACATATTTGTAGTATTGAGTGTGCAAATTTGGTATGTAAAACTCTTATATCCAACATTAATTAACCGCGCCACATTACGAACGGTTTTCTTTGCTTGAGATAGGACGAATTTGTATCATTCTCAAATGCTTCTTGTTCAAAACTAATACGCCTATAGGCTTTATCGAAGTCTCTAAGTAGGACATACCAAATTAAAAATTCTATAAAATAAATCACGTAGAACGGCACAATGAGCAGTTCTAACTGCTGCTTGAGATGAATATTTTCGTGGTTTACCAGAATCTTATCTGCCTTAAAACTTAAATCTTTAACTACAATAAACGGCCAAAAGGCAAATGCTCGAACATTTGATTTAAAGAAGTATTTAAAAATAAGGGGAGCTTCAATCAGCATGTATGGACAAATCCTAGTATGGGAAGTCGTCCTCTACTTTGCTTGGGTTTCTTTTAGGCCTAGGCTTAACAGGAGGTGGTGCTTTTTTTACTACAGGTTCTACCGTTTTCTCAGCCGGTTCAGCTGGCTTTGTAGCCTGTCTGTTTGTCGTTTTTACCAATGGCGTGACAATAGTCTTTGCTTCATCTTGTCCTCCAGCTATAGCATCATCAGCCATTTGCATAAGGGTGTCATCCAAGTCTGGGTCTGAACTTTTGATCGTTTGACTCTCACCATCATACTCAAGTAGATATGTGTACACTCCGTTTTCTTCTGCAATTTCAACGATTGAAAATGTAGTTGGATCCTGGATGTCTAATTTTATATCTGCAATCTGGTCTTCACTAGATTTTAGTTCAATGAGTGACATCGATGTGTCGTAGCTTACTTCAGGTTGTGGTTCAGGTATAGCTTCCTCTATTGGTTCCTCAATGACGGGTTTTACCTTTACAGGTTCTTCACGTAATACGAAATACCAAACTGCCCCAGCGGCACTTGCGAGAATGACAACGGTGCTTATTACCTTAATAAGCATCTGTTTGGCCATATATTCAGATTTATATGGTTTGTGTCCTCCCTCTGCTTTCCATGTTTGCATGTCACCGCGTAGTGCGGAACCCATGCTTGCAGCTCCATAAATTTCAAGATGCTCAACCGCATGAATTTGCTGCCTAACCGTCTTGGCAAATTCCAAATCACGTTTAACACGCATCTCAAAGTCCGTTTTGTCGTTTCCGACTAGCTTCCCTGCAATAAATGCATCAATTAGCGCTATGTCCTTCTCGGTAGTCAATGGTTTAAGTTTTGCTTAAGTTGACGTATGCACTTGTATTTCTGAGTCTTTACAGAATCAGCGTTATTATATTCTAATGTAATTGCTATCTCGTCCATGGAGCATTTCTGGTAGTAAAACAGCAACAATATTTGCTTGCACTTATCTCCTAGGTACTTCAAGGCTTTCTCCATTCGGACAATGGCATCTTCTTGTGTCTCTTTCCAGTTTACGTGGAATTCGTAACCCAAATCAATATGGTGTTCATAATCCTTTAAACGAGCAAGCTTGCCACCTCTTCTTTTTAGCTCAGTATACCAAATGTTGCGGCATACAGAGTATAGATACGTTTTAAACTTTACTGTGAGATTGAATTCTGAGTGATTGAACTTCTTAAAAAGTACGACCAGTGCGTCTTGAAATACATCTTCTGCATCAACATCACTTCCGGAGTTCTTAAGCACTAGGTTCCGCACCATTCCAAAATGATCGCTATATACGCCTTTAAGGGTTTTAGAGTCACCCTTTTTTATGCCTAGAACAATATGATTCTCAGTGTTCACTTAGAGATTAATAGTGATAATCGTGTAAAAGTAACCTTTTTATGCGAAAATTATAACTGATAGCCTCCTGATGCTTTCGTGAAGGTAAGGTGGCATTGCGTTTGACAAAATCGCAGCCTCACATTTATTCGCCCAAGCCCATCTGCATTTCACTTTAGGATTACTGAAGAATCGTAAGTTTACAAAATCTGTAACGCCGTTTATCCTTTTTGTTTTTTGCGTTTTTGATAATAAAGTAAACCAATGGCAACTGCTGGAAAGACTAACCAATAGGAAATTCTCCATTTATCTATACTAATCAGGTAGGTCACAAGCGTGAGCGTGAGAATCCATTTTAGTGCGACAAACACTGCAGTCCACTTAAGGGTTTTTTTTGTGAAACCCCAGGTTACTAGTTTTCTCCAAACAGACCTAATACTCATCTGGTAGTTGCTCATATCTTTTAAACGTCAATCCTCAGCTTTATTGTGCTAAAGGGCGCGAATATGGAACTATTCAACAGATAAAACACTGAAAGGGTTTGCTGTTTTTAACTGATATTTAACAGTTTAGACAAAGAAATTACACGAATCGACGAAATGCTAACGAATTACCATCTTATCAAGGCACTTGCCCATGTAAAACCACTGCCAAATGCCGCTAAACAAATCAAGTCCCCTTTTTTAACTTTTCCTTCGTCAATGGCTTCGCTAAGGGCAATTGGGATTGAGGCAGCCGTAGTATTTCCGAATTTCATTATGTTATTAAAGACTTGGTCATCACGCAATTTCATACTTCTTTGAATGAATTGAGAGATACGCAGGTTCGCTTGATGTGGAACCAATAAATCAATGTCAGCTGGAGTATAACCATTTTTTTCAAGAGCTTCCATGATGACTTGAGGAAAACGCGTTACAGCATGTTTGAACACAAAATTGCCATTCATATATGGGAAATAAGATAAATCATCTTTATCCGCATCTTTTATAATTTGGTCTACCCATCTGTTGGTTGCAGGTCCAATTAATGACAGCTCTTTTGCGTGTTCCCCTTGGCTGTGCAAGTGTGTGCTTAAAATACCGCTGTCATCCGGTGAAGCTGTTAAAATAGCCGCTCCCGCCCCATCTCCAAAAATGACAGATACACCTCTACCACGTGTTGTTTTATCCAAGCCTCCAGAATGAAGTTCAGATCCAATAACCAGAATGGTGTTATACATACCTGTTTTGATAAACTGATCCGCGACACTTAAGGCATAAACGAAACCTGAACATTGATTCCTAACATCAAGAGCTCCAATCGTATCCATCTCTAAAGCCTCCTGAACTTGTACACCTGGGCCTGGGAAGTAATAGTCTGGACTTAACGTAGCAAACACTATAAAGTCAACATTCTTCGCTTCGACATTGGCATTTTTCAAGGCTTTTCGGGCTGCTTTCACACCCATTCCGGAGGTGGTATCTGTTCCAGGAACTACCCATCTTCGTTCTTGGATGCCCGTTCTTTCCTTGATCCATTCATCATTAGTTTCCATCATCTCTGATAAATCTTGGTTTGTTACCACGTTATCAGGGACATAAAAGCCCATTCCAGAAATTTTAGAGTTGCGCATTCTTGACATATAAGTTAAATGCAATTTAATTAAAAAGCATATACCAAATTTTCTAAGATGTTAGCTATTGAATGTTTTGTTTGGTTGACGTTTTCCAAACCACATAATCACTCATAATGGCATTGTAAAGCATTTCTCCGATGTATCTGGCACCTCTAGAGTTGAAATGCGTATAGTCTTTGGCTGCTAAAGTTGGTGTATTATTGACCCATCCAACCATGGAATTTTCACCGCCCATAACACTGTACAAATCCCAAAACGCGCAATTGTTGTCGTAGGCCGCTTTTTGCATCGCGTTTCTAACCTTAGTGATGTTTGGGTACGAGACATATTCTCCACCTACTTTTCTACTCATGTCACTTGGACCAATAACCAGAATGTTTACATCGGGCATAGCCTTTTTAATCGCTTTTAATTCCCTGCTAAACATACGTTGGTAAAATCCATACCTTTTTTGTGGGTTAGGTATCACATTAATTCCATATTGCATGACAATAAGCTTGACGTTAGTCTGTTCCAACTGACGTCTATATATAGATTGATTTATGATCGAATAACCCGTTCCACTGCTTCCTCGCATTGGGAAATTATCTACTGCTACACCACGTTCTCCGTCCATAATTACACCAAAAAGTACTGGACTAGATCCAGTAAATTTTAGCATCACGCTATTTGTAACCAATCCTGAGTGTAGTGTCGTCAAGGTACCATAAGGTGCTGGTGGTAATTTTTTAATCCGGGAGATGCCGTCTATCAATATTTCTACGTGAACAGTATCCTCAGCTGTATACAGCATTTTAACTTTACTAAACGTTCTTACTCTGGGGTAACTTTTAGTGGCGCATCTAAATTTTAACCAACTATAAGCTGCATCCTTTCGCTCATATATTGGTTTGTAAAGGGTGTCTAATTGATATTTCGATGAATCAAAAGGATTAAACACAGTTACATAGTTGGATGAATCTAAGGCAGATGTTGAATCCTTTTCAACTTCAGACATCCATACTACGTTCTCAATTAAGGAGTCGTATACATGCTGAACGATAGTATCTTCACCAATTTTAACAAAGTACTTGCCGGTAAACATATATGATGATCCGCCAATACCATATAAACCTTTGGGGTGGCGCTTCTTACTATAAATCGCATATTTCTCCCAATCTCTACTTTCACTCTGTCGCACAGATCTGCGCGCATGACTTATGTCTATAGGTAAGACGATGCCCGGCCCAGAACCATCGAATCGATTCTGCATTTTATTTCTAAAATAATCTGAAATACGGTCACCTTCTAATTGAGAATCCCCATAATGCAAGATTCTTATGATTTTTTTAGAGCCGTTTTCAACTTCAGATAAGGCCTTAAAAAACCCATTTAAACTAGACTTATTTGCCAAAGCATATTGGATTTTGCGATCCAGTTCAGGTTCTGTAAAAGATGTGTCTATGACAATTTCTGCTTCAACTATTGTCTCCAGTATAACATCACTTAATACACTATCTAAGTTGACAACAATCTTCTCCTTTTGGTTGAATAGATCCGAAGCAGAAACAAATTGAAGCTTTAAATCGCTTGAATCTGAATCACCGCCATTGGTTACCAAATGGACAAATGGGACATCTGAATTAAATATAAAGCTTCTTTCAGAATTTGGGAATATCAACACAAATAAGCCCAGCACCAGGTTCAATAAAACCAACATCCAGACTATCGTCCCTGGACTCACTTCCTTTGATTTATGGTATTTCTGAGAATCGAATTGCACCCCTAATGCAGTTAGTCTTTATTGATGAGTTGGGTTTTTTGAGAAGAACTCATCGAGTTTATTTTGTTGTATTTTTTGTATTGTGATGGAGATTTATAAATCTTTAATCGTTGATGTATATTGATTTTATCCCCTCTAATTTTATTCCATTTCCTTAAGTCTGAAACCCGAACGTCATACAGGTCTGCAATTCGACCTAAGTAATCACCTTTACTTACGGTATAATAAATCAGTCGCGGTCCTGTCTTCGCTTGTGGCAATGTGGCCGGTTCCTTCACTTTTGCTGGATCCTTTTGCACTATTGGCTCCACTAGACCTTGTGTTACTTCATGACTTTGGTACGTGTAAATTGAGTCCCCAAGCGCATAGAACCTGCCTACACTTTCAAACGGAATTCTTACAGCATAGGTTATGTCCGTATTTGGAACTACCTGTTTTTTATAAATGGCATTGTACTCCTTTAAATCAGCAAAGTCAACTTGTAATGCTTTGCTCAACTGGTAAATAGTCACCCATTCTTCGATTTGTACCGACTCCAATTTTGGCAATTCAATATTTTCAGGTTGGATACCGTGGGCTTCATAATAACTATGAACATACATTTGAGCAATAAAACTTGGAACGGCGTACTGAAACTTAGCAGGAAGAAAACGGTGGTATTCCCAATAATTTGAGTTGCCTCCAGCCATTCTTATGGCCTTGGTTACTTCCACTTGATCACCTACAAACGCGGCTATTACGGCATGCCAGTCACCTAATTCTTGGTATAACTGCTTCAAGTAAGGAATGGCTGCAGACGTTGCTTTGCGATAATCCCGCCTTTCATCTACATAACTTGATATTTTTAGTCCGTATCTTTTGGCAGTAACATAACGTAATTGCCAATATCCCGAACCTCCATCATCAGATACCTTCCAATTGTTATACTGGCTTATCGCAGGAATCAAATACTGTAATTCTTGAGGTAATTGATGTGCTTCTAGGCTGTCTTCTATCTCAGACAAATAAATCGCTGATTTACCAAGTAGCGCTGCTGTTTTTTCGTCTTTATTATCCGTTAAATCTGTTATTGCTAGTTGCACATAACCATTGTATGATAGCTCTATTTGAGTGTTAATACTTGCTAATCGTTTAGCTGTAACACCAGATTGTGCAAAGCTATTAGTGGCTAGCGCCAGACAGATAAAGGCAATTATTATACGCATTAGGACTGCATTAGATCATAAACATATTTAGACATTTTCAAAAGTTCATGCTCTTCAAAATGCTTGGACATCAATTGTAATCCAAAAGGCATGCCAGATTCGGCCTTACCTGTTGGGATTGAAATAGCTGGAATCCCAGCTAGAGGTGCTTGAACAGTAAAAATATCCGCCAAATACATCGCAACTGGGTCATTTGATTTTTCCCCTAATTTAAATGCTTCACTTGGCGTTGTTGGTAACATAATGAAGTCAAAGTTATCTAATATTTTCGCAGTTTCCGATTGAATAACCCGTCGAACTTTCTGAGCTTTCGTGTAATAAGCATCGTAATAGTCTGAGCTCAACACAAAAGTACCTGCCATAATTCGTCGTTTCACCTCTTCTCCGAAGCCTTCAGTACGACTCATTTTAAAAGTGGATTCAAGGTCATGAGCCTCAGTACTGCGATGTCCGAATAATAGTCCGGAATAGCGGGCCAAATTTGAAGAAGCTTCTGCCGTTGTAAGTACGTAATAACAAGGCACCATATAATCCAAGTAAGGGAAAGAAACGAATTCAACCTCATGTCCCTCCGACTTTAGTTTGGCGATAGCCTCTTCTGTATGTTGTTTAACATCTGGAGACAATCCTTCAGCTGAAAGGCAATCTTCGATCACAGCAATTTTCTTTTTGCCGGTTGGTTGAAGATCATTGGAATAGTTGGATACTGGTTCTTCTGAAACAGTCGCATCATTTGCATCCACCCCTGCAATTACTTCCAGTACAATGGCCATGTCCTCCACACTTGAAGTTATGGGTCCTATTTGGTCGAATGACGACGCATATGCCAAAAGCCCCCATCGCGAAACCCTACCGTACGTTGGTTTCATCCCGAATGTTCCGGTAAAAGACGCTGGTTGTCTAATAGACCCTCCTGTATCAGAACCAAGGGCTACTCGACACAATCCAGCTTGAACGGCCACTGCCGAGCCTCCTGATGAACCTCCAGGAACACGACTATTATCCATGGCATTTAAAACGTTGCCATATGCACTGTTTTCATTGCTAGCACCCATTGCGAATTCATCACAATTTAAGCGCCCAATGATTATAGCATCTTCTGCTAATAAGCGCTCCACCACTGTGGAACTATACACTGAATTAAATCCTTCTAATATTTTTGATGATGCAGATACACCATGACCTTGATATGCTATGTTGTCTTTTAGACCGATAACCAAACCAGCAAGTTTGCCCTGTTGACCAGCTTTAATCTTGACATCAATTGACGCAGCACGGTCAATAGCTTCAGTTTCGTATACCTCTAGAAATGTATTCAGGTGTTTGTTGTTGTGAATCTTGCTTAAATATTCACCAACAACATCTTGACATGAAATTGTGCCAGCTACTAAATCTTTTTGTAGGTGGTTTAAAGTGGGATGGTTCACGTGGAATTAGTCTTCCTTTTTCGTCTCATCTTTCATGCCATCTTCAATGTGCTTTTTTACATCTTTTTTGGCATTATTAAACTCACGTATTCCTTGACCTAATCCTTTCATTAATTCAGGAATTTTTCGGCCTCCGAAAAGAAGAAGAACCGCTAAAACAATCAGTCCCCATTCAGGAAAACCAAAGGCAAGAAGTATTGTTAACATCGTCATAACGCGTTGTAAATTTATGAATGGCAAAGTTACAAAATTTAACTTGGATTTAGATATTGGTTGATTATGTCTTTTACATCTCGAAGATTTGACAATTTTTACTATTTTCGACATACTTAAAATAGAAGAAAATGGTAAGAAAACACTTCAATTTACAGGCTTGGATAGACGCACATAGAGCTGAATTAAAACCACCAGTGGGCAATCAAAACTTATATAAAGATGCTGGAGATTACATCGTTATGATTGTCGGTGGACCAAATGCAAGAAA